>DATHOA010000209.1:0-53363 GCA_035485475.1 Steroidobacteraceae bacterium | reverse complement strand
AAGTAACTGCTTATGACTGTCATTCATCACGTCGTGCGGGCTGCGATCCGGACCGTATTTGCCTTGGCTCTACTGGTTGGCCTGACGAGTGCCTGGGCCGCGCCCTGGGCTGAAGTCGGTGATGTCCAGCTGCGTTCGGATGTCGAGACGCTCGCCATGGCCGGCGTCATCGACAATCTCACCACCGAATGGCCGCTGCCCTGGTCCCGCATCCTGGACCGCCTGTCCGTCGACGGCGCGCTGGCCGGCCAGCCCAGCTGGGTCGTGGACGCGGCCGAGCGCATCCGGCACCAGGCCGCGGGCCAGATGGCCCAGGACATTACAACCTTCTCTGCCTATGTCGACGCGACCAATGCCCCCGAAGTAGTGCGCGGCTTCGATGCGCTGGGCCGTGAGAACGCGCAAACGCAAGGCACGCTGGCCTGGAACGGTGAATCCACCTTCATTCAGCTGTCTGCCGGCCTGCAGTCGCATGATCATTTCGACTCGCAGACCGTGCTGCTGGATGGCACCTACATCGCCAAGCAGATCGGCAACACCGCCGTGTACGCCGGCTACATGACGCACTGGTGGGGACCGGGCTGGATTTCGGCCCTCTCAATGTCGAACAACGCGCACCCGATTCCCCAGATCGGCTTCTCGCGCATCGGTACGAAGGCCTCCGATTCCAAGTGGCTGTCGTGGATGGGCCCCTGGCAGGCCGAGTTCTTCGTCGGGGTGCTGGATGGCGACATGATTCCGAGCCACACGCTGATTGATGGGCTGCGCTTCAACTTCAACCCCGCGCCGGGCCTTGATATCGGGCTGGAGCGCATGGACGAGTCATGCGGTCGCGGCCACCCCTGCAACCCCGCCAATTACTTCAACCTCAGCAACAGCACCACGAATCCCAGCAAGACCAACGATCAAGGCGACATTGACATCAAGTATTCCCATGCTCTGGGTGCAGTCGATCTGTCGGCCTACTTGCAGGTGATGAACGAGGACTCCAACCCGTTCTATCACTCCGGAACCAGCCATCTATTCGGACTCACCGGCTGGGTGCCGGTGGGCGCGACGCGCGTGCGCATCACGGCGGAATTCACCGACAGCATCACTACGCAACAGATCTTCGGCTTCGGCGACTACTTCTACGGATTCTCCTACAACGATTACAAGTACCCGGGCGGCATGCGCAACTACGATCGCGCGCTGGGCTTCAGCCTCGATGATGACTCCAAACTGATTACACTGCAGGCCAGCTGGCTCGCAGCACATAACATCACCTGGACCCTCAGCTACCATCACGCAGACATCAATGTCGCCGTGCCCGTTGGGGGCCAACTTTACAATGGCCCACCCTTGAATTTCGTGAGCTCGGCCCCGGTGCCCATCAGCATCGGCCAAGTTCGTGCCAGCTTTCCGCTGCTGGATCATTTCACCGTCGATATCGAAGCGCGCTACTCAAGCGATCAGCCCCGGCCGGCTCATGGGTCACAGGGCGCGGGCGAGGTGCGCCTGAAATATTCGCTCTGAGTGCCGTTATTTCGCAGGTTCTGTCAGCACCTCATCCCAGTACAGGCCGTGGCGCGCGCCCTGGCCCGATGCCAAGGCGAGCCCCATCTCCGCGAACCTCGCGTCCATGATGTTCGCGCAGTGCCCGGCGCTGTGCAGCCACCCAGACACGACTTCTTCGGCCGAGGTTGGACCGTAGGCAATATTCTCGCCAACGAGTCTTTCCCGGTAACCGATGGCACGCACCCGATCCGCAGGCGAATGCCCACCCAGATCGACGTGTTCGAAGTAATCGTGCCGCGCCATATCCGCGGCGTGTTGGTACGCGACGCTGTCCAGGGTGGACGATTCGCGCAGCGCCGGCGCCGGACCAAATGACTGGTCACCGCAGCGAGTCCCCCGTGCACGCACTTCATTGACGAGCTGCAATACACGTGTTGCTGATGACGAATTCTGCAGAACACTCGGCGCCGGTTCGGAGCGCGCGGGGTGAATGCTTTCCACCGCGCGTGAAGCGACCACCAGCCAGGTATCCGCGCCGCTGCGGTAGACGCCGATGTCGCGCAGCGCTTCATCGGCGAACTCGCGGCAGCCAGTCCTGCGCAATGCCTGCAGCACCGACTCGTCGGAGCCGCGGACGCGAAGACCCGCGGCCTGGCGCGCCCGATAGCCCGTTTGCGCCGCCGCAGTGAGTGGCGATCCGCCTGCGGCCCACAGCGCCGCCGCCTTATCCAGTTGCCGGCTGAGTTGCAGGGGCTGAATCGCGGGTACGAGCCCGCCGCAGCCACTGACACGGAGCAACTGTACGGCCGATACCGGGTCCGCCCAAACGGGATGGGGGCACAGTGCGCCGGCCAGGATCAACAGACAGCCAAGCTGCCCCAGCGGTGGAAGTTTCAACGGCGCTCACCTCAGGCTTTCGCTAATGATCTGACACAACGGTCAGGGGGCAGGAGCGGATGACTGCCGGGCGCGGAACCGCGTCACAGAAAATTGGTGTTGCATCGGGAAAGACCCCTATGTAGACTTACGATCATGGGTCAGAAAGACAAAGCCGTCCGGATGTCGCTGCAGACGCTGCGGGTGCTCGAGGCGTTCCTTGAAAACCCGGCGGACGAGCTTGCCGGCGCTGATGTGCAGAAGCGTGGCCAACTGGCGTCGGGCACTTTGTACCCAATACTGCTGCGACTGGAAGCGGCCGGATGGTTTGTCAGCCGCTGGGAGGCCGTGGACCCGGCCCATGTCGGGCGACCGCGCCGCCGACTGTATCGGCTTACGCCAAGCGGCCTGGCCCGGGCGAGTGAGGTTTTCGCAAGCTTTGGTCGAGGAGTTACCGCATGAACTCACGCAACGACAAGACCGACCTGGCGCATCGACTCATTCTGCGTGCCGCGCAGCGCGCACCGGCGCCGCTGGCACCGCGCCTCGAAGAGGAGTGGCTGGCAGATCTTGGCTCGCGAACCGGAGCGCTATCGCGCCTGCGTCTTGCACTGGGTTGCTGCTGGGCCATCGGCGTCATTAGGCATGACTTTCGCGTGCCGCAACTTGCGGCCTCGGGCGCAGCGGCCGCGCCCAAATCCCTGTTGGGTGGTTGGCGCTATGAGCTGCCGTTGCTGTCGCGCCGCACCCTCGCATTCATTGCGATTGCAGCGGTCCACGTCCTGATCATCTACGTTTTTATTTCAGGGCTCGCGCAGCACGTCGTCGCCTCCATTCCCAACATTACGCAGGCCTTTGTTGACCCGCAGCTCACGCCACAGCATCCGCTGCCTGCACCGCCACGAACGGATTTCCATCTCAGGCCAATCCTCGTCGGGCCGTTGGATCCACCGCCGCTGGCAAAGATTGAGATCGGACCGGACGCACCCGTGCTGCCCGATCCGGGGCCACGGGACTCCACGGACAGCACAGGACAGCTGCCGCCGCAGCCGCCACAGCGAACCGCGGGCGGACCTGGCAAGGGATTCCCGAATACTGATGACTATTACCCTGCAACTTCGCGACGCATTGCAGAGACTGGCGCTGCCATGGTTCGGGTGTGCGTGGATACTCAGGGCCGTCTGAGCGCGGATCCGACCATTGCGGCGTCTTCCGGGAGCCGCCGCATCGACGATGGCGCCCTGAACCTCGCCAAGGCAGGTTCCGGACACTATCGGCCCACCCTCGAGGACGGCCAACCGGTGAATTCCTGCTTTGCCTATAGAATCCGCTTCACCCTGGCGAACTAGGAATCCACTTCGGCGAGGCAGGTCATCGCGAGTCTCTCGGCGTCGACCCAGTCAAATGGAATGCCTTCGAGCTGCTCGAAGAACGCCTGGCCGACGACGCCGTTGCGACGGGGCGGAATGCTGAAGGCATCGCTATCGTCGGTCCCTGAAAGCGCCAGGGCCAGTGCCAGCGCTGACAATGTATTAAAACGCGTGACACCGACCAGTTCGGGGGTATGGTGGTGCGCAATCGCCTCGACCAGGGTATTGGACATGCCCCACAGGCCGAGCAGGTAGGCCCCGATCTCGGCGTGTGATGTGCCCAATACGCACCGTTCGGCCTCCTGCATCGGTATGTCCCGGCTCACCGCCAACGCCGCGGCCTGATCAAGTTGCGCCGGCCGCTCCTGGACCAGCACCCAGTAGCCGATGTCGTGCAGAAACGCCGCCAGCACGGCCTCGTCGCTGCAGGGGCTGCCGGCCGTCAGGGCGGCCGTGACCCGTGCCACCCGCTGCACATGTGCCTGCATGGAATCCAGATCGAGTGCGCTGCGGGTGGCGCGCTGCCATCCGGTAAGCACCTCCGCGCACATCACCAGGTTGCGCACCGCCAGGAACCCGAGGCGCGTCAGTGCCTGTTCTATGCTCCTGATGCGGTCGCGTTCATGGAACATCGCGCAGTTGGCCAGCTGCAGCAGCTTCGCCGTGATCGCCGCGTCGGCCTCGATGACGGCGCATATTTTCTTCGGTGTGACGTTCTTGTGGCTCATCATCACCTGCAGCCGGGCAAACGTTCGCGGCCGCGGTGGCAGCCGATGGACACTGGCGATAACCGAACGCAGCCCGGGCTGGGACAGCAGATCCTGCAGCCGCAGACAGCGTGCGACTGCCTCGTGGAACTCGCCCGCCGCCGACTCGCGGTAAATATATTGGTGAGCCGCGGGAAACGGCAGCTGGTAGGCCCGACTGGAGCTCTCGAGACTGCCGCAAAGTGCGATCCTTGAAGTGCTCGGCCAGCGTTCACTGATGGCGCCCAGCAATGGCGCGGCGTCCGCGGCACAGGCATCGACATCGGCAATCACGACATCCTGCGGCCGACGTTCGAGTTCCAGAAGCGCCTGCGAGCCGGTGGCGGCCAGGGTGACGATCCACTGCTCGGTACCTGGCAATGGCAGCGGATCTTGCAGCCGCCGCGCATCATCGCCAACTAACAGAATGTGCCGTGGCATTACACTGCCGCAGAAGCTTCGCCCATGGGAGAAACCATATCACCTGCATGCGGCCGCTCTGTCCGGCATCACGTCACAGGAATAGACAATTCGGGAAATGGCGCGCCCGGAGAGATTCGAACTCCCGACCCTCAGGTTCGAAGCCTGATGCTCTATCCAACTGAGCTACGGGCGCTTAGCATCCGGACGAATGCCGGTAGTCGCATAGGCTACCGAATTCCAAACCGGATTGGGAACTGTGCTTGGCCGCCCCGCTAACCCGACGACGCCTGCTGAATCTGATCGGTCTCACGGCGGGCTCCGCCGCGGCCTATCAGGCGGCAATGGGCATGGGTCTGGCGCCGGCGGGGGCCGCCGAATCGCTGCCGGATATCGTGGCCCTGGGATCACGGCGGCGTCGGGTGCTCATCCTGGGCGCCGGCATTGCCGGCCTCACCGCTGCGTACGAGCTCAGTCGCAAGGGCTATGAATGCCTGATTCTCGAGGCCGCGCAACGTGTGGGCGGACGCAATCTGACCCTGCGCCACGGCGATGTGGTCGATGAGATCGATCAGCCGCAGGTGTGTCGCTTCGATGCTCATCCGGACCTGTACCTGAACGCCGGTCCGGCGCGCATCTCCGCGCTGCATTCCTCGGTGCTGGGCTATTGCCGCGATTTTGGCGTTGCCCTGGAACCCTTCGTCAACCAGAACCGCAATGCCTGGGTCCAGGATGAGGCGCTGGCCCAGGGGCGCCCGGTTCGTATTCGCGAATGCATAGCCGATACCCGCGGGTTCCTGGCGGAACTCACGGCGAAGGCCTTTCACTCGGGGCGCCTGGATCTGCCCGTCGAGGAGTCCGAGGCCGAGAACGTGCTCGAGTTCCTGCGCATTTTCGGGGGACTCAACGCGGATAACCGCTACGACCCGCAGCTGCGGGCCGTGCTGCGGGCCGATACGACACTGCCGCTCGCCCTGCGCGAGGCCCACGGTCTGCCTGAATTGATGCGTATGCAACTGTGGACGCAGCTGATCAACATCGAGGAGGCCCCGGATCAGGCGCCGACCATGCTCACACCGGTGGGTGGCATGGACAATCTGGTGCGCGGTTTCCAGCGGCACCTCGCTCCGGTGCGTACCGGCTGCCTGGTGCGCTCGATCACGCTGCGCGAGAATCAAGTCGAGGTCGCCTACCAGGGGCCCGACGGATTGCGGCGCGAGAGCGGGGATTTCTGCCTCAACAGCATACCGGCGCACCTCATGCAGGGGGTCACCCATAACTTCGATCCGGCCTATGCGCAGGCCTTTGAAAGCCTGGAGCCGGGCAACCTGATCAAGATCGGACTGCAGATGCGCGAGCGCTTCTGGGAGGGTGAGCAGATCTATGGAGGCATGTCCTGGACCACGCAGGACATCACCCAGATCTGGTACCCGAGCCATGGCATCCACGGGGCCAAGGGCGTGGTCCTGGGCGCCTATGTGTTCGGCGGCGAGGCGGCACAGCGGTTCGAGCAGCTGACACCGATTCAACGCCAGGCCGCGGCCATCGCCCAGGCGGCCAAGGTGCACCCCCGCTACGGTGAATATGTCGAGAACGGGATCAGCGTGGTTTGGCGCCGGATGCGGTACCTGCAAGGCTGTGCCCCATTGTGGACCGCCGCGGGCCGAACCGAGTTCTTTGCCACCCTGCGCGCGGCGCACGGCCGGCACTACATGGTCGGTGACCAGGTCAGTTTCGCGAGCGGCTGGCAGCAAGGTGCCATGGACTCGGCCTGGGCGGCGGTTCGGGACATCGACGCCCGGGTCCGCGCTGAAATCGCTTAAGATGGGACCCCGGGCACTTCGGTGCCAGGTGCCACAAATTCTTACATTTTTAGGGGGGTTCCCAATGAAGTTCCGTTCCACCGTGCTGGCCTCCTCGCTGGCGATTGCTGCCCTGGTCGTCGCAACCCAGGCATCCGCGGCCTGCAGCTACCCGAAGGCGCCGGACAAGATTCCGGATGGCACCAAGGCGACCAAGGAAGAGATGATCGCCGGCATGAAGACCATGCGCGCCTACAACGACCTCATCAAGCAGTACACGGACTGCCTGAAGTCGGAACACGATGCCTCGGCAGCCAAGATTGACGCCAGCCCCGCCTCGGACAAGGCCGCGCAGGACAAGAAGGATGCGCAGAAGGCCGACCTCGACAAGGTGCTGGCGCAGAAGAACGATGCCGCCGTGGATGAAGCCTCGGCCGTGACCGGTCGTTTCAACGAGCAGATCAAGGCCTACAACGCCGCGCACAAGAGTTAGGGCGAGCGCGTCGCGGCCTACGGCCTGGCGCCCATCAGTGAACACACCGGCACCCGCGCAGAGTGACTCCACAGCGCCGGGACTTATCGTCCCGGCGCAGGCGGATCGACTGATCAGCGAGAATCTGCGTTGCCTGCCGATCGAGTCGCTGCCACTGGTGCAATGTTCCGGCGCAGTATTGCGCGAGAACATCTATGGCGAGCGCGATCAGCCACCCTTTGATCGTGTCGCCATGGATGGCATTGCGCTCGACAGCAGCGCCGTGCGCGCGGGCCAGCGCAGTTTTACCATCGAGGCGATTCAGGCGGCGGGCGATGCGCAGCTCACCTTGGGCCAGCGCACCGGCTGCATCGAGGCCATGACCGGGGCCATGCTGCCGGTGGGCTGCGACACCGTGGTCCCCGTCGAGGAGCTCGCCATCGTCTCCGGCATCGCCCGCCTGAACGACGGGGTGGGCATCGAGGCCTGGGAGAATGTGCACCGGCGCGGCACGGATTCGCGCCAGGGTGCCTTGCTGCTGGAGGCCGGCACGCGTTTGAGCCCGCCGGAAGTCGCGATCGCCGCCAGTGCGGGCATGGCGCGGGTGCGGGTCAGCGCGCAGCCCATGCTGGCCGTGGTATCGACCGGGAATGAACTCATCGAACCCGGCGAGCCCGTGCTACCGCATCAGATCCGCCGCTCCAATGTCTATGGGGTCATCGCCGCCCTGCGCCGCCACGGCTTCCAGCGTGTGGCGGATGACCATGTGCGTGATGAGCCCGCCGAAATGCGCGCCCGTTTGAAGCAGCATCTGGACACGCACGATGTGCTCATCCTCAGCGGTGGCGTGTCCATGGGGCGCTTCGACCTGGTGCCCAGCCTGCTCACCGAACTGGGCGTACGCATGGTGTTCCATAAGGTGGCCCAACGTCCCGGCAAGCCCCTGTGGTTTGGGGTCGCGCAATCCGGGCCTGCGGTCTTTGCCCTGCCCGGCAATCCCGTATCCACGCTGGTGTGCCTCAGCCGCTACGTGATACCGGCGTTGCTCGCGGCCATGGGCGAAACCAATCCCGCGGTACGCAAGATACCGCTGGCGGCACCCGTGACCGTTGCGTCGAAATTCATGCAGTTCGTGCCGGTACGCACCGAAGTCGATGATTGGGGCCGTGATTGGGCCCATCCCCGTGTCACCAATGGCTCAGGCGATTTCACCTCGCTGGCCGGCACCGACGGCTTTGTGGAGCTCCCGGCTGGACCCAATACCTACCCAAAGGGCTTCGTGACGCGCCTGTTCCGCTGGTAATCGCACCATGACGCCCAAATAATCGCGGCATGGCGAACCAGGAAGTCATCATCCCGCTCAATGCCCTGCGCCCGCGTGACCGGATGCAGCGCCCGTTGCGCGACTTGCGCATTTCGGTCATGGACCGCTGCAACTTCCGTTGCCCCTACTGCATGCCGCGCGAGCAATTCCACGAAAGCTACCGCTTTCTGAAGTCCTCGCAGCGCCTGTCATTTGAGGAAATCCTGCGGCTGGCGCGACTGTTTGTCGCCCAGGGCGTGCGCAAGATCCGCCTCACCGGCGGCGAGCCGTTGCTACGCGCGAATCTCGCCGACCTCATCGGCGACCTGACGAGCATCGCCGGAGTCGAGGATGTCGCCCTGACGACCAATGGCATCCTGCTGGAGCGTCATGCGGCGGAACTGAAAGCCGCAGGACTCAACCGCATCACGGTCAGCCTGGACAGCCTGGATCCTGAGGTCTTTGCCCGCATGAGCGGTGGCTTCGGCGGCGTCAACGAAGTCCTGGCCGGCATCGAGGCGGCGCGGCGCGCCGACCTTACACCCATCAAGGTCAACGCCGTGGTACAGCGCGGTGTCAACGATCATACCGTGCTCGATCTGGTCGAACGCTTTCGTGGCAGCGGCGTGATCGTCCGTTTCATCGAATACATGGACGTGGGTAACCGCAACCAGTGGGAGGCGCAGCGCGTCGTACCCTCCAAGGAACTGGTCGGACTCATCAATGCGCGCTGGCCCATTGCGCCGCTGGAACAGAATTATCGCGGCGAAGTCGCACGCCGCTATGGTTTCACGGACGGCGCCGGCGAAGTGGGCTTCATATCCTCGGTCACCCAGGCGTTCTGCGGCGACTGCTCACGCGCCCGCCTGTCCTCCGACGGCGCCCTGTACACCTGCCTGTTTGCGGCGCACGGCACGACCTTGCGCGATCCGCTGCGGGCCGGCGCCACGGACGATGAGCTCGCGCAGCTCATCGGTCAGGTATGGTCCGGACGTGAGGATCGCTACAGCGAGCTGCGCGCCAATCTGCGCGACGCCAGTGGCGATCACACCAAGGTTGAGATGTACTACATCGGCGGTTGAACATGGCATCGGGACTCACACATCTGACGGCGCGCAATCAACCGACCATGGTCGATGTCGGCGACAAGGAAATCACCCGGCGAGTTGCCACCGCCGAGGCGCGCATCCGCCTGCCGCGCGCCGTGCTGCTGGCGCTGCGCAAGAGCGGCCACCGCACGAAGAAAGGTCCGATCTTTGACACCGCGATCATCGCCGGCGTCATGGCGGCCAAACGCACTTCGGAATTGATTCCGTTCTGCCATCCCCTGAGCCTGGACAACTGCAAACTGGAGGTGGGCGCGGCCCCCGGCGGCATTCGTATCCTCTGCACCGCCTCCGTCCAGGGCCGCACGGGGGTCGAAATGGAGGCTTTGACCGGCGCCGCGGTGGCGGCGCTGACGGTCTACGACATGTGTAAAGCCCTGTCCCACGACATCCAGATCACCGGCATCCGGCTGCTGGCCAAAACCGGCGGAAAATACGATTTCAGCCGCGGTTCGACCCGGCGGGCCTCTCGGCCGTAAAATCCCCCCATGGCTCCTCCCCTCTACGGCTTGGTGCTGGCGGGCGGCCACAGCACGCGCATGCGGCGCGACAAGGCCACCTTGCCCTACCAGGGCCGAAATCAGCTCGACCGCGCCATGGAATTGCTGGCTTCCTGCGTCGAACGCGCCTTCGTGTCGGTGCGCGCGGATCAGCGCGCCGATGCCGCGCGCGCGCGCTACCCACAGGTGGTGGACGCCTATGAGGGTCTGGGCCCCATTGCCGGCATTGCCGCCGCCCAGGCCCTGGCGCCGGCCGCGGCCTGGCTGGTGCTGGGTTGCGACCTGCCGTACGTCGACGCCGGCACCGTGGCGCACCTGATCGCGCATCGCAATCCGGCACGCAGCGCCACCGCGTTCCGGTCCAGCCATGACGGGCTGCCCGAACCCCTGTGCGCCATCTACGAGCCGCGCAGTGCCGCCGCGATTCTGGAACGCATCAACGCCGGCAAGACCTGTCCGCGCAAATTCCTGATTCAATCTGATGCCCTGATACTGGAGCAGCCAGACCCGCGCGCGCTGGACAACATCAACACGCCCGAAGAGTACACCGCGGCCAGCGGCACACTGCTCGGGCCGCAAGGAACGGATTGCATGCAGATCAAAGTGCAGTACTACGCCATTTTGCGCGAGCAGGCCGGGCGCAGCGAAGAGACGGTCGCGACCGCGGCACGCACGCCGCGCGACCTGTACGCCGAGCTGCAGCGACGCCATCCGTTCTCCCTCGGCGCCGAAAGCCTGCGCGTTGCCATCAATGCCGAGTTCGGCGAGTGGTCCCAGCCGCTGATGGAGGGCGACGCCGTGGTGTTCATTCCGCCCGTGGCCGGCGGCTGACTTGACTGCCGCGCCACCATGAAATACTTCAGCTTCACCAAGACACCCATCGACACCGAAGTCGAACGCCAGCGGGTCATTGATCCGGCATGCGGCGGCTATGCCTCGTTCGAAGGCTGGGTACGCGACCACAACGAAGGCCAGCAGGTGCGCCACCTGGAGTACGAGGCCTTCGAGTTGCTGGCGAACAAGGAAGGCGAGCGCATCATCGCCGAGGCCGTGGCGCGCTTTGGCGTCGAACACGCCGCCTGTGTACACCGCGTCGGTGATCTGCAGCTGGGCGAGATGGCCGTGTGGGTGGGGGTGAGCGCGCGGCACCGGCAGGAGGCCTTCCTGGCTTGCCGCTACATCATCGACGAGGTCAAACATCGCGTCCCGATCTGGAAGAAGGAGCATTACCTCAACGGCGACTCCGGCTGGGTGAACTGCGAGCGCTGCGCGGCGGTCGTTCACGATCATGCTCATGCTCATGGCGCGGGCCACGATCACGAGCATGCGCACACCCATGCCGCCAAGGGCCGCCCCGCTGCCGACTATTCGCGCCAGCAGGCGTTGAAGGAGGTGGGCGCGGAGGGCCAGACCAAGCTGCGCGCCGCGCGGGTCCTGGTCGTGGGCGCGGGCGGACTGGGCGTGCCCGTGCTCAGTTATCTGGCCGGCGCCGGCATCGGCCGCATCGGCATTGTCGACGGTGACAGGCTGGAAGCCTCGAACCTGCATCGCCAGCCGCTCTACAGTTTTGACGCCGTCGGACAACCCAAGGCACAGCTGGCCGCCGCCCGGCTGCGCGCACTCAATCCGGATGTGGACGTGCAGATCTACGGCCTGCGGCTGACCGCAGCCAATGCGGCCGAGCTGATTTCAGCCTGGGATCTGGTCATTGATTGCACCGACAACTTCAGCACCAAGTTCCTGATCAACGATGTATGCGTGAGCGCGCGCAAGCCCGCCATCCTGTCCAGCATCTATCAGTACGAGGGCCAGCTGCAGGTGATCCGGCCGGACGCCCATGGCGCCTGCCTGCGCTGCATCTGGCCGGAAGCCACGCGCGATGGTCTGGTCGGCAATTGCGCCGAGGCTGGCGTGCTGGGGCCGGTGCCCGGTGTATTCGGCAGCCTGCAGGCGCTCGAGGCGTTGAAGATCCTGCTGGGTCTGCCGGGGCAGCTCGGGGACGAACTGCTGGTGATGGATCTGCTGACGCTGCAGATATCGCGCATGAAGGCGCGGCGCGCCGCCGTGTGTGCCTCGGGGCGCTGCGCCCGTATCCCGGACCCTTCGACCCTGGCAAGTACCGCGCTGGAGATTGATTTTGAGTCGCTGCAGGCGGCGCAGGCGGCGGGCTACACCGTGATCGATATCCGCGAGCCGGACGAAGTCGCCCAGGAACCGTTGCCCGGCACGGGCATCCGTCTCATGCCCATGCAGCAGCTGCTGCGCAGCGATACCAGCCTATCCAAGAACGAACGCTTCCTGCTGGTGTGCGCCACGGGGCGGCGCAGCCACGCCTGCGCCCAAACGCTGCACGGGCGTGGCTTTACGGATGTAGTTTCGCTCACCGGCGGCCTCACCGGCCTGCTGGCCCCACAGCTATAGAATCAGGGTCGAAGCTGCCCCGTGCCGCGCACGACGTACTTGTAGCTGGTCAGCTGCTCGACGCCCACGGGCCCGCGGGCATGGAAGCGATCGGTCGAAATGCCAATCTCCGCGCCCATGCCAAATTCAGCGCCGTCGGCAAACTGGGTGGAGGCGTTGTGCAGCACGATGGCGCTGTCGACCCGCGCCAGAAAGCGGGCGGCCGTTGCGGCATTGCCGGTCACAATCGATTCGGTGTGCGCCGAACCGTAGCGGGCGATATGCGCGATGGCCGCCTCCACGCCATCCACGACGCGCACGGCGATAATTGAATCCAGATACTCGGTGTACCAGTCCTCCTCGGTCGCCGCGCGCACCCGCGCATCGACTTGCTGCACGGTGGCATCGCCGCGTACTTCGCAACCGGCGTCCAGCAGATCCGTGACGAGCGGGCCCAGTTGCGTCGCGACATTGGCGCGATCCACCAGCAAGGTTTCCGCGGCACCGCAAATGCCGGTACGCCGCAGCTTGGCATTCAGCACGATGCCGCGCGCCATGGCCAGATCGGCATCCCGGTCCACGTACACATGGCAGTTACCCTCCAGGTGGCCGATCACCGGTACGCGCGCCTCCTGCTGCACCCGCGCCACCAGGCTCTTGCCGCCGCGGGGCACGAGCACATCGATGAATTCAGTCATTGCGGAGAGCATCAGGCCCACCGCGGCACGATCCGTGGTTGGCACGAGCTGGATACATGCCTCGGGCAGGCCGGCGGCGGTCAGGCCGGCCACCAGGCAGGCATGAATGGCGCGATTGGAGCGCTCGCTCTCCGAACCGCCGCGCAGGATAACCGCGTTGCCCGACTTCAGGCACAGCGCGCCGGCATCCGCGGTCACATTCGGCCGGCTCTCGTAGATGATGCCGATGACGCCCAATGGCACGCGCACCCGCGAAATATCGAGGCCGTTGGGCCGCGTCCAATGCGCCGAAACGGTGCCGATGGGATCGGCCAGTTCGATGATGTCCTCCAGTCCCCTGGCCATCGACTCGACCCGCTTGGCGTTCAGTTCCAGGCGGTCCAGCAGCGCCGCGCCCAGGTGCCGCTCGCGCGCCCGGGCCAGATCCTGCGCATTGGCGCCAAGAATGTCCGCCTGGTGGGCCCGGATGGCCGCCGCCGCCGCGTGCAGCGCCTGATTCTTGGTCTGCGTGCTGGCAAGACTCAACGCCGCGGAGGCCGCCAGCGCCGCCTGGCCCATGTTGCGCATCAGTTCAGTCAGCATTTCATTCGGCGCGGTGCTCACGAGGCCTCCTGGGCGGGCTGCACCTGCCAATCCTTGCGCAGGATCACCAGGTCATCCCGGTGCACCAGCGCATCGCCGCTGCGATAGCCCAGGATGCCTTCAATTTCTGTCGACTTGCGGCCCATGATGCGGGCCACATCGCCATCCGCATAGGCACTGATGCCACGCGCCACCTCGGTGCCGTCGGATGCGAGGATGCTGATGGTGTCACCCTGGTCAAAGCGGCCCGCCAGGCGCACCACGCCGGCCGGCAGCAGGCTCTTGCCCGCGTTCAGTGCCTTGAGTGCACCGGCATCGATGCTCAGGGCACCGGCCGGGCGCAGGGTCCCGGCGATCCATTGCTTGCGCGCGGCCACCGGGGTCTCCGAGGGCACGAACCAGGTGCAGCGGCCCCCTTCCTCGAGCCGCCGCACCGGGTGCGCGGGGTGTCCGGCCGCAATGCACATGTGGCAACCGGCAGCGACCGCGATCTTGGCAGCAAGGATCTTGGTGGTCATGCCGCCGGAGCCCACGGCGGAGGCCGACCGGCCTGCCATCGCTTCGATCTCCGGCGTCACGGCCGTGACCCGGGCGATGAAACGGGCCTCGGGGTTGCGGTTCGGGTCGGCCGTGAACAGGCCCTCGACATCCGAAAGCAGGATCAGACAGTCCGCCGCCGCCATCTGCGCCACGCGGGCCCCCAGCCGATCATTGTCGCCATAGCGGATCTCGGCCGTGGCCACCGTGTCGTTTTCGTTGACCACCGGCAGTGCCCCCAGGGCCAGCAGCGATTCGAGCGTGGCCCGCGCATTCAAATAGCGCTGCCGCTGCTCGCTGTCCTCCAGTGTCAGCAGCATTTGCGCCACGGTGACGCCATGTTCGCCCAGCAGCTCCTGGTAGGCGTGGGCCAGGCGGATCTGCCCGACGGCTGCCGCAGCCTGGCTCTCATCCAGTCGCAGGGTCCCCGCGGCAAGCCCCAGCTCACGGCGGCCCAGCGCAATTGCGCCGGAGGACACCAGGATGACCTGTTGGCCGCGCTGCCGCAGGCGCATCAGATCCTCGACCAGGCCGGTCAACCACCCACGGCGCAGCTGCCCGCTGTGCGGGTCGACCAGCAGGGCGGAACCCACCTTCACGACAACGCGTCGGGCGGCGAGCAGCGGGGACACGACATTCTCACCTGTGGCGCTCATGCTAAAAACTATACGGGATCGGCGCCGGGTGGGCGAATCCGACGCCCGACGCCGTTGCCACCTGCAACAGTCCCCCCTTAAACTGACGCCAAGCCTTTAACAATTGAGCCCTCGAGGACCAAAGCGGTGAGCAGAGATTACGAACCGGCATCAGGACAGTGGTACCAGAACATCGAAGAAGAGGAATCCTTCCGCGTGCTGTCGGTGGACGAGGACTCCGAACTCGTCGAAATCGAATACGTCGACGGGGATATCGAGGAACTCGACATCGAAGCCTGGCACGAGATGGATCTTGAAAAGACCACCGCGCCGGAGGGCTGGTCCGAATCCGAGGCGGAAGAGGAGGAGGAGGACGAAGACGAAGACGAGGACGATGAAGATTGGGATGATGATGATGATGAAGACGATGAAGACGCCGATGAGGATGAAGACGAGGACGAGTGACCGAACCGGCCTCTAGCGCATCGGCGGTCGCCCAACTCACCAGCCTCCTCGGGGCCGACTGCGTCCGCACCGATGCCGGTGAGCTCGGTCCACGACTCATCGATCACCGCGGCCTGTATCACGGCAGCGCCGCGGCGTTGATCCTGCCGCGCTCCGTCGCGCAGGTCGCAACCACCCTGGCATTCTGCAACACACATCGCGTGGGAGTGGTGCCGCAGGGTGGCAACACCAGCTACTGCGGCGGAGCCACGCCGGATCCTTCCGGCAGCCAGCTCATCGTTTCCTTGAGTCGGCTGAACCGGGTCCGCCAGGTCGACCCGCTGAACTTCTCATTGACGGCGGAAGCCGGCTGCCTGCTGGCCGACGTCCAGCGGGCCGCGGCGGACGCTGAAGCGTTCTTTCCCCTGAGCCTGGGCTCGCAGGGCAGCTGTCAGATCGGCGGCAATCTGTCCACCAATGCCGGGGGCACCAGCGTCCTGCGCTACGGCATGATGCGTGAGCTGGTGCTGGGACTCGAAGTGGTGCTGCCCGATGGCCGGGTGCTGGATTGTCTGACGAGCCTGCGCAAGGACAACACCGGTTACGACGTGAAGTCGCTGTTCCTGGGAGCCGAAGGCACGCTCGGCATCATCACGGCCGCGACGCTCAAACTGTTCCCGGCGATTCGCAGCATGGCGACCGCATTTGTCGCCGTGGCGAGCGTGCAGGCCGCGGTGGAGCTGCTCAGTCGCCTGCGCACGCACAGTGGCGATCGGGTCAGTTCCTTCGAACTCATACCACGGCTGGCGGTGGATCTGACGGTGCAGCACATCCCGCCCGCGGTCGATCCACTGCCCGGGCTCCACGACTGGTACGTACTGTGCGAACTGACATCGCCGCGCGCCGACGAACCCCTGGACAGCCTGCTCGAGGATGTCCTGGCACAGGCCCACGCTGCGGGCCTGGTGCAGGATGCCGCCATCGCGCAAAGCGGCCGCGAGGCCGCCAGCTTCTGGTTCCTGCGCGAGAACATTCCGCGCGCCCAGCGCCTCGATGGCGCCAGTCTCAAACACGATATTTCCGTGCCCGTTGCCGCGCTGCCGCAGTTCGTGCAGCAGGCTGCCGCTTGGATCAGCGGCCATGTGCCCGAGGGTCGGCTCGTTGCCTACGGACATGTCGGGGACGGCAACCTGCATTTCAACCTCAACCAGGATCCGCAGGTGCCGGCAGATACTTTCCTGGCGCGCGCCGAGGAGGTGCAGCGGGCGATCCATGACCTGGTGCACGAATTCGGCGGCAGTTTCAGCGCCGAGCATGGCATCGGACAGCTGAAGGTCGCGGAGCTGGAGCGCTATGCGCCGCCGGTTGAACTGCAGCTGATGCGCGCCATCAAGCAGGCCTTCGACCCCAACGGGATCATGAATCCCGGCAAAGTCCTCAAAGCGGGCGTTCGAGCCTAAGTGAAATTGCGTCGCGTGCTGGTCTGGGCCATGTTGGCCGCCCTCGTCGCCTGCGGCTCCGGCAACAGTGCCCCGCCGGGCAGCGCCCCGGCCGCCAGTGCACCGCTGCCGGCCGTTGCGACCCAGTTCGCCCTTTCCGTTGATGGTGTGACCATCGCCTGGCGTGAGTACGGACGGGGGGAGCCCGTCATCGTGCTGATTCACGGCTGGGCCACCGACTCATCGATCTGGCGCGAACAGCTGGCGCCCCTGGCGCGTCAACACAGCGTCGTGACTCTTGATCTGGGCGGCGCGGGCGCCTCCGGAACCAATCGACACACCTGGTCACTGGCGAATTTTGCACAGGATGTCGCGGCGGTGGCCGCCAAGCTGCCTCAGGCTCACATCATCCTGGTGGGCGATGGGCTGGGCGGCCCCGTGGCCCTCGAAGCGGCGCCGCTCATCGGTGCACGGGTGGCCGGCATCATCGGGACGGAGACCTTTCGCACCATCGGCCAGCCGGCGCTGCTGCCCTCACAGGTCGATCAATACCTGCAGCCCTTCCGCACCGACTTTGCGGCGGCTGCCCGGCAGTTTGTGACCGGGACTTTGTTTCATGCGCAGTCTGATCCGGCCGTGGTGCGCGGTATGGCGCAGCTGGCGGCGCAGAGCGCACCGGAGCGTGGGCTGGCCACGCTCACCGAGTTGAACAAACTCGACTACGCGTCGATCCTGCCCGCAGTGAAGACCCCGATCGTCGTGATCGATTCGGACCTGGGTGGCGCCGTCGATGAGGCACGTCTGCGCAAAGCCGTGCCGCAGCTGCGCCTCATCACGCTCAATGGCGATGACAGTTTTCCCATGCTCGATGACAGCCGGCGCTTCAATACGACATTGATGCAGGCGATAGATTCGCTGGCGCCGCGCTAGGACCACAGCGCGCGTCCATGACCTTCATGGATGCGCTGACCTGTCTGGCAACGGAGGGAGTCCAGCTGCGCACACTCGCGCCGCCTGGCGACAGATCCTGCAGGATCAGGATCAGTGCCTGGTTGCTGGCGTCAAAAGGCCAGTCATCGCTGTGCAGAATCAGGCGGAACGGGCGACCGTCGGGCAGGGAGAAATCGGCTTGCCCACCATGATCCGCCACATCGACACTCAGCAGCGGCGACAGATCAGCCGGCTGGCCCGAGGCTGACCAGCGGATCTGGCAGCTGTACAGCTGCGCCAGATGCAGCGCTGGCCAGTCGTAGCCGGCGCTCTCCTGCACCAGCGCGTCATCCTCGAAACGGAACAGGCGCGTGCGAAACCAGTACACGCCTGCCCCCACCTGCAGGCTCTCATCCACATAGCGCTGCGGGTCCGCCGACGGCCACACGCAGCCGCGACCCAGCGTGCCGCCGTGAAACTGATCGCCATCGCGCCTGAGCAGCAGGTCACAACCCGGCAGCGTATCGATGTCGGTGCGCCGCAGTGCCTGCTGTGCCTGGGTATCGGCAAAGAACCCGCGCCACTGGCCCGGGTCCTTGAAAGTGTACTGTCGCACCCGGATGCGCTGCGGGCGCAATTGCGAATCGATCGACAGGCGCAGCAGCACCTGGCGGCGCGGCGCGCCCGGCACATCGTGCAGGGTTTCCTCCTCGTAGAGCACGGTCGGCCCGAGCCACGGCAATTCGACCGGCTCGATCACGGTGCGCAGGCGCGCGACATCCGCGGCGGCGGCCTGCGGGGAGTGATCATCCAGGATGACCTGCACCGCGCTGTCATGCACACCGGCCCACAGTCGCATCAGATCGGTGATTTCGGCTGGGGTGTCCGTGGCCCCTTTGGACACCGGCCCCGCGGCCAGCGCGGCGCCTGCACACAGGCACACACCCGCCAGCGCGAAGTGGCGTTTCACGGCGCCGGATCCATCACCCGTACCAGGCCTTCCTGTGCGGTGCTGGCCACCAGCGTGCCATCACGCGCAAACACATTGGCACGGGCAAAGCCGCGCGCCCCGGATGCGCTGGGGCTTTCGACGTCATACAGCAACCAGTCATCCACCCGCAGTGAACGATGAAACCACATGGCATGATCGATACTCGCCACCTGCGCCTTGCCGCTCAGATGCGAAATACCATGCGGCGCCGTGGCAGTTTCGAGCAGATGGAAGTCCGACACGTAGGCGAGCAGGCAACGCTGCAAGGTCTGCTCCTCGGGCACCGCGGCGACCGCCCTGAACCACACCCGCCGGGCGGGCGCGAAACCAGGAGCCGGGAGGGTACCCAGCGGACCGATGGCACGAAATTCAAATGGACGTGCCGTCTCGAGCAGGCGCCGTACCCGCTCGGGCAATTTCGCGAGAAGTTCCGGTGCCACCCGCGAGGTATCGGCCAGTCCTTCCGGACCCGGCACATCCGGAATCGTCACCTGATGCTCCAGGCCCGACTCCGGGACCTGGAATGAGCAGGTCATGTTGAAGATCTGTTCGCCGTGCTGGATGGCCACGACACGGCGATTGGAAAAACTGTGCCCGTCGCGGCTGCGATCCACCTGGTAGATGATCGGCGCCTTGAAATCCCCACGGCGCAGAAAGTATGCGTGCAGGGAATGCACGATGCGGCCGCTCACGGTGCGCGAAGCGGCATTGAGGGCCTGCCCCAGCACCTGGCCCCCGAACACCTGCGGACTGCCTATATCGCGGCTTTCGCCGCGAAACAGGTTGACCTCGAGCGTCTCAAGCTCGAGCAGGGCCAGCAGATCAGCGATGCGCTGATCCATGCAATCAGCCGAACTTGAATATGCCCTTCATGATCACGTAGTGACCCGGGAAGGTGCACATGAAGGTGTAGTCGCCGCCCTTGGTCAGCTTGGACGTCGGGAACGTGACCGAAGCGCTCTGACCACCGCCGATGGTCTTGGTACTGGCGATGACGCGCGGATCGTTGGGCGTCAGGTAGTTGTTGGCGAGACCGGCCGACATGCCCGCATTGGCCACCGTGGTCACATCCGCGGTCTTTACCAGCACCCAGTTGTGACCCATTGCGGCCGCGGGCAGCTTGCCCGAGTGCGTGAGGGTAAGTTCAACCTGGGTGCAATCGGCCGCCACATCCAGTTCCTTCTTGTCGAACTGCATGGCGTCACTGCCGGCAATCGCGAGCTGGCAAACCTTGTCGGCTGCCAACGCGGTGTGAGTGCCTCCTGCGAGGAACACCGTGGCAATCGCCAGCGCGGCCAGAACGGAATGTCTACGGATCATCGGTGACTCCTTAACGGGAACAGGTTGTGTTTGGATGGGTCATCTTATCGAAGAACGGTTCAATCCGGGACGCCCAGGCGTTTGTGCATGATCGGACTGGTGGTCGTGTACTGCAGAAATTGCTTCTGCTGCGGGAACAGGTGGTGCTGGATGCCAAAGGACGCCAGGGCGGCCTCGTGGAAGCCGGACAGGATGAGCTTTTTCTTGCCCGGGTAGGTGTTGATGTCACCCACGGCAAAGATGCCGGGTACGCTTGTTTGAAACTTCTCGGTATCCACCGCGAGGGCCTTGCGTTCCAGGGCCAGGCCCCACTTGGCGATCGGGCCGAGCTTCGGATGCAAGCCGAAAAACACCAGGATCTGGTCGGCGTGCACCTCGTGCACAATGCCGTCATTGCCCTTGATGCGCACGCCGCGCAGCGCGTCGCCCTCATGGAGCAACGACTCGGCGATTCCTTCAATGTGGTGCACCGATCCCGCGGCCTGAAGTTCGCGCATCCGGGCCACCGTGGCCGGCGCGCCCCGAAAGTGTTCGCGCCGATGCACCAGAGTCACGCTGCGGGCAATCGGTGCCAGCGCCACCGCCCAATCCAGCGCCGAGTCACCGCCGCCAAAAACGACCAGTCGCTGGCCGGCCAGCTGCTGTGCGTCGCGCACCCGGTACTGGATCTGTCTGCCCTCAAACGCCTCCGCCCCCGGCACCCCGAGGCGACGGGGCTGAAAGGCGCCCAGACCGGCCGCAATGACCACCGCGCCGACGGTGATTTCGATACCACCCGCCGTGCCCACCGTGAAGCGGCCCGCCGCGTCCGGTTGCACGGTCGTCACCTCTTCGCCGAGATGAAATTGGGGTTTGAAGGGGTGGATCTGCTGCATGAGTCGATCCACGAGCTCCTGCGCTCCGCACACCGGCAACGCCGGTATGTCGTAGATCGGCTTGTCGGGATACAGCTCGGCGCACTGTCCCCCCACGACCTTGAGTGAATCGAATACATGCGCCTGAATCCCGAGCAGGCCCAGCTCAAACACCTGAAACAGGCCGCACGGACCCGCGCCAATGATGGCCACGGACTTGGCTGGATCGCCCTCAGGCGCGTCCGGCATTGGCGTCAGTCGGGGTATGAAAGTATTCGCTTTCCGCAGCCAGCTGGTCCACGAGTCGCTTCAGCTCGGCCATCCGCCCTTCGGCGGTGCTGATGGGCATGCAGTCCTGGCAGCGCGGGTCGCCACAGGGTTGACGGGAATACAGCCAGTACTGCAGCGCGCCGGCGAGCAGCCCATCGGCGATGTCCCACAGGTCCGCGTCCTTGTCCTTGTCTGCCAGACGGTTGCCAAGGTCCACCGCCTTGGCAAAGGCCGAATCGAAAGTATCCGCAAGTTCTGTCATATGGTGAGTATAAAGCAACTGGCGCGGGGATCCGCCAAACGCAAAAGTCGCCATTCCTGAGCGACTTCTGCGATGTCGGCCACGGACGTGGCCGCTTTGCTTCAGGCACCATAAGCTTCTTGGCATAGGACCCGTAATCATTGGTTACAGGCTTATGTCGCATGCCACGGAACAGGCTGATGCAGTCGGACCTCCAGACGGCCCCCGACCCCAATCCTCGACGCCACGGCTGGCGGCTGGGCGTCGGCGCACACCTGGCGCTCGGCATGGCGATCATGGGCGCGGTGGTACTCGTCGGCCAGGTCGTCACGAACCGTATCACGGACACGGCGGTTGAGGCGGTGAGTTCGCTGCAGCTGCGCTACGAGCCGGAGGCGCGGCGCGCCAGCGCGATTATTGAAAAGCTGGCGGCATTTGACCGCCAGGTCGAAGAATCGCTGGGGCCGGAGGGCGGCTCGACTCAGGCCAGGCGCTCCGATCAGGTCGAGCTGGAAACGGCGACCGCCGATCTGGGTCAGGCCATGAATGCTGCGTTCCTGCTCCCCCAAGGCCGCAGCCAGATGCTGCTGAAGCAGCAGATCAGCGCACACATTTCCGCGGGCCGTGACCTGGCCGGCAAATCCGGACAACGTCAGCAGTGGCTCAGTGAACGTCACCAATTGCTCGAAGCCGAAGGGCGTCGCATCGAGAAAGCGGGAGGCGCCGGATTTTCGACCGCCGATAACCAGGTGCTGGCGCGCAAGTCCCTGGTCGAACTGTCGCAGGCCGCAGCGGCACTGCGTGCCGTCGCGGACCTGGGCGAAGATGCGGTGCACGCCGAACATGATTTCGCAGCAGCCCTGGATCGCAACAACGCCGATCTGATGCGCTCCCCGGGCGTGGCCTGGATGGAGATCATTCGCGAGGACTTCAAGGATGCCGTGAACCTGCGCAACGAAGTCAACCGCTTCGATGCCAGCAATGAGCGCAATCGCCACGAATTCCTGCGCAATGGCGCGCAGCTGATCAGCGACGCGCAGGCCCTGCTGCAGGCGCCGGCGCGCAATGCGCTGGCAGCTGCGGCACAACGTGCCGCGCAGGCGGCGAATAACGCCCAGCATGCCCTGGTCACGACCGGCATTACCGTCGAGTTGGTGGTCGTGCTGGTATCGCTGGTGTTGGCGCTGCGCATCTCGGTGCCGGTCAAGCGGCTCACCGTGGCCACCCGGCGCCTGGCAGCCGGTGAACGCTGCGTCAGCGCGCACAGCAGCGGTTCGGCCGAAATCGCGGAGCTGGCCGATGCCTTCAATGCCATGGCAAGCAAGATCAGCGCCGCGGAGGGGGGCCTGCGGGCCCATCAGGCGGTGCTGGAACAGAATGTCGAGGATCGCACTCGCGCCCTGCACCATCTTGCCCATCATGACCCGCTGACCGAACTGCCCAACCGCCGACACCTGGCCGCGCGCTTGTCGGCGGCACTCACCGCGGCGGCGCATGGCGGGACGCGCATCGCGCTGCTGTTCGTCGATCTCGATAACTTCAAATCCGTCAACGATACGCTGGGCCACAGGTTCGGCGATCGGGTGCTGCAGATGGTGGGCTTGAGACTGCAGGAGGCGCTGGGGAGCCAGGCCTTCATCGCCCGCCTCGGCGGTGACGAATTCACGGTGCTGATCGAAGATGCGTTGAGCGCCGATCATGTCTGTGAGCAGGCCGCGAAGGTCATTGAGGCGCTGCAGAAGCCGCTCGCCGTGGACGGGCGGCAGTTGTCCACCAGCGCCAGTGTCGGGGCGACCATCTATCCGGATCATGCGCGCGACTCCGATGCGCTGTTGCGCACCGCGGACGTTGCGCTGTTCCACGCGAAGGACCTGGGCCGCAACCGATATGCGCTGTACACGCCGGAACTCTATGACGTGGCCGCACACCGCTTCCGCCTCGAGCAGGCCTTGCGTCGCGCCGTGGAGGCCGGCGACCTGCTGCTGATGTACCAGCCGCAGGTGGCACTGCATACCCTGGAGGCCGTCGGTGTCGAGGCGCTGCTGCGCTGGCGCAAGTCCGATGGTCGTATCGCCAGCGCCAGTGAGTTCATTGAAATAGCCGAAGCCACCGGCCTGATGCGCGAACTCACCACCTGGGCGCTGCGCTCGGCAACCTCAACCGTCAAGGCCTGGCGGGCCATGGGTTGGCACAACGCCTGCGTAGCCATCAATGTCTCCGCCATGCAGTTGCTGGATGGCAGTTTCGTGGACCATGTCATCGAGGCGCTGTCGGTCACGGGCTTGCCAGGCGATGCCCTGGAGGTCGAAATCACGGAGACCGTGATCCAGACCGGCCCGGCGACGCTCGTTGCGCTGCAACGCCTACGCACACTCGGCGTCGCCGTGGCATTGGATGACTTCGGCACCGGGTACTCATCGCTGGCCTCGCTCGCGCAGCTACCCATCACGCGCGTGAAGCTGGACCGGACTCTCATCGAAGGCATTGACCGCAGCCCGCGCTCCGCCGCCATCGCCCGCTCCGTCATCGCCCTGTGTCACGGGCTGGGGCTGGAAGTGGTGGCCGAGGGTGTCGAGCGCCCCGGACAGCTGACCCTGCTGGCGCAGTGCGGCCCCATTACGGTGCAGGGCTTCCTGCTGTCGGAGGCGGTGGAAATGCAGATCGCGCCGCAAACCGCGGAAGGCGCGGCCACCAAGGCGCGCTTGCTGTTGGAGGGCGCCATCGATCCGGCCAGCGACAGTACCCGCGCGGCAGACGGGTCACTGCTGTTCGTGGGCGCGAAGAGCCGCCGCCGGCCCTAGGGGTCGCGGGTCATCAGCAGTGCATCGCGCGTGTGCACGCCAAGAGACGGCTGGTCGATGAACACCCCATCCAGACCCGCCTTGAGGTAGGGCCGCAGCTCGCCGGCGAGGTCGCCGAAATCCACCGGGTTCGCACCCCGGCGCAGCGGGGCCGGCAGAAAATGATTCTCGGCGCGGAAGGTCCAGGCATGCACCAGCAGCCCTTGCGCATGTGCATCATCGATCAGCGCCGTCGGCGCTCCGAGTGCATCTTGGGCGGTGCGGGGAATCACCAGCGTCTTGTCGACTCCCAGCGCATCGGCATAGTCCGCGACCTGCGCCAGTCCGCGACGCGTGATCATGCCGGCATAGCTGCGCGAGTCGCCGGCCAGCACCCAATCGAAGGGCGCGCCGGCCGCCGCCACCAGCTGCACCAGCGGCGTTTCCGTGAGCGTGCGTAAGGTGCGCAGATTGCCGGTTTCAAAAGACTGGATGAAGACCGGGGCCTCCCGGCCCTCGTAGCCATGGCGGGCCAGTGTTGCCAGCAACGGTCCCTCCAGGGCCAGGCCAATGGCGGCGAAATAGCTGGGATGCTTGGTCTCCGGATAGATGCCGATACGCTGCGGCGACGGCTCGTGACGGGCGCGCGCCGCATGCGCGCGCGTCACATCGGCGCCGTGGGCCAGGTCGAGGATCTCATCCAGTGTCGGGATTTCGAACTGGCCATCAAAGCGCGCGTTCGCCGGCCGCAACTGCGCGATGCGCTCGCGCACCCGCAGTGTCTTCAGTTCCGCGAGCGTGAAGTCCTCGGTGAACCAACCCTCGATGCTGACCCCATCGACGACCTTGGTGGCGCGACGCTCGAGGAATTCCGGATGCTGTGCGACATCGGTGGTGCCGCCGATTTCGTTCTCGTGGCGCGCGACCAGCACCCCATCGCGGCTGCTGACCAGGTCCGGCTCGATGAAGTCCGCCCCCTGCTGGATGGCCAGGAAGTACGACAGCAGGGTGTGCTCGGGAACATACCCGCTGGCACCCCGATGGCCGATGATGAGCGGTACCAGTGCACGTGGCGCGATGGTCTGCCCGGTATCAGTGCTATCAGTCATTGCCCTGAACGCAAGTTAGGAAATTCCTACAACAATAGTCGATTCTGCAATGGCCCAACAAGCCACACCCAAAAGTGTACGATCGAACTCATGAGCGAACTGACCGGCACCGACATCTACCACTTCCGCGAAGGGACCTTCTTCCGCGCCTACGACAAGCTCGGGGCGCACCCGCAGACGCTGGACGGTATCGAGGGTACGCGCTTTGCAGTGTGGGCGCCCAATGCAGCTGCCGTGCACGTGATCGGCGATTTCAATGCCTGGAGCCATGACGCGCACCCGATGACCGTCCGCCCCGATGATTCGGGAATCTGGGAACTGTTCATCCCGCAGGTCGGCAAGGGCACGGTCTACAAATACTTCGTACGCTCGCGCTATGCCGGCTATGCGGTGGAAAAGAGCGACCCGTACGCCTTCATGTGTGAGGAGCCGCCGCGCACGGGCGCCGTCGTCTGGGACAACAGCTACGAATGGCAGGACATCGAGTGGCAGCGCAACTGTGCACGGGTCAATGCCCTCGATGCCCCCTGGTCCATCTACGAGGTGCACCTGGGTTCCTGGCGGCGCGTCACCGAGGACGGCAACCGCTCACTCAACTATCGTGAAGTCGCGCATGAACTGGCGGACTACGTGGTCGAGATGGGATTCACCCATGTCGAACTGATGCCCGTCATGGAGCATCCGTTCTTTGGCTCATGGGGCTACCAGATCACCGGCTACTTCGCCCCCTCCTCGCGCTATGGCACGCCGCAGGATTTCATGTACCTCATCGAGCACCTGCATGCCATGGGCATCGGCGTGATCCTCGACTGGGTGCCATCGCACTTCCCGAGCGATCAGCATGGCCTGTCCTTCTTTGATGGCACTCACCTGTACGAACACGCCGATCCGCGCCAGGGATTTCACCCGGAGTGGAGCAGCTCCATCTTCAATTACGGTCGCGCCGAGGTCCGCAACTTCCTCGGCAGCAATGCGCTGTACTGGCTGCAGACCTACCGCGCCGATGCGCTGCGCGTGGACGCCGTGGCCTCGATGCTGTACCTGGACTACGGCCGCAAGGCCGGCGAGTGGATCCCGAACACGTTCGGTGGTCATGAGAATCTTGAAGCCCGCGACTTCCTGAAGTCGCTGAACGAGGCCATCTACCGTGATCATCCCGGGACCCAGACCATAGCCGAGGAATCCACGGCGTGGCCGCAGGTATCGCGGCCCGTCTACCTGGGCGGGCTGGGCTTCGGCCTGAAGTGGAACATGGGCTGGATGCACGACACCTTGAAGTTCTTCCAGACCGACCCGCTGTTCCGGCGCCATCATTTCAACCAGATCACCTTCTCGATCTGGTATGCGTTCACGGAAAACTTCGTGCTGGCGCTGTCACATGATGAGGTGGTGCACGGCAAAGGCTCGCTGATCGGCAAGATGCCGGGCGATGAGTGGCAGCAGTTCGCCAATCTGCGCCTGCTGTTCGGCTATATGTGGGGCCATCCCGGCAAGAAGCTGATCTTCATGGGTTGCGAGTTCGGCCAGAAGCGCGAATGGCAGCACGACGGCAGCCTCGAATGGCATGTGCTGCAGTATCCGCTGCATGCGGGCGCGCAGCGCTGGGTGCGCGACCTGAACCGCTTCTATCGCGAGACACCTGCGCTGTACGAGCAGGACTTCGTCCCGGACGGATTTGAATGGGTGGATTGCAATGACGCCGATTCGAGCGTGCTGTCGTTTCTGCGCAAGGATCGCACGCACGGCACGGTAGTGCTGGTGATCTGCAACTTCACACCGATCGTGCGCAGCGGCTATCGGGTCGGCGTTCCGCGCGGCGGCCAGTGGCGTGAATGCCTCAACAGCGACGCCACCTTTTATGGCGGCAGCGGCCAGGGCAATCAGGGCCTGGTGCTGGCGGATGATCGCAGTACGCATGGGCGGCCGCACTCGCTGACGTTGACCCTGCCACCACTGGGCGTGCTCTTCCTGTCCCCGCAATGACGGCGGTCTGGCCCGGGAATCCCTATCCACGTGGCGCCACCTGGGATGGCGAAGGCGTCAATTTTTCGCTGTTTTCGGAAAACGCGACCAAGGTCGAGCTGTGCCTCTTCGATGCGACCGGGCGGCGCGAGCTGCAGCGCATCGTACTGAACGAATACAGCGATCAGATCTGGCACTGCTACCTCCCCGAGGCGCGACCGGGCCTGTTATATGGCTATCGCTGCCACGGGCCTTACGATCCGGCGCGCGGTCACCGCTTCAATCCCAACAAGCTGTTGATCGAACCCTATGCCAAGCTGCTGGCGGGGCGGATGCGCTGGAGCAATGCGCACTTCGGCTATGCGTTCAAGGATCCGCAGCTCGATCTGTCGTTCGATGAGCGCGACAGCGCACCCGGGACGCCCAAGTGCCGCGTCATCGATCCGGCCTTCACCTGGGGCGATGACCGCGCGCCGCGTACGCCCTGGCATGACACCGTCATCTACGAGGCGCATGTGCGTGGCATGACCATGCGTCACCCGCAGGTGCCACCGGCACTGCGCGGTACCTACGCGGGGCTCGCCACCGCGCCGGTCATCGACCACCTAAAGCGCCTCGGTGTCACCGCGGTCGAGCTGATGCCGGTGCATGCCTTCCTCGATGACCGCCATCTGCTGCAGCAGGGGCTGCGCAACTATTGGGGTTACAACACCATCGGTTTCCTCGCGCCGGAAATGCGCTACAGCGCCAGCGGCCAGGTCGAGGAGTTCAAGACCATGGTAAAGGGCCTGCACTCCGCCGGCATCGAGGTAATCCTGGATGTGGTCTACAACCACACCGCCGAGGGCAATGAACGCGGGCCCACTTTGAGCTTCCGCGGTATCGATAATGCCGCCTACTACCGGCTGGTGCCGGACAGTCCGCGTCACTACATGGACTTCACGGGCACCGGTAACACGCTCAATCTGCAACATCCGCGGGTACTGCAGCTGATCATGGACTCGCTGCGCTACTGGGTGCAGGACATGCACGTCGATGGCTTCCGCTTCGACCTGGCCTCGGCGCTCGCGCGCGAGCTGTTCGAGGTTGACCGGCTCGGTTCGTTCTTCGACACGATCGCTCAGGACCCGGTGCTGTCGCAGGTGAAGCTCATTGCCGAACCCTGGGATGTCGGTGAAGGCGGCTACCAGGTGGGCAATTTTCCGCCCGGCTGGAATGAGTGGAACGACAAGTACCGCGACAGCGTGCGCGCCTACTGGAAGGGCGATGGCGGCCTCATCGGTGAGTTCGCCCAGCGCTTCACCGGCTCTGCGGACCTGTACGAGGCCAGCGGTCGCAAGCCGCACGCCAGCATCAACTTTGTCACCGCGCATGACGGCTTCACCCTTGCGGACCTGGTCGCCTACAACCACAAGCACAATGAGGCCAATGGCGAGGACAACCGCGACGGCAGCGACAACAACCGCTCCTGGAACTGGGGCGTCGAGGGCCCGACCGATGATCCGCAGATCAATGCACTGCGCGAGCGCCAGAAGCGCAACCTGATCGCGACACTGCTGCTCTCGCAGGGCGTGCCGATGCTGCTGGCCGGGGATGAACTCGGGCGCAGCCAGGGCGGCAACAACAACCCCTACTGCCAGGACAACGAGATTTCCTGGATCAACTGGGAACTGGATCCACAGCAGCGCAACTTCATGGAGTTCGTCGCACAGGTGATCGCCTTACGGCGCAGTCATGCGATCTTCTCGCGCCGCCACTTTCTGACGGGGAAGCGGGTGGCCGGGGAAAACCTCAAGGACATCACTTGGTTTACGCCAGCGGGCACCGAGATGACCGAGTTCGACTGGCAGCAGGGCTACGCCCGCTGCCTGAGCGTGCATCTGTCCGGTGCGGCCGTTCACCGTACCGACCCGCGCGGCCATCCGGTGCGCGACGAAAATTTCACGCTGCTGTTCAATGCGCATCACGACATGATGAATTTCGTGCTGCCGCCGCTGCCGGCGGGGCGCCGCTGGCGGGTGGAACTGGATACCGATCAGGCCCCCAGCCAAGGCAGCCGTGCCAAGCCCGCGCTGCTGGCGGGCCGCGCCACGCGTACCGTGCCGGCGCGCTGCGTCGTGGTGCTGATGGAAGTCAGCGCCCGCTCATCATTCGGGTCACCGGTTCAACGATAGCCGCGCGCCTGCAGGGCAAATAAGGCCGCGTAGTGCCCGCCCAGGCGCATCAGCTCCTCGTGGCTGCCGCGCTCCAGGATGCGTCCATGTTCCAGCACCGCAATCTGATCGGCCATGCGCACGGTGGAGAAGCGATGCGAGATCAGGATCGTCATCCGGTCAGCCCCAAGCTGCCGGAAGCGCTCGAACACCATGGCCTCGGCGCGCGCATCCATGGCCGCGGTCGGCTCATCCAGTACCAGTACATCGGCGCGGATGCGCATGAAGGCGCGTGACAACGCGATCTTCTGCCACTGCCCACCGGACAGCTCGCGACCATCCTTGAACCACTTGCCAAGCTGCGTGTGGTACCCGCCCGGCAGGGTCTGGATGAAATCCGCCGCCTGGCCCTTGTCCGCGGCCTCCTGCCAGCGTGCCTCATCCAGGAAGAAGGGCTCATCCCCGGCGCCGACGTTCTCCCCCACCAGCATCTGGTAACGGGCGAAGTCCTGGAAGATGACACCAATGCGTTCCCGCAGCCGGCTTTCTTCCCATAACTCCAGATCCAGGCCATCCAGCAGCACGCGGCCCGAGGTGGGTCGATACAGCCGCGTCAACAGCTTGATGAGTGTGGTCTTGCCCGAGCCGTTCTCACCCACCAGCGCGAGGCTGCCGCCCGGGGCCAGATGAAGCGAGACCTCCGCCAGCGCCGGTTCCGTTGCGCCCGGATAGACGAAGCTGACATTTTCAAATCGTATGCCATCTTCGGGATGCGGGCCTTTCAGCAATGCGCCGCGCGCCTCGGGCACCGGGGTGTCGAGATACTCATACAGCGTCGACAGGTACAGATTGTCCTCATACATACCGCCGATGGAGGACAGCGCGGCGGACACGGCGGACTGTCCCTGGCGAAACAGCCCCAGGTACATGGTCATCTTGCCCAGGGTGATGATGCCGTGAACCGTGGCGAGTGCGATCCAGGCGTACGCCAGATACAGCGCGCCGGTGCCGATCAGGCCCAGGAAAAAACCCCACACATCGCGCCGGACGGTGAGCGCGCGATCCTCGCGATACAGCTTGGTAAAGATGCTGTTGTAGCGCTCAAGCAGGCGCGGCCCCAGACCAAACAGCCGGACCTCCTTGGCGTGCTCCTCGCGCCCCAGCACCGATTCCAGGTACAGCTGCATGCGCGTTTCCGGCGAGCGCCAGCGGAACAGCCGGAAGGCATCGCCTGAGAAGCGCGCTTCGGCGATGAATGCCGGCAGTCCCGACAGCAGCAGCACGACCACCGCCCAGGGCGAGAAATGGAACAGCAGGCTGCCATAGCTCACCAGCGAGATCGCGTTCTGCACCAACCCGAAGGTGCGCATCACCAGGCTCAGTGGACGACTGGAGGCCTCGCGGCGCGCCCGGGTGAGCTTGTCGTAGAACTCCGAGTCCTCGAAGTGCGCGAGCTCCAGGGTTAGCGCCTTCTCCAGGATCATCACGTTCACGCGCTGGCCCAGCTGCGCGCGCAGCAGCGACTGGCTCAGCGACAGGCCGCGCTGCGCAGCGGCCATCCCCGCCACCAGCACCCCCTCGAGCACTACAAAATGCAGTACGCGGTGCGCATCACCATTTCCGACCCGGATGACGGTCACGACCGCGTCGACCAGTTGCGATCCGACCCAGAGGATGCCCGCCGGCAGCGTGCCGGCGATCACCGTCAGCACCGCCAGCGACAGGGTGAGCCGGGGACTGGTGCTCAGCACCAGTGCGATGGCCTGGCGGCTATAGCCAAAGACGCCAAAGAAGCCGGACAGCGTGGAGTCCACCGTGCCCGCTGCCCCCGGCACGGATTGAGATCGGGTCTTGGCCAAAGCGTTCCTTATCAGAGGGTGCGCGCCATCTTACCGTGGCAAACTGGGCGTATGGCCCTGACACCCGACCTGTCCGTTGACGTTGCACACATCATCCAGTTGGCCGTGGCACCGGTGTTCCTGCTCTCCGGGGTCGGAGTCACGCTGACCCTGTTCACCAACCGGCTGGCCCGCATCGTGGATCGGGCGCGCATTCTGGAGGATCGGCTGCGGGCTGACCCACATGTCGATCTGCACGAGGCCCTGGCGGTGCTGGCCCAACGGGCCCGTTACATCAATTACTCAATGGCCCTTGGCACCATCTCGGGGCTATTGGTGACGACCACCGTCATTCTGCTGTTTACTACGGCGCTGCTCGGCAACAACATGACCCTGCTCATCGCAGCCGTGTTCAGTGCGGCCATGCTCACGCTCACCGCCTCGCTGCTGGTATTCTTCGTCGAGGTCCGTTATGCGACCAGCAACCTGCGCATCGGCATTCTGCCGCGGGACCGATAATCGTCAAATCGGACCCCCTTAGCAGGCCCAAGAGGCTGTATCGGCTTGTTTTCTATGGGCTGCCACATTCTTCTGGTACTCTTCGCGGCCCTTTCGAGACCATGTAGATGCCCATGAACCGCCCCATTCGCAATATCGCAATCATCGCGCACGTCGATCATGGCAAAACGACGCTGGTGGATTGCCTGCTCAAGCAGTCCGGAACCTTCGAGGCGCACGAGAAGGTGGGCGAGCGCGTCATGGACTCCAATGACATTGAACGCGAGCGTGGCATCACCATCCTCGCCAAGAACTGCGCCATCGAGTACGGCGGCACCCGCATCAATATCGTCGACACGCCGGGACACGCCGACTTCGGCGGCGAAGTCGAGCGCGTGCTGTCCATGGTGGATGGCGTGCTGCTGCTCGTGGACGCCGTGGAGGGCCCGATGCCGCAGACGCGGTTCGTCACCCGCAAGGCCTTGGGGCTGGGCCACAAGGCCATCGTCGTGGTCAACAAGATCGACCGGCCGGGCGCGCGACCCGGCTGGGTCGTCGACAAGACCTTTGAACTGTTCGACCGCCTCGGTGCGACCGATGCGCAGCTGGACTTCCCCGTGGTGTACGCCTCGGCCCTGCAGGGCTGGGCGAGCCTGGATCGGACCGAGCGTCGCCAGGACATGACCGCGCTGTTTGAAGCGGTGCTGCAATATGTTCCGGCCCCGCCCAGCGATGCGAGCGCCCCTTTGCAGCTGCAGATCTCCACCCTGGACTACAACTCCTACGTGGGCCGCATCGGCATCGGTCGCGTGCGCCGCGGCACCATTCGTACCGGACAGATGGTCGCCCTGCGTCAGGGGGATGAGAACCGCGGCGAAGCCAAAATCGTCCAGGTGCTGACCTTCCAGGGACTGCAGCGCCAGGCGGTCTCAGAAGCCGTCGCCGGCGACATCGTCGCCGTCACCGGCATCGATGACGTGAATATCGGCCTCACCATCTGCGATCGCGAGAACGCCGAAGGCCTGCCGCCGATCAGCGTCGATGAGCCCACGCTGCAGATGAACTTCCAGGTCAATACTTCCCCGCTGGCCGGGCGCGAGGGCAAGTATGTGACCAGCCGCCAGATCCGTGAGCGGCTGTACCGGGAACTGCAGAGCAATGTCGCGCTGCGGGTTGAGGATACCGCCGAACCTGACGTGTTTCGCGTGTCAGGTCGAGGCGAACTGCACCTGACCATCCTCATTGAGAACATGCGCCGCGAGGGCTATGAACTCGCTGTCGGTAAACCGCAGGTGCTATACCGCACCGTCGATGGCGTGCAGCACGAGCCCTACGAGGCCCTGACCATCGACATTGATGCCGAACATCAGGGCGCCGTGATGGAAGCCCTGGGCGTGCGCAAGGCCGATCTCACCGACATGATCATTGATGACATGGGTCGGGTGCGCCTGGAGTATCGCGTTCCGGCACGCGGCCTGATCGGCTTCCAGGGCGAGTTCATGACTATGACCCGCGGCAACGGACTCATGAGTCACATCTTCGATGGCTATGCCACGTTGAAGGGTGACATTCCGGAACGTCGCAACGGCGTGCTGATCAGCAACGAGTTGGGAGAGGCCGTGGCCTACTCCCTGTTCAACCTCCAGGAGCGCGGGCGCATGTTCGTGCACCCGGGAGAGAAGCTTTATCCCGGCATGATCATCGGCATCCACAGCCGTGAAAATGACCTGGTGGTCAACCCGATCAAGACCAAGAAGCTCACCAACGTGCGCGCCGCCGGCAAGGATGACGCCATTTTACTGACGCCGCCCATCCAGATGACGCTGGAGTACGCGGTGGAGTTCATCGACGAGGACGAGCTGGTGGAAGTGACTCCGGAGTCCATCCGCATCCGCAAGCGCTTTCTCAGCGAGCATGACCGCAAGCGCGCCGCGCGCGGCTCGGAGAGCGCGGTCAACTAGGGGCCGTGCGGTCACTGCAGTTCGCGCAGCCCCTGCTCGATCGCGCGTTGCCACTGGGCGCGGTCCATGGCCGCCGCGGCCGGCGCCTGGTCCGCAGCCCCCGGCCACGCCTGTACCGCCATTTGTGCCCGTGCGAAGGTCGCGCGAGCCTGCCCGGTACTCGCTGACTTGCCCTGGGCCTGCGCGAGTGTGATCAGGTTCGGCGGATAGGCCGAATCGCGCTGCGCCGCGCGCTGCGCGGCAACCAGGGCCCCATCCGCATCCCCCGGTCCCAGCGGCCATGGTGGCGCCCGCAGCAGCACCACGGCCGTCAGGCGTGCCGGTCCGGCATGATCGAGCGCGGGGTCCAGCCCTTCCGCCTTCGTCAGGTAGGTCAGCATCTGCTTGAGCAGCGCCGCGGCCTGGAGCGGATGCTCGCGCGCCGTAAGGCCAAGCACCTGAGCCTGCGCGTACTGGCAGTTCGCATTATCCGCGGACTGCGCCAGGCACTGCTGCGCGCTCGCGTTCGCTGCGGCAAGCAGCTGCGCGCGCTGCGCGGCATCCTGGGACTGGTCGATTGCATCGGCGTCGCTTTGTACCGCCGCCAGCAGCTGCGGGGGGGTAAGCACGGGACCGCCGAGGGTGGGTAGCGGTATGGTCGGAAGCCGCACCGCGCAGGCGGCCAGCAGCGCCGCGACGAGCAGGGCGGCCACGCGCACCACGGCGCTCATGATCCGGGGGTGGGTAACCGCGGCAGCGCGAAGCCATTCAACTTCAGACGACTCAAGGTGGCCGCACCCTGGGGCGTGCCCGACAGGTGCAACAGCGCCTGGCTCAGCTGCTGCGCGCGAGCCTGCGGAATGCGGCCCTCCACGACGACGATCAGTGCGACCGGCACGGGTGCCGACGGCCCAAAGGTCGCAAGATTCGCCGCGAACGGCAAACTGGCCAGGGCGCCGGCCTGCTCCTGGTCGAGCAGCACCGCCACCGGATCATCGTTGGCCGCACGGCGCAGCGCCGACAGCACCTGCCCGGTGGCGCTAATAGCAGTGTCGGCGGGCAGCACGGCCAGGTTGTGCACGGCATCGCGGACGAAGTCCGGTGCGTAGCCTGCGGTGCTGATGATAGTCAGGCCGGCCAGCCCCGCCGGCGGCGGCGCATGACCTTTGTGCAGCACCAGGGTCCAGCGCTGCTGCAGACCCGCCGGCGGAACATCGGCCTGCACCAGCGACACCATATGCAGCTGCGCCCCATGCTGCAGATAGAAGGGGTACGGCACGAAGGCGAGCCCTGCCTCGGGCGCGGCGAGCCGCGCCAGATCACTTTTATCGCTGGCGTCGTACACCGCCGTCAGGCTGCCGGCCGGCCATCCGGCCGCTGCGGCCAGGGTGGTGGCGAACTCTCCTACGAGAGGTTGCGCATCGGTGCTGGTACCCGGATAGCCCGGCGCACAGAACACCAGTAAAGAAGCTGCGGCGGCGATCAGTGTGCTCATATCAGTAGGCTATCATTCCAACACATGAAGTGCCTCGCCCGAAACCTGCCGCTGACGCCCAGGCGCGCAACGTGACCGTCCCGGCTTCCCCGGCTGCCGTGCGGCTGTTCACGCGCGTGCTGGCGGCACGGCACCTCATCCTGGTGGTGTTCCTGATCCTGGGCGGCTTGGGTGTTTACGGCGCGACCCGCATTCCGGATGACAACGGCATCGGCAGCCTCTCGGTGGCGGATGACCCCGACGCACTGGCCACCATCGCGTTTCAAAAAATGTTCCCGGAAGGCATCCAGGCGCTGCTGATGCTGGAGACACCCGATCCGCTCACCCTCAAGGCATTGCAGGCCACCGATCAACTGGAGCACCGGCTGGCGGGGATTGCGGGGGTGGACCCGCAAAGCCTGCTCACGATCTATCGCACCGCCCACCCCGGCACGACCCTGGGGAGCGAGGATGTCGAGCCGCTGCACAAGTTCGCCACGGGCACCCGCCTGTTCACGCGCGCCGGGCTGCTGGGTCCGCACTTCCTCGGCATCGCGCTGCAGCTGCATGTGCGTTCACCCGCCGATCGGGATCGCATGCTGGCCGCCATTGATGCCGCCATCGAACCCCAGCTGCGCAGCCACGGCGGTCCCTTCGAGCGGATTCGCCGCGTCGGCTCACCCTGGCTGGACGCGTGGCTGGAGCACGAGACGCAGGTTGCGACGCAGCGCTCAATGCCGCTGTTCGGCCTGTTCCTGGTCGCACTGGTGTTCGCGCTGTATCGCTCCTGGCGCACCTTGCTGGCCATCGTCATCACCCTGGGCCTGGTGGTCTCCATTGCCATGGGACTGGCCGCGCTGACCGGCTGGGCGCACACCATCGTCTCCTCGCTGGTGCCGCTCACCGTCCTCGTAACGGCCACCGCCACGCTGGTGTACATCCACTCCCGCTACATTGATCGGGTGGCCAGCGAGGATCTCGCCGTGCACCACGCGCGCGTGCTGGCCAACAAGTTTCTGCCCAGCACGGCGTCGATTTTCGCTACTGCGACCGGCTTCGCGGCGCTGGCGGTGTCCAATATCCGCCCGGTGCGCGAAATGGGCCTGTGGACCGCATCGGGCCTGGTCGTGGCCTGGCTGGCCAGCTTCACGCTGTTTCCGGCACTGCAACAACTGCTGCGCACCCCCACACAGTCGGAAATTGCAGCAGCCGGGCGTTGGTATCCGGACTTCATGGACCGGTGGATCCCGCTCACCCGGACCCTGCGCTGGCCGCTGGTCGGGGCCGCGATCGCCGGCATGATCGCGGGGGGCATCGCGCTGGTGGGCATCCCGGGGCACGTCCGTCCCCTGGCGCTGCAGACCGATACGCTGACCTATATCGACCCGCGCGTGGCGGCCGCGCAGGACACCCGGTATTTTGAAGCGCAGAACGGTTTGGGCGTCTACCAGCTGTGGCTCAAGGTACCCAACGCGGGCGCCCTGGACCCGCAGTTCCTCCACGGCATCGATCAGCTGGTGCGACAGCTCGAGAGCGATCCGCGCATCACCGCCGTGGAGGCCCCGACTTCGCTGTTGCGCTGGGCGCGCTACGTGCAGTCCGGACAGGATGAACTGCCGACGGACCCCGCAGCGTGGCAGGAACTTGCCGGCCAGCTCGAGCAGATCCTGCTCACCACGCCCGCGACCCGCGGCTATGTCGATGTGAATACGCTGGGCAACGTGCGCCTGGCCATCCGCGGCCGGGACCGGGCCTTCGGCGACATTGGCAGGATGCGCGCCTACATCGAACATACCTGGGCGACGGTGCGCCAACAGCAGCCGGCACTGGCGGGGGTAACGGCACGCGTGGTGGGCGAAAGCGTGCTGTCGGATCAGATCACCCTGCAGCTGGTGCCAACGCTCATGGAGAGTTTCGCGCTGACGGCGAGCATCATCTTCTGCGCCTTCCTGGTGGTGTTCCGCAGCCCGCTGGCGCGTCTGATGGCGATGATCCCTTCGCTGTTCGCCATTCTGGCCGCCTTTCTTTTGATGCGGGGGGTTGGAATCTCCCTGAACATCGCCACGATTCTCATCGGCTCAACAGTGTTGGGCGCGACCGAGAATGACCAGGTGCATTTCTTCTATCACTACCAGGAAGGTCGTCAGGAGGGTTCAACCCTGGCCGCCCTGCGCCATGCGTTCCTGGTAGCCGGCAAACCGATACTGTTCGCGACTGCGATCAACGCCGCAGGATTCCTGGCGCTGGCCTTCTCGCCCTTGCCGCCGATGCGCCAGTTCGGCACCGTTTCCTCCGCGGCCTTCGTCCTGGCACTGCTGGCCGATTTCACGGCATTGCCCGCCGCCCTGTGGATCTGTAGCCGGTCGCTGAAGACCGTCAGGAGCTTACCATGACCAATACCCCAGGCCTGTTGCGCTGGAATGACGTGCTCGCCATTGCCCGCAAAGGCAATCCGGCGCCGCCGCGACGTGTCGAGAAGTCCGCAAGCGAATGGCGCAGGATCCTCGATCCGCAAACCTTCCATGTCGCCCGCGAGAAGGGTACCGAGCGGCCGCACAGCTCGCCGATGTGTGACCTGTTCGAGCCGGGGCAGTACTGCTGTGTGTGCTGCAACACCCTGCTGTTCGACAGCGCCGAGAAATTCCAGAGCGGCACCGGCTGGCCTTCCTTCACGCAGGCCGTCGCGCCCAATGTCGTTGCGTATCATGAGGACGCGAGTTTCGGCCAGGTCCGCATCGAGGTGGTCTGCAATATCTGCGACGCACACCTGGGCCATGTGTTCCCCGACGGACCGCCGCCCAGCGGCCTGCGCTATTGCATCAACGCGGTGTCGCTGACCAAGGCCAAGAACAAGGAGCTCTAAATAGCCCGTGAGCCGCGGATGTCGATGAACTGCAGGAACTCCGCGCGGGTGCGCGCATCACTGCGGAAGATGCCAATCATGCGGCTGGTCACCATCGAGACACCGCGCTTGTGTACGCCACGGGTGGTCATGCACTGATGCTCTGAATCAATGACCACACCCACACCGCGCGGTTTGAGCACCTCATCGATGCAGGCCGCGATCTGCGCCGTGAGTTTTTCCTGCACCTGGAAGCGTCGGGCATAGCCATCGACCACGCGCGCCAGCTTGCTGATGCCCACCACCTTGTTGGAAGGCAGGTAGCCCACATGAGCGCGGCCGATGATCGGCGCCATGTGGTGCTCGCAGTAGCTCTCGAAGGCGATATCGCGCAGCACCACCATCTCATCGTAGCCCTCGACTTCCTCGAAGGTGCGACGCATGTACTCACGCGGATCCACGGAGTAACCGGAGAACCAGTCGGCATACGCCTTCACCACCCGTTTGGGTGTGTCGATGAGTCCTTCGCGGCTCGGGTCATCCCCGGCCCAGCGCAGCAGTATTTTGACGGCCTCCTCGGCCTGCTCGCGTGAGACCGTACCGGCCCGGCGGCCGGGAACTGCCTTGCGCTGGGATCTGGCCATTTGGAATCACTCTCGTGGTTGATAGCGAAGAACGGCAATGTTACCGGACCCGGCTGGTGGGGAAATGGTTTAGAATCGTTGATCATGGTGGTGGCAAAAGAGCAGTTCCAGGTCCTGGCCGCCGGCGATTGCGCGGCCATCAGGTTGCTGCTTCAGCACGGCTCAGTCGCACCCCGCTTCCGCCTGGATTCCTGTGGCCTGCATGCCGACATCATGGCGAGCATCGACCGGTTTGCCCCGGACCTGATCCTGGTGGACGCCGACGGCCACGATCTGGCAGGTCTGGAGGCCTGCCGGGCCTTGAAGGCCCACCCGGCGACCATGATGCTGCCCATCGTGGTCTTCAGCCTCAATTCGGATCTGCAGATGGCCGCCTATTCGGCCGGCGCCGATGATTTCGTCACCGCGACCGGTGGCGATACGGTGCTGCTGGCCAGGCTCGAAGCACTGGCCCGTGCCGGCTCACGGCGTCGCAAGATCGCAGCCGCGGCGCGCAACACCGACGAACGCCGCGGCGAGGAACTGCAGGCGACCTTCCGTCGCTATGTGTCCCCGCAGCTGGCCGATCGCATTCTCGACAACTCGCGCCTGCGTGACAGCATCCTGACCGCGGCCGACATCCGCACCCATGCGGTGATCATGTTCGCCGACCTGCGCGGCTTCACCGGCATCTCCGAACGCTTGAGTCCCCACGAAGTGGTGCCGCTGCTGAATGAATACTTTTCATTGCTCACGGAGATCACCTTCCAGCACGAGGGCACCGTATTTCACATGGCCGGCGACTGCCTCATGGTGGGCTTCGGCGTGCCATTCGAGCAGGACGACAGTCCGCAGCGGGCCGTGCGTGCGGCGCGCGAGATGCTCGACCGCTTCGCCGTGCTGGCGGACAGCTGGCGCGACCGCCTCAACATCGAAACGGGGCTGGGGATCGGCATCAATGAAGGCGACGTCGTGGCCGGCAATGTCGGCTCCGCCATGTTCATGAACTACACCATCATCGGGGATGCCGTGAACGTTGCTTCGCGACTGTGCCAACGCGCGCGTGCCGGCGAAATGGTGCTCTCGCGCGCCCTCAAGTACTCACTGGACGCCCGTGGCCATGACATCAAGGCCGTCGAGCTTCCCTCCATGACCCTGCGGGGTCGCACTTCTCCCATAGACATATATTGCGTGCCAATCAAAAAACGCCTGCACATCGCCGAAGTGCTGCCGCCATCGACTCTAACGGCATGACCAGCGCCGCGGATACCACCAATCTGGCGCTGTTCTGCGATTTCGAGAACATCGCCCTGGGTGTGCGCGACGCACGCTACGCGCAGTTCGATATCAACCGCGTGCTCGAACGCCTGCTGCTCAAGGGCTCCATAGTCGTCAAGAAGGCCTACTGCGACTGGGAGCGGTACAAGGAATTCAAGGCCGGCATGCACCAGGCCGGCTTCGAGCTCATCGAGATTCCCCACGTCAAGCAGTCCGGCAAGAACTCCGCCGACATTCGCATGGTCGTGGACGCGCTGGATCTGTGCTACACCAAGCCGCACGTCGAGACCTTTGTCATCATCAGCGGCGACTCGGACTTCTCGCCTCTGGTGAGCAAACTGCGTGAGAACGACAAAGGTGTGATCGGCATTGGCGTCAAGAACTCCACCTCCGATCTGCTGACGGCCAGCTGCGACGAGTTCATCTTCTACGATGATCTGGTACGCGAGGTACGCGAGCAGAAGGCGCGGCGTACCGGACGGCGCAAGGCACCGGCACCGGCAGCAGCGACGGCCGCGAGCACTGCCACGGCCGCCGAGACCCCCGCCGTCAAGGATGAGGACCACGAGCATGACCGCGAACATGACGCCTTCGACCTGGTGCTGGCGACGATCGACGCGCTGATCGCCGAGCGCGGCGAGGACGAAAAGATCTGGGGCTCAATGGTCAAACAGGCACTCAAGCGCCGCAAACCCGGCTTCAACGAAAGCTATTACGGCTTTCGCTCCTTCAACAAACTGCTGGAAGAAGCCGCGGCACGGCGGCTGCTCACGCTAGAACGTGACGACAAATCCGGCGGCTACGTCATCCATAGCGTGGCCGATTCGGTCTGATGGCCCTGACCGTGCTGTTCCTCGCGGCCCTGTGGGCCGGCGTGCAGAATGCGCTTGCGGGCGGCGGCTCATTTGTGACGCTGCCCGCGCTGATGTTCACGGGAATGGATGCCCGTGCCGCCAATATCACCTCGACCATTGCGCTGTTCCCCGCGCAGATCGCCACGGCGCTCACCGGCCGCAGCCACGTCACCGGCGCCGCCGGCCTGTCATTTCGCGCACTGGTGGTCATCAGCCTGGCGGGTGGCGCGCTCGGCGCCATCCTGTTGCTGGTCACCCCGTCGCGCTTCTTCGCAAGGCTGGTGCCGTGGCTGGTGCTGTTTGCGACCATCGTCTTCGCCTGGGGCAGCTTCGGGCCCAGGCGCGCTTCCCGGGCGCATCTGTCGCGCCCCGCGGCCGCGGCTGCACAATTTTCCATTTCGATCTACGGCGGCTACTTCGGCGGCGGCATCGGCTTCCTGATGCTGGCCGCACTCACCGCCGCGGGCCTGCTGATGCGCAACGCCGGCGCCACCAAGAACACTCTGGCCGGGGTGATGAATGCCTCGGCGGTGCTGATTTTCCTGTTCTCCCCGGAGGTTCGCTGGCTGCAGGCCGGCATCGCCGCTGCCGGGGCCATCGCCGGCGGCATCATGGGCGGCCTGCTGCTGCACAAGCTCAACGAACGCATCCTGCGCCTGGCCATCGTCGCGATTGGCATCGCCTTGACCATCGGACTTTTCTTTCGTTGACATCCCACCCCCGACCACAATATCTTGTGGTCAACAGCGGTGCTTACCCCAAGGGGTAGGCCTAAGAGGGAATCCGGTGCGGCGTGCAATGCCAATTCCGGAGCTGCCCCGCAGCGGTAATCGGGAACGACCGACGCCATAGCACTGGGCTCGCAAGAGCCACGGGAAGCGGCGTCCAGTAGATCGCCCACTCCCTACAGCGAGTGAGCCCGCCCGGGAGTCCGAAGACCTGCCGTTGTGACCGCGGCGACGCGGTATGGCTCGGGCTTTCACGCACATCCGGGGGGATATGCATGACTTTGGAAACTTCCGACGCGGTCCAGGCGGCCGCACGTACTCAATCCAGCTTTCGACTGACGCAGCCCAATGCGGCCCGCCATCCGATGGGCGTGACCAAGCGCAATGGCGGCCGCGAACCGGTGGATGTCAACAAGATCGTCCGGGCCGTGACCCGCTGCTGCGAGGGGCTGCACGATGTCGATCCGATGCGCGTGGCGCTCAAGACCATCGCGGGGCTGTATGACGGGGCGACCACGCGCGAGCTGGACGAGCTGTCGATCCGCACCGCGGCCTCGTTCATCTTCGAGGAGCCCGAATACTCACGGCTGGCCGCACGCCTGCTGTCCGCGTTCGTCGACAAGGAGGTGCAGGGCCTGGGCGTGCACTCCTTCTCGCAATCGATCCGCCAGGGCTTCGATGTCGGCCTGATCAACGAGCGCGTACTGGCATTCGTCGAAGCCAATGCGCGCAAGCTCAACGCGGCCATCGATGCCACGCGCACCCACAAACTCGAGTACTTCGGCTTGAGGACCCTCTATGACCGCTACCTGCTGCGCCACCCGACGCGCCGCAGCGTGCTGGAGAATCCGCAGTACTTCTGGATGCGCATCGCGGTCGCGCTGACGCCGGGTGTGCACGAGGCCATCGAGCTGTACGAGCTGTGTTCCGCCCTGGACTACATCCCCAGCTCGCCGACACTGTTCAATGCGGGCACGCGCCACGAGCAGCTCTCCAGCTGCTTCCTGCTCGACTCGCCCGAAGACTCCCTGGAGTCGATCTACGACCGCTACAAGGACGTCGCACTGCTGTCGAAGTTCTCCGGTGGTATTGGCATTGCCTGGCACCGCGTGCGCTCCGAAGGCTCGCTGATCCGCGCCACCAACGGTCTGTCGAATGGAATCGTGCCGTGGCTGAAGACCCTCGATTCCTCAGTGGCCGCGGTCAACCAGGGCGGCAAGCGCAAGGGTGCTGCCTGCGCCTACCTTGAACCCTGGCACGCCGACATCGAGTCCTTCCTGGAGCTGCGCGACAACACGGGTGATGACGCACGACGCACCCACCATCTGAACCTGGCCAACTGGATACCGGATCTGTTCATGCGCCGTGTCGAGGCGGACCAACAGTGGTCGCTGTTCGACCCGAGCACCGTGCCGGATCTGCCGGATCTGTTCGGTGCGGCCTTTGACGCCGCCTATGTACAGGCGGAGGTCCAGGGCCTGGCCAAGAAAACCCTGGGCGCGCGTGAACTCTACAGCCGGATGATGCGCACCCTGGCGCAGACCGGAAACGGCTGGATGACCTTCAAGGATAAATCCAATCGCGCCTGCAACCAGACCGCGCAGGCCGGGCACACCGTGCACCTGTCGAACCTGTGCACGGAGATCCTCGAAGTCACCAGCGGTGGTGAGACCGCCGTGTGCAACTTGGGCTCCATCAACCTCGCACACCATCTGGGACCGGAAGGTTTCGACTTCGAGAAGCTGGCACACACGGTGGATATCGCCGTACGTCAGCTGGATCGCGTGATCGACCTGAACTTCTATCCCATCGGCACGACGCGGGCATCGAATATGCGCTGGCGCCCGGTGGGTTTGGGAATCATGGGTCTGCAGGATGTGTTCTTCCGGCTACGCCTCGCCTTCGACAGTGCCGCGGCGCGCGAACTATCCACACGCATCTCGCGCACGATCTACTTCCATGCCCTGCATGCCTCCACGCAGCTCGCCCGCGAATCCGGCCCCCATGAGGCATTCGCGCTGACCCGTGCCGCGCGCGGTGAACTGCAGCCGGAAGCCTGGGATGTGGTGCCCGGCAGCGATCTGCCCTGGGACACGCTGCGCGCGGATATCGCCGCGCATGGCCTGCGCAACAGCCTGCTGATCGCGATCGCCCCCACCGCGACCATTGCCTCGATTGCCGGCTGCTACGAGTGCATCGAGCCGCAGATCTCCAATCTGTTCAAGCGCGAAACGCTGTCCGGAGATTTCCTGCAGGTTAACCGCTACCTGGTCGAGGAACTCAAACAACTGGGTCTGTGGACCGAGGAGCTGCGCAATGCGATAAAAATCGCTGATGGCTCCATCCAGGGCCTGGAGGCGCTGCCGCAGGAGCTGCGGGACATCTACCGCACGGTCTGGGAAGTACCCATGCGCGCACTCATCGATCTGGCCGCCGAGCGCGGCGCTTACATAGACCAGAGCCAGTCCCTGAACCTGTTCATGGAAAATCCGGAAATCGGCCGCCTGTCTTCCATGTACATGTACGCCTGGAAGCGCGGCCTGAAGACCACCTACTACCTGCGCTCCCGCCCGGCCACGCAGATCACCAAGACCACGGTACGCACGAGCGCGCCGGTGACGGAAGTTCAAGCCATCGCCTGCTCCCTCGAAAATCCGCAAAGCTGTGAGGCCTGCCAATGACCACCTGCGCATGTCTGCTTGATGCCGGTTTTGATCTCACGCTGCGCCCCATGCGCTATCCGCGCTTCTACGAGATGTACCGGGCGGCCATCAAGAACACCTGGAGCGTCGAGGAGATCGACTTCCAGATCGACTTGGGTCACCTGCGCACACGCATGACGCCCGCCGAACGGCATCTCATCGAGCGCCTCGTGGCCTTCTTTGCCACGGGCGATTCCATCGTTTCGAACAATCTCGTGATCAGCCTCTACCGGCATATCAATGCGCCCGAAGCGCGTATGTACCTGTCACGGCAGCTGTACGAGGAGGCGCTGCATGTGCAGTTCTACCTGACGCTGCTGGACAACTATGTCAGCGATCCGCAGCGGCGCGCGCAGGCCTTCGCGGCCATCGAGAATATTCCCTCGATACGCCGCAAGGCGCAGTTCTGCCAGCGCTGGATCGATGAAGTCGCCACCCTGCCACGCATCAATGACGCCGATGACAAGCGCCGTTTCCTGCTGAACCTGACCTGCTTTGCCGCCTGCATCGAAGGCCTGTTCTTCTTTGGGGCCTTCGCCTACGTATACTTTCTGCGCTCGCGGGGGCTGCTGCCGGGTCTGGCGGCCGGAACCGCCTGGGTATTCCGTGATGAGAGCGCCCATATGTCCTTTGCCTTCGAAGTGATCAAGACGGTTCGGGCCGAGGAGCCCGGCCTGTTTGATGCCGAATGGGCAGCCCAGGTGCTGCAGATGATTGAAGAGGCGGTGGAGTGTGAAAGCGAGTTCGCCGAGGATGTGCTGGCCGGCGGCGTAGTCGGCATGACCCGCGCCGAAATGCGTCAGTATCTGGAGTACGTCGCGGACCAGCGCCTGACCATGCTGGGGCTGCCGCCGCGCTTCAATGCCCGCAATCCGTTCTCGTTCATGGAACTGCAGGACGTGCAGGAACTCACCAACTTCTTTGAACGGCGCGTCTCGGCCTACCAGGTCGGCGTCAAAGGCGAGATCTGCTTTGATGCCGCCTTCTAGCACGCGGGACGCCCCTCCCCGCTGCGTGTAGCATGGTTGCGAGCGTAAGGGGGTGACGCATGGCAACAATTCTGTCCCGATCCCGCACGGTCGCAGGTCCGGGATTCAATCGCTGGCTGGTGCCGCCCGCCGCGCTGTGCATTCATCTGTGTATCGGTCAGGCGTACGCATTCAGCGTTTTCAACCTGCCGCTCACCCGACTGCTGGGCATCAGCCAATCAGTACCCGGTGACTGGAAACTGACCGACGTCGGTTGGATCTTCTCAATCGCGATCGTGTTCCTGGGCGCCTCGGCTGCCGTGTTCGGACGCTGGGTGGAGGAAGGCGGACCGCGGCGTTCCATGTTCACGGCCGGGTTGTGCTTTGGTCTGGGCTTCGTGGTCTCGGCAGTGGGCGTCAACCTGCACCAGCTGTGGCTGATATTCCTGGGTTACGGGGTGCTGGGCGGAACCGGACTGGGCCTGGGCTACATTTCACCGGTCTCGACGCTGATCAAGTGGTTTCCGGACCGGCCCGGCATGGCCACCGGCATGGCCATCATGGGTTTCGGTGGCGGCGCCTTGATTGCCTCGCCCCTGTCGGTGTGGCTGATGCGGAAGTTCTCGACTCCCATGCACATCGGCATCGCGGAGACTTTTCTGGTTCTGGGCGCCGGCTATTTCGTGTTCATGATGATCGGCGCGACCCTGGTGCGGGTGCCCGCGCCGGACTTCAAGCCTGCGGCTGCCCTGCCCGCGCCGCGGCGCCTGGTCAGCACCCATGACGTGTACGTCTACGACGCCCTGAAGACCCCGCAGTTCTGGCTGCTGTGGGGCGTGCTGTGCATGAACGTTACCGCCGGAATCGGGGTGCTGGGCCAGGCCTCGGCCATGAGCCAGGAAATCTTCCCCGGACGGGTCACCGTGGTGGCGGCCGCCGGCTTTGTTGGTCTGCTCAGTCTGTTCAACATGCTCGGACGGTTCTTCTGGGCCTCAATCTCCGACCTGATCGGACGCCGCAACACTTATTTCTGCTTCTTCGTACTTGGCATCGTGCTGTATGCCCTGGTGCCACAGGCCGGCACGATGGGCAGCGTCGCGCTGTTCGTGGCCTGCTTTGCCGTCATTCTCAGTATGTATGGCGGTGGCTTCGCGACCATCCCGGCCTACCTGCGCGATATGTTCGGTACGCGCTACGTGGGTGCCATTCACGGCATGCTCCTCACGGCCTGGTCGGTCGCCGGGGTGCTGGGTCCGGTATTGGTGAACTACATCCGTCAATACCAGATCGATCACGGCATCGCGAAGGCGCAGGCGTACAACATCACTTTGTACATCCTGGCGGCGCTGCTGTTGTTGGGCCTGGTCTGCAATCTGCTGGTCAGGCCCGTCGCTGCGCGCTTTCACATGAAGCCAGGCCCGGGCGGGGCGCCGGGGCCGCAGGTCGCAGTTCAGGTCTCGAGCCAGGCGGGCACGTATGCCCCCACGACCAATCCGGCGGTGGTGGTCCTGGTCTGGACCGTGGTGGGAATACCGCTGCTATGGGGCGTCTATGAGACCTGGCTCAACGCCATGAAACTCTTCAAGTAGGTTGGCAGGCTCGCGAGTGAGCCTTGCAACACCGGCACCTGCGAAGGTGCCGGTGTACCGGTCGGACCGGTTTACTGCGCGGGCGCGGCAGCCGGCGGACGTGCCGGCAGCTTGGCCAGGGCGTCCTTGCAAGGGGCACTCAACTTGTCGGTGTTGGTGCGCAGGCACTGGAACATTTCACGTCCCGTCTTGCCGGTGCATGCAGCTTCATTTGCGCACTGCTTGGTCACCGCATCGCGGGCGGCCTGCATCTCAGGTGATGGCGCCGGCGGCGCCTGGGCGTACAGAACCGGCGCGGCCATGGCGGCCCCCAGCAGAATCAGTGTTCGTAACTTCATGATCGTCCCCTCTTAAATGATCCAAAACTTTCGCGTCGGGCCGGGCGATTCTGGCACACCTGCCGCGGGGAGGACACGGGTTGTGCGTTGCCGTGCGGGGTTGCTTTCGCAACAAAGTGCTCTGTCAAGGCACTTGTTACTGATGGTCACTGCGCACGGCGGCCCGCCACTCGGCGATCATCCCGCTGGCATCCCGGACCTGCCCCAAAATGTTGCCTTCGCCGGCAATACACTTGAGCATGGCGGCATGAACGTCAGGTTCTCCCGCCGCGCAGGCATCGGCGACGGTGGTGCAGAAGAAGCCACGATCAATGGCCTCGCGTAAGGTGGTGTGCACGCAAATGTCAGTCGTGACGCCCGCCAACGCCAGGTGGGTGATGCCCCCCGCACGCAGCAGCAACTCCAGGTCCGTCGCGTAGAACGCACCAAATCCAGGCTTGTCGATGACATCTTCGCCCGGCCACGGGGCGACCTCATCGATAATGCCATGGCCAACCTCGCCCCGGACCAGCAGCCTCCCCAATGGGCCCATGCTGCCGATGGCCGCACCGCTTCCCGCCGTGCGCTGGCGCTTGAATGGCGTCAAATCCGTCAGATCCGGCCGATGGCCCTCGCGGGTGTGAATGACGCGAATCCCCAGCGAGCGCGCCGCGGCCAGCAGGCGCTGCACCGGTTCGATGGCCACGCGCAACTGCGCCACATCCACGCCGCTCTGCGCCACGTAGCCGCGTGGATCGAGGAAGTCGCGCTGCATGTCGATGACCATGAGCGCCCAGTGACGCAGCCCCGAAGTGGTGTTCATGCGCGTCAGTGCCCGGACTGCAGAGCCTGGATGAAGCGGATATCCAAGGTTGACTCGATGGGCGCGATTTTCTTTATCTGTCCGGACTTCAGCACCATGTCGCCGATGATCCTGCCGCTCACATAAAATGACGGCAGCGCCGCACTCTTCTGATAGACATCGCCCAGATGCGCGAGGTCCGGGTTCTCGATCAGCGGCAGCTGCCGACTCACTTCGGCAGGCGCAATCCCCAGCGCCTTGGCAATGATTGCGGCCGCCTGCTGCGGATTGCTGTGCATGAAGGCCAGGCCGTCGAGGGTGCCGCGCATCAACCCTTCGACCAGCTTCGGATTGCGCGCAATGGTCGCATCCGTGACGGCCAGGACATCCGTGATCATGCCGCGGGCCTCGCGCGAGCTGAGCAGGGTATGAAACCGCCGGCCGCCCTCGAGGTTGAGCACGGTCGAGACATTGGGCTCATAGGTGACCCCGACATCGACCGCATGGCTGACCAGCATCGCCGGCACGCCTTCGGGAGTCGAGGTGACGGGACCGATATCGCCCTCAGACAAGCCGACCGTGCCCAGCGCGTAACCGAGCAGGAACTCGGAAGTTGAACCCGGCTGGTACGCCACCTTGTGGCCCTTCAGGTCATGCAGAGAATGTATCGAATTGACGGCGACGATGGCGTCGCCCCCGACCGAATAATCCACCGGCATGACCACCTTGAGGGTCAGGCCGCGCGAGTCGGCGACCAGCACCTGATCGTAGGTCAGGGTGGTCGCATCCAGCACCCCGCCCTGTGCGGCGCCGGGCATCAGGGAATTGTCACTGAAGGTCACGAGGTGAACATCCGGACCGTACTTGCGGTAGTAGCCATTGGCTGCCGCAACGTAGATGGGTCCATAGCCAATCCAATTGACCATACCCAGATTCAGATCACGGGCCGCACCTGCGTGGGGCAAAACCAGTGCGCACATGAACACAAACAGTGCAAACGCTTGCGCCCGCGGACTTTTCAATTGCATCGATCTAAATCCCCCGATATCCACGAGATCGCGATACTGGCACACCTACGGCGCGCATTTCCATGTCGGCTACTCATAGCGCAGCGCATCGATGGGATCGAGCAGCGAGGCGCGCCGGGCCGGATAGAACCCGAAGAACACGCCGATCGAGAAGCTCACCGTGAAGGCGAGCACGATGGAGCCCATGGTGACAATGGGCTTGAAGGTCGATACGGCCGCGATCAGCCGCGTCGTGCCGACGCCGAGCAGTACCCCGACCAGGCCACCGAGCAGACTGAGCGTGATCGCCTCCATCAGGAACTGGATGCGGATGTCCCCGGGCTGAGCACCTACCGAGATGCGAATGCCGATCTCACGGGTGCGCTCGGTCACACTGACGAGCATGATATTCATGATGCCGATGCCGCCGACGACCAGCGACAGGCCGGCGATCGCGCCCAGCAGCAGCGTCAGCGTCGAGGTTACGTTATTCACCGTATCGGCAATTTCCTGCTGATTGAAGATGGTGAAGTCATCATCCGAGCCGGGTAGCAGCCGGTGCCGCTGCCGCAGCAGCCGCGTGATCTGGTCCTGCGCGATCGGAATGCGCTCCGCCACACCGATCTGCAGGTATACCTGGCGCAGGTACTTATCGCCGGTGATCCGTTTCATCGCGGTCGTGTAGGGAATCACGATGCGATCGTCCTGGTTCTGGCCCCCGACGCCGGAGCCCTTGCTGGCCAACACGCCAATGATCACGAAGGGCATATTGCTGATGCGTACGGTCTGGCCGACCGGGTCGAGCACGCTGAACAGTTCATGGGCAGTCTTGTCGCCCAGAACAGCCACCTTGGCGGCACTGCGCACTTCGCGGTCAGTGAACATTGACCCTGAGGCAACGGCCCAATCGCGGATGACCAGGTACCCGGGCGCCTCGCCGGCGATGGTGGTCGACCAGTTGCGCCCATTGGCAATGGCCTGGGCGGTGGTATTGACCTCGGGGCTCGAAGCAACCACATCCGGGATTTCCAGGCGCAGGGCCTGGGCATCCTCCAAGGTGAGCGCACTGGCACTTCCCATACCGCTGTTGACGCCACCGGAGCGGCGGCTGCCCGCGGACACGACCAGCATGTTCTGGCCGAGACCTGCGACCTGGGACTCGATGCTGCCGCGCGCGCCATTGCCGAGGGCGACCATCGCGACCACGGCGAAGACCCCGATGATGATGCCCAGCGCCGTCAGGCTGGAGCGCAGTTTGTTACGCCGCAGGGCGCGCAGTGCCGTCAGGGCCGTAAGCGCCGTGCGCAGCAGGGTTCCGCGCAGCCACTCGAACATCACAGTGTCTCCGGCGTTACCGCGAGCTGATTGTCCCCGATGTGTTTTTCTGCGATTTGGGCGGCGCGCTCTTCCTGGTCCAGCCGGGCGCGCAGCACCTCCGCACGATTGGGGTTGGGATTGACGCGGTCCTCCAGGACCCGCCCGTCGCGCATGATGACGATGCGTCTGCAGTAGGCGGCAATATCCAGCTCGTGCGTCACCATGACTACCGTGATGCCCGAATCGTTCAATGCCTGGAACAGCCCCATGATCTCGATGCTGGTGCGGGTATCAAGATTGCCCGTGGGCTCATCGGCCAGCAACAGGTCCGGGTTGTTCACCAGCGCACGCGCAATCGCGATACGCTGCTGCTGGCCGCCGGAGAGCTGACTGGGTCGGTGATGCAGGCGCGTGCCAAGCCCGACCTTCTCCAAGGCTTCACGGGCGCGACGGTGGCGATCCTTCAGCGGAACCGCCGGTTCGCTGTAGAACAAAGGCAGTTCGACATTCTCCATGGCCGTCGTGCGCGCGAGCAGATTGAAGCTCTGGAATACGAAGCCGATCTTGCGATTGCGCAATTGCGCAAGCTCTTTGCGATTGAGTCCGGCGACGTTCACATCATCGAGCAGGTAGCGGCCCGCGGTCGGGCGGTCCAGGCATCCGAGGATGTTCATCATGGTGGATTTGCCCGAACCGCTTGCGCCCATGATGGCGACGAACTCACCCCGGACGATGTCCAGACTCACCCCGGCGACTGCCCTGACTTCGACTTCACCGGTGGTGTAGACCTTGGTGATGTCGCGCAGCGCGATGACGTGCTGATTCACTTCGCGCGCCTTACATCTGTGGCGGCGGACCGCCATTGGGCGGGCCAAACTGCGCGCCGGCGGACAGTCCCGATTTGAGCGTCGCGGTGACGATGCGATCTGCCTGGGCCAATCCATCCACTATTTCCGTACTGACTCCATCCGTCGCCCCGATGTGCACGATTTTCGGCGCCAGAGTCGTGTTGTCCGCCTGGAGCTGATAGGCCAGCTGCTGCGCCCGCTGCAGCTGCTTGGGCGGCGTGGTGCTGAATCTGGCGTTCTCCGGTGGCGAATAGCGCAGCGTGGCATTGGGAACCATCAGCACGTTGTCCCGCTCGAGCACCAGGATCGACACATTGGCGGTCATGCCCGGGAATAACTTCTGCTCCGGATTGTTGACCGCGATGATGGTCTGGTAGGTGACCACGTTCTGGGTGGTCGTGGGTGACTTGCGCACTTGCGCAACCTTGCCGTGGAACACTTCATTGGGGAAGGCATCAACGCCGAATTCGACGTCCTGGCTGGTTTTCACCTGCCCGATGTCCGCCTCGGAGATGTCGGCGGTGATGTTCATCTTGGTGATGTCCTGGGCAACGGTGAACAGCACCGGTGTACTCATGGCGGCAATCACCGTCTGACCCTCGTCCACCTTGCGCGAGATCACGATGCCATCCACCGGTGCGGTGATCTTGCAGTAGCCCAGATTGGCCTGTGAGCTGTGCATCGCGGCCTCCTTGATGGTGACGGTCGCTTCGGCTTCCGCCAGTTCTGCGGTCGCCTGGTCCAGGTCCAGCTGCGAAGCCGCCTTCAAGGGCACCAGTACTTTCTTGCGCTCCAGGTTCTGCCCCTTCAGTGTCACTTCGGCCCTGGCGCTGGCGAGGTCCCCCTGCGCCTGTTGCAGCTGGGCCTCGTAGACCGTCGGGTCGACTTCGGCCACCAGCTGCCCCTTGTGCACCGGGGAATTGAAATCGACATACAGGTGGGTGATTTTGCCCGACACCTGGCTGCCGACATCGACACTCACGACGGCGCTCAATGAGCCGCTGGCCGTCACATGCTGCAGGATGTTGCCGCGCGTGACGGTCGCGTACTCGTAGGCCACGCCCTTGTTGGCCGAGCGTCCACAGCCCACCAGGGCCAGCAGTGCAACCAGCCCCGGCACCAGCAGGCGGCGCAGGTTGCGCAAACGGATGTCTTTCATGGGTGTTTGTCCGATCGTGTTCATTTCCAACCCCCGCCGAGGGCCTGATACAGGGAAACCTTGTCTGAGAGTCTGTTGAACTGCGCCTCCAGCAGACCCTGCTGCGCGCTGAACAGATCCTGCTGCGCGGCCAACTCGTTCAGATACGTGTCCTCGCCCTGCCGGTAGCGCAGGGTCGCCAGTTCCAGGCGCCGCTGCTGCGTATCGATCAATGCCTGTTCGAGGGTGATCTGGCGTGCGTAGCTATCGATACCGACCAGCGCATCGGCGACTTCGCGGAAGGCGGTCTGAATGGCCTTTTCATAGGCGACAACCTCCAGGCGCTCTTCGACCTTGGCCACATCCAGTGCGGCGAGGTTGTGTCCACCGGTAAACAGCGGCAGTGAAATCTGCGGTCCGAAACTCCACACTCCGCTGCCGGCCTTGAACAAGGACGATAACTGCGTGCTGCTGACACCCACCGAGCCGGTCAGCGTGATCGAGGGAAAGAAAGCCGCGCGCGCGATGCCGATATTGGCGTTGGCGGCTTTCAGCGCATGTTCAGCTTCCAGGATGTCGGGGCGGCGCGCGATCAGATCCGATGGCAGGCCCGCCGGTACATCGGCGACCATCTGCGCATCGGCGAAGGGGCGCGCGGGCGGCAGATCCGCAGGGGTCGGCGCCCCCAACAGCAGCTCCAGGGCATTGCGGGCCTGCTGCAGCTGGCGCTGGTAGGTTTCCACGTTGATGCGCGCGGTTTCGACCTGACCCTCGGACTGGCGGAAATCCAGTTCATTGCTGGCGCCCGCATCAAAGAGCGCCTTGTTGAGGTCGTAGGAGGATTGGACCGCGATCAGCGTGCTCTGGGACAGCGCCAGCAGCTCCTCGGTTTCGCGCAGCACCAGGTACTGGGTCGCGACCTGGCCCACCAGTGAGACCTGCGCGGCCCGTTGCGCCTCTTCGGTCTGGAAGTACTGCTCGAGCGCCTGGGCGGTCTGGCTGCGCACGTGACCAAACAGATCCAGCTCATACGAGCTCACTCCGACACTGGCGCTGAAACTGTTGGCGGTGTAGCCGATGCTGGACGCCGAACCCACGCCCGGGAGCACCCCGGCAGGTGCGCCCGGCACAACCGTGCCGGTACTGAAGGAACTGTGCGAGCG
>DATHOA010000208.1:0-19529 GCA_035485475.1 Steroidobacteraceae bacterium | reverse complement strand
GACTTCATCGGCTCGCTGTACTACTCGAAGTCGCCCTGGTCCGTGAAGTCGCACCCATGAGCACCCGGCGCTTCATGCGGGCCCTGTGCACGGTGCTGGCAGGCTTCATCATCTGCGGCCACGCGTTCGCGGCGGACGCGGCGCAGTGTGCTGAGGCCTGTCTGAAATCCACGATGGATGGCTACCTGCATGCTCTGCAGGCACACGATCCGTCGCGCCTGAAGGTCGCACCCCAGGTGCGCTTCACGGAGAACGGGGTCGCCATTCCTCTGGGTGAGGCGCTGTGGGTGACCTTCTCGGGCTTGGGTCCCTACCGGCATGATTTTTTTGATCCGGCCACTGGCGGCGTCGCCACTTACGTGACCATGCGCGAGAACGGAACGCCCGGATACCTGATGGTGCGTTTGAAAGTCGTCGCAGGGCAGCTGACGCAAATCGAGACGGTGGTGAACCGCGACGCGCCCGGTTCATTGACTCAGCCGGTCTACGAGCCCCTGTGGGACCGGGTCGAGCCCGTGGCGCAACGCCTCACGCGCCAGCAGCTGATTGCCGGAGCGATCGGTTATATGCGGGCGGTGGCGTTGGCGAAGGGGGAGCTTGCGCCCTTTGGCGAATCCTGCGTACGGCTCGAAAACGGCATGGTCATGGCCTTGGGCCCCCACGATCTGCCGCCGGTGCCCTTGCAGCCCCTGGCGCGCACTGATGACTGGGCTGCCGCGGTGCGTGCTTCGTTGGGGATGGGCTGCGCCCAGCAGCTCAATACGGGCGTGTACGCGTTCATCACCGAGTACGACAACGCGCGCTTTCCCATCATCGACGTCGAGCGCCAGATCATTTTCTCCGTGTTCGATTTCCGCCGTCGCGGCACGGTCAAGACTGTGACCATGCCCAATGGCCACACCTACCCGATGATGCCAAGCACCCAGTGGCCCAACGAAGTGCTGAACACCGAGGCGTGGAAGTTCCAGGGCGGCAAGATCACCCGGGTCGAGGCGGTATTCCTGGGAAATCGCCCCTACAAGCAGGGCACCGGCTGGCCGGGCGGCCGAAAAGGCGAAAAACGCCCGCCCTAGTCCCGCAGCGCAGCCCGCTTCCAATTAAAGCTACCTTGTGATAAAAAGGTAGCGTACTGAAGCAAGGGCTCTCATGGCTGCCAACGAAAAATTCGGGCCGATGCGCAAGGGGCTGCTCGAATTCCTCATTCTCAAGGTCATCGACGCCGACCGCGTCTATGTCGCCGACATCCTGCGCAAACTCGCCGATACGGAGTTCGCGACCCAGGAGGGCACGCTGTATCCGCTGCTCAGCCGGATGCGTCGCGAGGGCCTGGTGGACTATGACTGGAAGGAGTCCGACTCCGGCCCGCCGCGCAAGTACTACGCCTTGACGGGCAGCGGTCAGGCGCAACTCGCCGAACTGGTCGCCTACTGGCGTCTCATCAACAAAACAATCGAAGACTTGGGAGTTTGACCATGCGCACGGTCACTAGCGTCAGCCTCAACGGCAATGCGTGGCAGATCGAAACCGAAGGGTGCGCGGCGCTTGCTGCCTACCTGAAGAGTGCCGAAACGCGACTCGCCGGCGATCCGGACCGGGACGAAATCCTGGCCGATCTCGAGCAGGCCATTGCCGACAAGCTGTCGCGCCACGTCAGCGCGCACAAGAATGTCGTCAGCGCGCAGGAACTCGCCCAGGCGCTCAAGGAGATGGGGCCGGTGGAAACCGGTGCCGCGCCGGGCCCCGATGCAGTGGCGGAGGATGCGGCACAGGCGCAAACCACGGCGAGCCCGGACAGCCCCGCGCCGGGCGCCGCCGAGCCTGCCGCGTCGGGTCAGCCCCGTGCACCGGGTGGCCCCGCCGGCCGGCACCTGTTCCAGATCCGCGAGGGCGGCATGCTCAGCGGGGTATGCAATGGCCTGGCGGCTTATTTCGGCATCGATGTCACCCTGGTTCGGGTGGTCTTCGTGGTGTTTTCCGTGCTCACCGGCGGCATCGGTGTGGCCGTGTACCTGGTCATGATGATCGTCGTGCCGGTTGCGGTCACCGCCGAGCAAATCGCGGCGGCGCATGGCAAACCCTTCAATGCGGAGGAGTTGATCGGTCGCCCGCAGGGCCCGCAGGCCAGCTTCGCCACCGGACAGCACTGGCGCCAGCAGTGGCGCGACCAGCGCCGCATGTGGCGGGAGCAGCGTCGGCAATGGCGCCGGCAGCAGCGCGCCTGGCATGGCGCACCGTACCCCGGCCCTGGTCCCGGAAATTACGGACCGCCGCCGGCGGGTTTTGGTCCCGTGGGCGCGCTGGTACGCGCCTTGATGTTGATCGCCTTCCTGTGCGCGCTCGTGGGTGCCGCGGCGGGGCGGCCGATCCTGGGTTGGGACTGGGCGGCGCTGGTCCCCAATTGGGTGGGCATCATTGCGGTGTGCGTGATTTATGGAACGCTGGTGAACCAAATGCGCATGGCCCGTTACTATGGCCAGGTCGGCACTTACGGTCCGGGTTATGCGTTGGTGGCGCTATTTGGCAGCATCGTGTGGCTGCTGGTGCTGGCATCCGTCGGCTGGTATGTCGTGCATCACTGGCCCGAGGTGCAGGATTTCCTGCAGCGTGCGCTCCAGGCCATCCAGGACGCCTTCGACAACGGACCCCGGAATTCCGTTTCGACCTGATCCGTGTCCGATCAGGGCGTTAGTGTGATTCGATAACACTGCGGTAACCGTAATCGCTTTGTGTAACTCGCCGGCGGCGATCACGCTGCGGCCGATGCGGCTATTGATGGTGGGGATGGTTCTGGGCGCGGCGAGCGCCGCCGCGGCGGCCGATACCGCGCCCGACACTTTGACCGAGGTTACGGTCACGGCTTCGCGCCTGGATCTGCTGGGGACGGCGACCACCGCCAGCCAGGGTTCGGTCACCCAGCAGGAACTGGAGCTGCGTCCGGCCTACCGGGTCGGGCAGCTGCTGGAGAGCGTACCGGGCCTGGTGGTGACCGTGCACTCGGGGGAAGGTAAGGCCAATCAGTACCTGGCGCGCGGCTTCAATCTGGATCACGGCACCGACATCGCCAATTTCGTCGACGACATGCCGGTGAACCGACCGACCAATACTCACGGGCAGGGTTATTCCGATCTGAATTTCATTGTGCCGGAGCTGGCCAATGGGCTCGACTACACCAAGGGCCCGTATTACGCCTCCGTGGGTGATTTCGGGTCGGTGGCCTCCACCCATATGAAGCTGGTCGATGACCTCCCCAACCAGGTTTCGCTCGCGGCCGGGACACTGGGCGTCTACAACGTGTTCGCCGGTGGCACGGATCATCTGACTGAGAATGATCGCATCGTCGGGGGCGCCTACTACGGACACGTAGACGGTCCCTTCACCCATCCCGATGACTTTGAAAAGATCGCCGGGGTGCTGCGCTACAGCCACGGAACGGACGAGGAAGGCTACAGCGCCACCGCCATGTACTTCCATGGCCAGGGCAACATGACCACGGATCAGCCGCTGCGCGCCGTGCAGGAGGGTTTGATCGGCCGCTACGGCACGCTTGATCCCAGTGATGGCAATTCTTCCGAGCGCCGCAGCCTGTCCGTGCACTACGCCACCGGCGCTGAGGCCTGGAGGTTCAGAAGCAGTGCCTACTACATCGAAAGCCGCATGATTCTCTGGAATGACTTCACCCACTACCTGAACGATCCGCTCAACGGTGACCAGGAACAGCAAACCGAGACGCGCAGCAGCAGCGGGGGACAGGTGGCCGCCGTATTCGCGCAGAATTTCGCGACCATCGAGAACGACATCGAGATCGGTGTGCAGCTGCGCGATGACAGCGCCTACGTCAACCGCCTGCATACGCAGTACCGCAAACCGCTCGACTACTGCTCGGTGGTGCAGGTCAGCGGGCCGGCGCTGCAGGTGCCCGCGTCCGGCGGCGTGTGCAATGCCGATCAGGTCCATCTGCTGGATCTTGGACCTTACGTGGATGTCACCACGCATTGGTTGCAGTGGCTGCGCACCGTGCTCGGCGTGCGCGAGGAGTACTACCGGGCCAGCGACCACAGCCTGACCACTGGTTTTCAGGGCATCACGGATGAAACGCTGCTGCAGCCCAAGGGCAGTGTGATCCTCGGGCCATTTGCCAAGACCGAGTTCTATTTCAGCGCCGGCCGTGGTTTTCACTCGGATGACGTGCGGGGCGTGTTCGGTACCGTGCCGCTGGAGGGCGTGCCCGGTGCCGCCGGGACCACGCCATTGCTGGCGCCCACCCAGGGCATCGAGTTCGGCGTCCGCAGCGACCCGTTGCCGAACCTGGCGACGCAGCTGGCGCTGTTCCAGCAGGACTTCAACTCCGAACTCGCCTACGACGCCGATGCCGGTCAGGATGCCGCCAGTGCGCCCAGTCGCCGCCGCGGGGTCGAGCTTTCCGCCCAATATCGCCCGCGGACCTGGATCGAGTTCAACACCGATCTGGCTTTTTCGCGCGCGCGCTACCGCGGCGATCTGGCCGCGTTTGATCTGGATGGGCCATGGATTGCCAATGCTCCGACATTCATCGGCTCATTCGGCGTGCTGTTGAACAACCTTGGCCCATGGTTCGGCGGCCTGCAGTGGCGCCGGCTCGGGCCGTATCCGATCAGCGATGGCGAGCGCTTTCCCGAGGACAGCGGTTACAGTGAGTTCAACCTGGATATGGGCTACAAATTCGGTTCCAACCTGAAATTGCAGCTAAGTCTCTACAATCTGTTCAACACGCACGCGAACTCCTCGGCGTACTACTACACCTCGCGCGTGCCGAATGAACCGCTGCAGGGCGTTGATGGCATCCAGGTGCATCCGCTGGAGCCGTTCTCCGGCGTGCTGAAGATCACCATGTATTTTCAATAGCATCAGTATGGTCAGCCATAGCAGCGCCCAGCCCTGCAGGCCGCCACCCCCACCGCTGGCCGCCGCGGGCGACGGTGTGACCACTACCGGTGGTGTATCGACCACTGGGGGAGGGGGCGCGGGGGCCGGATCCGTCGCCGTGAGTGTCAGCTGGCTGGTGGCAGCCCGGTTTGCCCCATCGAGTACTGAAATCGTAAGAATCGCCGTGCCGGCTTGACCGAGCACCGGCGTCGCGAGGACGGTGCAGGTCAGGGTGCTGGATCCACAGCCCGCCGAGAATGTGACACCGGGCTGTCCGGCGCTGACCACTGAGTTCGGCACCAGGCTCGTGTTGCTGCTGCTGACCGTGAAGTGCAGCACCCCGGTACCGGTGATGCTGAGCGGTTGTGCAGCGGTACTGGTACTGCCGCTGCTGGCCTGATCCGACAGCGCCGTGATGGTCGGGGTGGGGAGCGTCGCCAAGGCTCCCAGCGCGTCGATTCGGCCGTACCCGAAGACGCCATCCGGCACGGTGGCGCCGAGCGGGGTGGCGCCGTTCTGCAGCGCCGTCGCAGTCTGCGCCACGCTCAATGTCGGAAACGCGCCGCGCAACAGCGCGGCCACGGCTGCGGCATTGGCCACGGAGGCCGAGGTGCCATAGAAGTTTCCGTCCGGAAACAGATCCGATGCGAAGTACGTGCCCGCGGCGTCGACTGCGATGCCATCGGGCGCGACCAGCGTTGGCGCCTGCAATTGCATCGGTGTGGGGAAGGCGAGGGTCAACGGCCCCGTGCTGGAGAAGGGCTCAATCGTATTGCCGACGGCATCGGACCCATTGACCGCCCCGATTGTCAGCAGTCCCGGAACCATCGCCTGCGGTGAGACCAGGGCGCCTGGGGTCGCAACCGACAGCATGGTCAGGCCGTCGCCGCCGGCCCACAGCTTCAAAAGCTTGCCTGCGGCCGAGGTATCCGGCGAGGCGACCACCACTGTGTACGCACCGGCCGGCAACGTCAGGGACTGCGTGACCTCGTTGCTGGTCGCCGCGGCAGTCGACAGACATCCCAGCGCGGTCGGATTGCCCGCGCTGAACCAGAACACATCGAAGTGACTGGTGAGCTGAGTGGGTGGGTCTGCCCAGGCGAACAGCAGCGAGAAGGAACTATAGGCCGTGACGGTGAGCGTTTCGCTGGTGTCACTGCCAAAGGTCGCAACGTAGGCATCGGGGATCCCGGCCCCGGACGGACAGGACAGCGCAGGAAGACTCGTGGTGGCCGCGCTCACGGGGGAGTAGCTGCCTTCCCAGTAGGTCCCATTGCTGTTGCCGGACGAACTGAAGTTCATCACCGTGGGGTTCTGGCTCAGAATCTGCGCGATCGCGCTGCTTTGGTCGTTGTCCTGGGACATCAGGTCATCGGCGGCAAAACCGGTGTCATCAACCAGGATGGTCGCCCCCGCGTTGATCAGCTGCGTCATGCAGCTGGTGAAGTCAACGAAGGTGGCGGGCCCGCAGAACACCAGCGTGGCGCCCGGCGCCACCGCGTAGATCTCTTCAAACAGCGCCGTCCCCTCATCCGCCAGTGCGGAGCCGTTGCTGCCCGAGGGGTAGAGGACCTGGATGGAGGCAGGCAGCTCGCCGCGTGCCTGGATGGTGCTCAGACTGGCCACGCCGACGGACTGGACACCTACCGTCACGCCCGTGCCGGTGCCACCGGTCTGCGCGACGAACTGACCGGCGCGCATGATTGAAACGCCGTTTTCGTCAATGGCGACCCCGGCCCCCTGTTTTTGCTGCGAGGGGCGAGTCAGGCCATGCAGAACCGGCCGCAGGGCGCGTGGCGGTGTGGGCCGAACATAGCTGGGAGCGCTGATCCGCGTGACACCCGCAACCGCCTGAATCTGCGCCACTGCCGTAGGGGATGCCCAGCCCTCGACAACGCATAGCCTTCCGGCCTTGACGCTGGAGGCTACCGCCAGGCCGGCGGTGGTGAGGGCGGCGACCGGCGGCGCCAGTGCGCAGTCAAAATGGACGTCGATTTGCAGGCGCCCGGCTGCGTCCCGGTGCGCGAGGGATTCCAGACCCGTGTCGGTAAGCGGGGCGGCCGCGGCGACTGCGCTGGCCACAAGCCCAACAGCAAATGCGGCAATCGGCCGCCGCCCAATCTCGTTCCACCCCATCGTGCGCGGATTGTGCCTGTAGTGCGCGAAAACTGACAGAGCGGCCGCTGGCGCTATCACGCCAGCGGCCGTGGGTTGACTTACGTGTTGTCGCGCGGCTTGAAGGAGAACTTCTGGCCCGCCACGGTCGCCTCATACATGGCGCCGCCCTTGACGATGGTGAACACCGCCATTCCCTTGTAGTACCCGCCCGCGGCAGCGGTCGCGGCGTCCTTCTTGCCGCCACTCACCTCGCCACCGGCCCCAGTGGTGCCGACCGAGCCGCCGGCGGCGGCGGTAATGGCGACCGCACCCACGCCCGCGTCAAACGCGAATTGGCCGCTGGTGAATTCTTCCAGCGCGCGTTTGTCCGCGAAGAACACGATCTGACTGTAGGCCTGGCCGCCGGCCTGGGCGCCCACGCTGATCTGAGTCATCGACGTAGTGCCGATGAACTTGCCGTGCTCGTACACCCGGCCGTCCCCGTGCGCTGCGCCGACGATGAGCCCGCCCTTCCCTATGGTCGGAAAGATGGCATAGCCATAGCTGTCGTTGAAATAGGCCGCGCTCTGGCCGGCATTCTTGAACAGTTTGACCGTGTCGGTGTAGGGGCTCGCCAGCAATATGCCGGCCGGCAGCAACAACGCCACCACCAACAATCCGAATTTACGAAGTGCGCTCATATCTGAATCTCCTGCGGGAAGGGTAGTTGTGTCGCGTTCCCTTGCGGACGCGTCTATGCTTGGCGAAACAATTTGCGCACCCACGGTCGGTGCCACCATAAGCATTGATAGGGGACAAAGCATGCCAAGTCGCCAGGATTGCCACAGTCGGATCGCGCCCATGCTGCTTGTAGGCGCCGCCGCCGCATTGACCTTAAGCAGCCGGCCGGCCGCGGCTCAGGCCTTTGCCGCCGCAAAGAGTTCGCTCAGCCAGTACAGCAAGGCGAAGCGGACCCCGCACATGACCTGTGCGGCACTGGGCCAATTCGCAGCAAAGGAGCTGGTCAAAATCAGTGCTGTGACCATCGATGCCACGGCGGGCATTCCGGCCCAGTGCCGGGTCACCGGGGTGCTGGCCCCGGAGATCGCCTTCGAAGTCAGCCTGCCGGCGCACTGGAATGGGCGCTTCTACATGATTGGCAATGGCGGTCACGCCGGGGAGTCGCTGGAGGATCCGATGCGCGTGGCGCAACGCAATGCTGCGCTGCAAGCCGGCTTCGCCTTCGCGCAGACCAATACGGGTCATGATGCGCGCAAGGAGCCGGGTGCCAGTTTCGTGATGAGCAATCCGGCCAAGGCCCTCGACTACGCCTACCGCGCCGTGAACCTGACCGCCGTGACCGCAAAAGCCATCACCCGCTCCTACTACGGCACTGACATTGCACGCTCGTATTGGAACTCCTGTTCCAATGGCGGTCGCCAGGGATTGGTCGAGGCGCAGCGCTATCCGCAGGATTTCGATGGCATCCTGGCGAATTCACCCTGGGTCGACCAGACCGGATTCACCATCGGGGCGATGTGGAACCAACGGGCGATCGATGCCGCGCCCCTGTCGGCGGCGAAGCTCGCGCTGGTTGCGAAAGCGGTGATGGCCAAGTGCGATGCACTGGATGGCCTGAAGGATGGTCAGATCGATGACCCGCGTGGGTGCACGCTGGATGTGAAGACTGATCTGCCGGCCTGCGCGGCGGGCACGGACGATGATACGTGTCTGACGGCCGCACAATCCGCCGCGGTGATGAAGATCTATAGTGGGCCCGTCACTCAGGGTCAGCAGGTTTTTCCGGGCTTCATGCCGGGCAGCGAAGTGGGCTGGATGAATCTGATCGTGCCGCCCCAACCGGCACGCAAGGCTGCTGATTTCAACCTGGCCGAAGGTACCATGCGCTATCTGGTGCACACCCCGCCGCAGCCAGACTACGACTATCGCAGCTTCGATTTTGACCGCGACACGCATCAGCTCGATGCCTGGGGACAGCTGGTCAATGCCACCAACGCTGATCTGTCGCGCTTCAGAAACCGCGGCGGCAAGCTGATCATGACCTATGGGTGGGCCGATCCGGTGCTGCAGCCCATGGTGGGCGTCAACTACTATGAACGGGCGGTCGAGAAAAACGGCCCGGACACGCCGCAGTTTTTCCGGCTGTTCATGGTGCCCGGCATGGGGCACTGCGGGGGCGGCATCGCGACGGATCGCTTCGATGCCGTCACGGCCCTGGTGGATTGGGTCGAGAAGGGCAAGGCACCGGATGTGATCCGTGCCGCGCGGGTGGTCAAAGACCAGGAAGTGCGTTCGCGACCCTTGTGCGCCTACCCGCAGGTGGCCCGCTATTCCGGCCAGGGCAGTATTGACGAAGCCGCGAGTTTCCGCTGCGTCAATCCGCGCGGCTGAGTCAACCCGCCGCTCGCAGCTCGCTGGCCAGCAGTTCGACCAACGCGGCCGCCGCAAGCCCGGCGCGGGACTGCGCCGCCCCCTGTCCGGCCCACTGCGCACCGTAGCGCGTATCGCCCGCGGCCTTGGCGGCAGCGTTCAGTGATTTGCCCGCGTCGTAGGCGATCGGATAGCTGGGTATGCGCGGCGCAGGCACCTTCGCCCCGAGGGCTGTGAAGGCATTGCCGAGGCAGCGGGCGGGGCGTCCGGATATGGCCCGCGTCATCACGGTGTGATGCGCAGCCTCACTGGCGAGGGCCTGCCGATAGCCGGCATCCGCGTCCGACTCTTGGCAGGCAATGAAGGCAGTTCCCAGCTGCGCAGCGCTTGCGCCCAGGCGCAATGCGGCTGCAATGCCGGCTCCATCCATGATGCCACCGGCGGCAATCACCGGGATGTTCAGTTCGCGCACCAACAGCCGCGTCAGCACGGCGGTGCTCAGGCAATCATCCGGCGCGTCCGGATCAAATACGCCGCGATGGCCGCCGGCCTCGAACCCCTGGGCAACCAGCCCTTGAACGCCCGCGGCGGCCGCGACCCGCGCCTCGGCGAGATTCGTGGCCGAGGCGAGCAGCACGATTCCGGCAGCGCGCAAGGCTTGAATGCGCTCAGCGGCGGGCACTCCGAAGTGAAAGCTCACGACCCGCGGCCGCGCTTCGAGCAAGGCGGCCAGCATCGCGTCATCGGCGACGAAGCTGCGATAGATTTCCCGCAGCTGCGGCGGTGGCTGCGCGCCGAATGCCGCGAAATACGGGCGCAGGTAGGCGATCCAGGCCGCCTCGACCGCTGCATCGGGCCGGGCCGGGGCGTGACAGAACACATTGGCGTTCAAGGAACGCTCGGAGCGCACGGCGAAGAGCTTGAACATGCCTCGCGCACCATCGGCGTCGGTCGCACCGAGGCCGATGGACCCCAGCGCGCCCGCGTTGGCGACGGCGGCGGCCAGCGCCGGCGAGGACACGCCCGCCATCGGTGCCTGGATGATGGGCAGTTCGATTTTCAGCAATTCGAGCAGCGTCATGGCACCACACTCAGGAACAGGAAGGCGCCGAACAGCACCAGGTGCACGACACCGAGCATCAGGTGGGTGCGACCCGCGACCAGCGTAATCGAAGTGACGAAGAAGGCCAGCACCACCAGTACCAGCTCCTTCGGCGCAAGCCCCAGCACCAGCGTGATTCCGACGAGTTTCGAACTGACCGCGATAACGGGGATCGTCAAACCGATACTGGCCAGGGCGGAGCCCAGGGAGAGATTGAAACTGGTCTGAATCCGGTCCGCCAACGCAGCGCGGATTGCGGCCCACGCCTCGGGTAGCAGGGTCAGCAGCGCGATGATCACACTGATCACGGATTTCGGCCACTGGCTGCGAAGCACCGCGGCCTCCACGCTCGGCGATATCTCGTGCGCCAGTGCGACGACGGCGAGGAGCGCCACCACCAGCGCAGCGAAGCTCGCCAGGGTCTGGCCGCGCGTGGGCCGCAGTGCCGGTGCATGCGTCTGTGCGGCAGTGCCTACGGGTACGAAGTATTCACGATGGCTGACGGTCTGCACGAACACAAATCCGCACCACAATGCCAGCGACGCGACGGCGGCAAACATCAATTGCGAGGTCGTGTAGGTGGGCCCGGGGCTGCTGGTCGTAAAGGCCGGTAAAACCAGCGCAAGAGTAGTCATGGCGACCAGTGCCGCGAGGCTGGCGTTGGAGCCGAGCACATGAAAGGCCTGTTCGCGGTGCCGTATGGCGCCGATCACCAGGCTCAGCCCGATCACGCCGCAGCAGGTGATCATGATGACTGAATAGATCGTGTCGCGCGGCAGGGTCGCTGCCTCCGGACCGCCGCTGAGCATGACCGTGAATATCAACGCGACTTCGATCACCGTGACACAGATACTCAGCACGACCGTGCCAAGGGGCTCGCCGATGCGATGCGCGACGACTTCGGCGTGATGCACGCTGGCAATCACGGCGCCGATCAATGCCACCGCACAGGCCGCCACCAGCGCGGCGTTGTGTGGCAGCGCGCTGGCGGCCGCCACCATCAGCAGCGCTACGATCGGAATCCACCACGGCCAATGTGACAAGTGTCCTTACCTCTTGGCCGGACACTGATTCAGGCGGCGACTTTTGGCAAGGCCTGCGCCAAGGCGGCCTTCAACCATTCGAGCAATGCCGAGATGCGCGCCAGCTTGGCGCGATGCTGGGTCACATGGGCGCGGAACCAGGAGCGCGGCAGGGCGAATTTCTGCAGCAGCTCCACCAGCTGTCCCGAGCTGATGGCCTCGCCCGCCACATAGCGCGGCAGCATCGCGATGCCATTACCGGCGAGTGCGGCAGCGCGCAGCGTCACGTTGTCATTGGCGATGAGTCGCGGCCGCACATCCACGCTGAGCTGGCCTTGCTCACTGTCAAAGCGCCACGCGGTGCCGAGCGGTTTGAAGAACAGGCCGTCGTGATCCTCCAGGTCGTGTGGCCGCAGGGGCGTGCCGCGTCGTGCCAGGTACTCGGGGGACGCGCACAGCACCTGCTCGAACGGATACAGGGGAACATCGATCACCCCTTCATAGCTGCTGGCGGCATGGCCGCTGATGGCCAGATCGAAGCCTTCCTCCGCCGGGTTGACCGAGCGGTCGACCAGCGCCAGCTCCATGGTGATGTGTTCGTGCTGGCGCAGGAAACCGTTCAAGGCCTCGGCCAGCACCAATGCATTGAGCGTCGTCGGGACCATGATGAGAATGCGCCCTTCGAGCCGATCCCCCGCACGCTTCAGCCCGGCCAGGGTGTCGTCCAGCTCGGCGAGCAGGCTGCGGGCGCGGCCCTGAAACTGCTCGCCGGATTCTGTCAAAACGACCCGGCGCGTCGAGCGCTCAAAGAGCTTGGTGCCGATGGCGTGCTCGAGCTGGCTGACCCGTTTGGCGGCCACCGAGGGCACGACATTCAGCTGTCGGGAAGCCTCCGAGAAGCCGCCATAGCGGGCTACGGCCAGAAAGGCCCTCAAATTAGCTACTGTATCCATGATTAATCGCGAATCGCGAAAACTGAGGTCGTAATATTGGCATAGTTATTGCGATTTGCAAAGAATATGATGGTCCCACTTAAGGCCTTCTTCGAGCACCACCATGAATACCGCAGCCTTCGAAGATATCCCGGGCACCTACGTGTTCACGGGTGAGCGCGCCATCGAGGGCCGCCACCTGAACCGCTTTTGCATGTCACTGATGAGCGCCGTGAACCGCGCCCGCTTCAAGCTCGATGAGCGCGCCTACCTGGATGAGTGGGCCATGAGCGAAGGGCAGAAACAGGCCGTGATGAAGCGCGATTTCAAGTCGTTGCTGGAGCAGGGCGGCAATATCTTCTTTGTGCTCAAGATCGCAGCGGTCGACGGCCGCCCGACGCAGTCGGTTGCCGCCTCGTTTGCCGGTCAATCCACTGAAGAGTACGCTGCGATGATGCGCAGCGGTGGGCGGAATCCGGCGGGATTACGGTCGATTTCGGGACGTTTCTGATGGCCCGGATCACCGCAGGCATAGGCTCGAGCCATGTGCCTGCGATTGGCGCCGCCGTTGACGGTGGCCGCATGGCGCATCCGGACTGGGAGCCAATCTTCGCCGGCTACGAGTGGACCCGAAACTGGGTCGCCGCACAGCGGCCCGACGTCGTCATCCTGGTCTACAACGACCATGCGTCGGCATTTTCACTGGATGTAGTCCCGACTTTTGCCCTGGGTTGCGCTGAGTCCTTTGCGCCCGCCGACGAAGGCTGGGGTCCGCGGCGCGTCCCGATCGTTCACGGACATTCAAAGCTTGCGTGGCATATCGCAACCGGCCTGGTACTGGACGAGTTCGATATCACGATCATGAACGAGATGAGTGTGGACCACGGCCTGACCGTGCCGCTGTCACTGGTATTGGGTCAGCCCAGTGAATGGCCGGTGAAGGTGATCCCGCTCGCCGTCAACGTGATCCAGTATCCGACGCCCACCGCCAACCGCTGCTTCCGCCTCGGCGAGTCCATCGCGCGTGCGGTCAAGTCCTACCCCGAAGACCTCAATGTCCAGGTGTGGGGCACCGGAGGCATGAGTCATCAGTTATCCGGTGAACGCGCCGGTCTCATCAACCGGGAATGGGACACGGATTTTCTGGACAAGCTCACATCGGATCCGGACGCCCTGCGCACCATGTCGCATGAAGAGTACGTGCGCGAAGCAGGTTCCGAGGGCATGGAACTGATCATGTGGCTGACGATGCGCGGCGCGCTCGGACCCAGGATTCGCGAACTGTATCGCTTCTATCACGTGCCGGCCTCGAACACCGCCGTAGGCAATGTGGTGCTCACTCCTGAGGACTGAGGCGGCCTGTCTCTTGCCGCGCGAGTCAGGCAAGATGGTCGCCGCAATGGCAAATGAAGTCTCAGCAACGTTCGATGCGTGGGCCATCGCTCACGCGGCCGCCCGGGCGGTCGGCAGCTTCGATGCGCAAGTGCCCGGACGATTCGCGCTGGCCGCAGACGGTGGTCTGTATCGTGTCGCCCCGCAAGGTGCTCCCGCGGTGCTGTCATGGAGCCTGGCAGCCGGCTGGGAGTCGGCGCTTGCAGGGGATGATCCGAACCGTGACCTTCTGGAGCTGTACCTGCCGATCAGCAGTGCGACGGCGGCGCGACCCATCACCATCGGCCATCTCGGCCAAAGTCTCGACGGCTTCATCGCCACGCACTCCGGCGATGCGATTTGCGTGACCGGGCCGGACAACATCCTGCATCTGCATCGGCTGCGTGCACTGTGCGATGCCGTCGTGGTCGGTGCCGCGACCGTTGCAGTCGACAATCCGCGTCTGACGACGCGCCTCGTGACCGGCAGCAATCCGGTGCGCGTCATCCTCGACCCCGCCTGTCGCCTGCCTCTGGACCACACCGTCTTCAATGACCAGGCGGCGCGGACCTTGCGCGCCTGCGCCGCGGGCAGTGCCGCCGCCGCCGCGGCGCGTACCCGGGGCGAGGACACCCTCGAGGTAGTGGCCCATGAGGGAGCCTTGGATCTGAAGGACCTGCTGCGGCAACTGCATGCGCTGGGCTATTGCCGGATTTTCGTCGAAGGCGGCGGCGTGACCGTTTCCAGCTTTCTCAACGCGGGGCTGCTCGATCGGCTGCACATTGCGGTCGCGCCGCTGCTCATCGGCGACGGCCGTCCGGCGATACGCCTGCCGCCACAAATGCGGCTGCAGGACTGTCTGCGGCTGCAACCGCGCATTTACAGCGCCGGCTCCGACATCCTGTTTGATTGTGACCTGCGTGCCACGGCCAATGGGCGCACGAATGGGCACGACACTTCATCCGCCACCATGATCCGCCGCATTCTGTAATACCTGTGACATCAGGGCACAGGACTGCGGCCAACCAGGTAAGGTGCCGCGCACCGCTTCAGCACCCCTTGCCAGGGAATCGAGCAGGTCCGGTTCCGTCAGAACGCGCTCGAGCGCGGCCCGCAGCATGCGCACATCATCCGCGGCCACCAGCAGTCCGGCCTGCGACCCGACCAGTTCGGGGATGGCGCCCACTGGTGTGCTGATCACCGGCAGTCCACGCGCGAGAGCCTCCGCAACGGCCATGCCGTAGCCCTCGTAGCGTGTCGGCAGGACGAACAGATCGGCCTGCGCATACCGCTGCGCGAGCGCGACGCTGTCGACTTCGCCGGCCAGGCTGACCTGGCGGTCCAGGCGCAGTCGCAGCAACTGCTGCCGCAGGGCCGCCACGGTGGCCGGACTGCGGGTGAGGCTGCCGACGCAGGTCAGCTGCCAGTGCGCGGATAACGGCGCCAGCGCCTCAAACAACAGATCGTGACCCTTGCGCGGCGTGAGTGTGGCGACACACAGCATGTTCAGGATGCTGCCGCGACGGCGCGGCGCGAGCGGTGCGGCATCGGTTCCGGGCGCCACGACCGAGACACGTGCGGGGTCGACGCCGTAGGAGAGCAGCGCGCGCTGGGTGGCGTGGCTCGTGACCAGGACGTGGTGCATCGCCTGTAGTGCCAGTCGCTCCGAGTGCGCCAGCTCGAGCACTTGGTTGGGCGCCAGCCCGCTCTCCGCGGCCAGGGGATGATGGATGAGCGCCAGCAAGCGCAGGCGCCGGGCATGGGGATGCACGATGTGTGGCATCGCGCCCAGTGCCAGACCATCCACCAGTACCAATGCCTGGTCCGGCAGATGAGTGAATATTTCCCGCGCGTGCTCGAGTGCCGCATGGGTGGGCTGGGGGAAGCTCGCGTCCAGCATGTGGAGTGTGACCTGCCAACCGAGAGTGCGCAGACCCGCGATCATCCGGCGGTCATACCCGTACCCGCCGGTCGAGGCCTGGAGGTCTCCGGGAATCACGAATTCCAGCGAGCGCACACTCATCGCAAGGCGAGCTCGCCTTCGAATGCCGCCCAGGCCACATGGGATTCGTGCAGGGTGACGCGCAGGGTGGTGACGGCGGTTGCCGAGGGGCCGAGGCGCCCATCGTGAATCGCCTGGCGCAGGCGTTCGAAAACGGTCCGCGCGAGGAACTCCGTCGTGGTATTGCGGCCGGCGAAGTCCGCTTCGGCGTCGAGGTTGCGGTAATTCATGGCCGCCAGCGTGTCATGCAGGACCGTGCCCGCCAGGCCGATGTCCACGACAATGCCATCGGCGTCGAGTTCGGGGCGCCGGAATTCGACATCCACCACGTAAGTCGCACCGTGCAGCCGCTGTGCGGGTCCGAACACATCGCCGGAAAAGCTGTGGGCGATCATCATGTGATCGCGAACACAAACCGTATACATCATCTGCTCCTGTGGGTCCGAAGGGGCGGTCGTTCAGTCGTAGCGCACCCGATGCATGATGACATCCCCGGGCGTGCGCGCGAGCCGCTCCAGCGTCTGTGGCAGCTCCTCGAACCGGCCTTCGCTGTTGATGAGCACGTCGAGCGCCGGATCGGCGAGCAGCGTCAGCGCGAGTTCCATGCGGCGGCGCAGGCTCCAGCGCGCGCGGTGCGAGGGGGCCACGGCGCCCACCTGGGAGGACTTCAGGGTCAGACGCCGCGCATGAAAGGCCTCGCCCAGCGCGAGGCTCACCGCGCGATCACCGTACCAGCTCAGTTCGACGACCGTCGCTTCGAATCCGGCCAGACGCAGTCCCAGCGACAGTCCCTCGGCCGCACCGCTTGCATGTAACACAATGTCCGCCTCGGGCGTGGCGCTGTCGGGCAGCGCGAAGCGCACTCCCAGCGCCTGCGCGATCGTCTGCCGCTGCGGATTGATGTCGACCAGCTGCACCTCGCAGCCGGCAATCCGGCCTGCGAGCCATGCCGCCAGGCAGCCGACGCTGCCGGCGCCGATCACCGTGATGCGATCGCCCGGCGCCGCGCCGCAGTCCCACAGTGCGTTGAGCGCCGTCTCCAGATTTGCCGCCAACACGGCCCGTGCGGGTGGAATCGATGCGGGCAGCGGGTACAGCGCCGCGCAGGGAACCACATAGCCTTGCTGGTGCGGATACAGGCAGAAGACGTCTCTTCCGGCAAGGTCGGGTGGCCCGTGCATGACCCGGCCGACGTTGCTGTAGCCGTACTTGACGGGAGCCGGGAACTCACCGGCCTGAAAGGGCGCGCGCATCCGCGCATATTCCCCGCTCGGCACGTGGCCGCCAAACACGGTCGCCTCCGTCCCACGGCTGACACCGCTGTAAAGTGTCCGTACACTGGCCTCCCCAGCGCCGGGCGCCGGCAGCGCTTCGCGGCGCAGTTCGCCGCGACCAGGCGCTGCGATCCAGAATGCGAGCGTTTCGTCGCGACTCATAGGACCTCCTGAAGATTGGGTGTCACCATGTCGATGGCACGGGCCGCGCCTCACGGCCTTCTGCGCAGTGCGCTCATCTGCATCTTAGCGGCTGCGCTGCTGATCGGGGCGGTTGCTGAATTTTGCACGAACCAGCTCGGCCTGGGCGCTGCCTATGTGCCGAAGGTGCTGACCGTGTTTATCGTGGGCGCAGCACTGGTGCTGTTCGGATTACCGAAGCACCATCCCTTCGGCGCCTTCGGGGCTGCCAACCAGGTGACCCTGGTCCGTGGCGCGCTGGTCGCATTGCTGGCGGGCCTGATCCGGGAGCCGGCTGAGGGCGCATTGCCGGCACTGGTTACGGCAGTGGCGACGGGAACCGCGGTGCTCGATGGCGTCGATGGCTGGCTGGCGCGTCGCAGCGGCCTGGCGAGCGCCTTTGGTGCGCGCTTTGACATGGAGACCGATGCCCTGCTGATCCTGGTGCTGGCGGTACTGGCCTGGCAGTTCGGCAAGGCCGGCAGCTGGGTGTGGGGCTCCGGGCTGCTGCGCTACGCCTTCGTTGCGGCCGGCACGCTGGTGCCCGCGCTGCGTCAGCCGCTGCCACCCAGTCAGCGGCGCAAAATTGTGGCGGTCGCGCAGGTCGTGGCCCTCATCGTGACCGTTGCGCCCTTTGTCCCGGCGGCCGTGAGCGCGCCGCTGGCCGCCGTTGCGCTGGGCGCACTGGCGCTGTCTTTCCTGGTGGATATTGTATGGTTGTTCGCCCCGCATGAAGCCAATACCTGTTGATCCGCGCCAGCGACTGCGGCAGGCAGCCTGCGTGCTGCTCGCCGTCATCGTGCTGAACGCCTCCGTCACCTTTCACAATGTCTGGCCGACGCTGGGTGTTCACTGGCCCGGGGAGCTGTCGGTCGAAATTGCGGTGCTGCTGCTGGCACTGTCCGTTTCAAATGCCTGGCTCGGCCGCACTCACGCCCGCGTGCTCGCGGGGTTATCGGTACTGGTGGTGCTGCTGGGGCTCGGACGCTACACCGATGTCACCGTGTCCGCCCTGTACGGACGGGATATCAACCTGTACTGGGATGCACCGCAGTTCGGCGCCGTCACCGGCATGCTGGTGCGCGTGGCTTCGCCCTGGGCGGTCGCGGGCGTATGTACGGGCGCGGCCATCGTACTCGCACTGCTCTACCTGATCGCGCGCTGGTCGCTGGGTCAGATCGATGCGTCCTTGCGAATGTATCGCCGGGCACGGCTGGGATTCGGTGCGGTGGGGCTGGCGCTGTTGGGCATTTACCTGCTGCAGCAGACCACTGACATACCGCAGATTCCGCGCATTTCCATTCCCGTGAGCCGCGCCTACGCGGCGCAGGTCATGCGGATCGTGGCTGCGGTCTCAGGATTGGCGAATCGAAGCCTGCCGGCCTCTCCCCCCATGCGCTCGAATCTGGCGGCGTTGGATGGCAGTGATGTGCTGCTCATATTCATGGAATCCTACGGCAGCTCAACCTACGACCGCCCGGAGTTCGAGCGCGCGCTGCGGCCCGCGCGGGCGCGACTGGAGGCGGCGATTCACGATACCGGTCGTGGTGTCGTTTCGGCCTTTGCCACGTCACCTACTTTTGGCGGCGGCTCGGTGCTCGCGCATTTGAGCGTACTGTCCGGCGTCGAGGTTCGCGACATGGACCACTACGCGCTGCTGATGACACAGACATCGCGGCCGACACTGGTATCGCTGTTCAAGAGCGCGGGCTATCGCACCGTGGCCGTCATGCCCGGACTGCGCGAGAGCTGGCCCGAAGGGCAGTTTTATGGGTTCGACAAGATTTATGGCACGGATGCCCTGGATTATCACGGTCCGGGATTCGGCTGGTGGCGCATACCGGATCAGTTTTCACTCGCCGCGCTTGATTCGCGGGAACTGCAGCCGCACCCGCGAAAACCCGTGTTCGTGTTTTTTCCGACGGTCTCGACGCATATGCCATTCGAGCCGACGCCGCCACTGCAGTCCGACTGGCAGCGCATGCTCACCACACAGCCCTTTGATGCCGAGCCGCTGCGGCGTTCGCTGACCCAGACACCGGTGTGGACTGACCTGGGCAAGGCCTATGTCAGCTCGGTGGAATATTTTCTCGACACCCTGAGCAGTTACCTGCGGGCTCGCCCGAGCAGCAACTTCGTGATGATCATTCTCGGCGATCATCAGCCCGCGGCAAACGTGAGCGGTGAGGGTGCTTCATGGGATGTACCCGTGCACGTGATTGCGAGCTCAGCGGCGATTCTCGCGGCGCTGCAGGC
>DATHOA010000207.1:0-6013 GCA_035485475.1 Steroidobacteraceae bacterium | reverse complement strand
GTGGTGTTCCTGGTCACGGGCCTGCAGGCGCGGGGCATAGTCCAGGGTATCCGCGGCTATTCAACTGCGGAGCTTGCCATTGCCGCCGCCATCGTCAGCATCGTGGTCATCGGCGCGCGCTTCCTGTGGATATTTCCGACGGCGTACCTGGCGGTGCTCGGCCGACACGCGGAACCTGCGGATGACGATGCGATTTCCTGGCAGCGCGCCTTCGCGCTGGCTTTCACCGGCATCCGCGGTGTGGTCTCTTTGGCCGCTGCGCTGGCGCTACCGGCGCTGCTGGCCGATGGCACACAGTTTCCGGCCCGCGACCTCATCCTGTTTCTGACCTTCGCCGTGATACTGGTGACGCTGGTGGGTCAGGGCCTGGTACTGCCCGCAGTTATCAGGTGGCTGGGACTGGCCAACGCGGGCCGCCGCGAGCGCTTTCGTGACCGTATGGAGGAGTTCAGCGCGCGGCGCGCCGCCATCACGGCGGTGCTGGGCAGGCTTGAACAGTTGGCACGGGAACACACGCTGGCCGAGGAAGTGGTGGCACCGGTGCGCCGCCTGTACCGTGAGCGCCTGCGTCACGTCGAACGTCGCGGCGATCCCGATGAAACACAGGCCGCCCTGGTGCGCGAATGTGATGCCCTGGAGTATCAGCTGATCGCCGCCGAGCGTGAGCATATCAACGCGACCTATCGCGACGGCAACCTGAAGGACGACGCGCGCCGCCGGGCCGAGCGGGAGTTGGACCTGCGCGAGGCGCATCTGGACAGCGTGAGCGGCGCGGAATCATGACGGTGGGAGCACACGACGTGGGAACATTGGCGGACAACCCGCAACAGGCGCGCGGCGCACGGCGCGGCGAACAGATCCTGCAGCGGCTGCGCGAACGGCCACCCACGCTGTGGTATCAGGGCAAGCAGATCAAGGACGTGACGACACATCCGGCGCTGCGTGGGGGAGTTGCGACCCTCGCGAGTCTGTATGACCTGCAATGGCACAGCCCAGCCGTCAGCCTGTTCGACTCGCCCACGTCGGGCAACAAGGTGGGTCGCTCCTTTCTGATTCCGCGCAGCATGGAGGATCTGCGCAGCGTTACGGCCGCCATGCGCGTATGGCAGGAGTACACCCATGGCATGATGGGCCGCGCGCCGGACTACATCAATCGTGCTATCTCCGGCTATGCCGCAGGCGCAGCCTTCCTGGCCGAGGCGGACCCCAGATTCGGCACCAATGCGCTGCGGTACCATGAATACCTGCGCGAGAACGATCTGTGCCTGACACACACCCTGATTCCACCGCAGGCCAATCGGGCCGCGAACATGCAGCAACTGTCCGATCCGTACATCGCTGCGCGGGTCAAGGATGAGACCGATGCGGGCATTGTGATCCGTGGCTGCCGCATGCTGGCAACATTGCCGATTTCCGATGAGATCATGGTGTTCCCTTCGACCTTGCTGAAGAGCGCGGTGGAGGATGCGGCATACGCCTTTGGCTTTTGCATTCCCAATGACACCCCGGGCCTGCGCTTCATCTGCCGGGAGAGCCTGGATTACGGACGCTCGCATTTTGACCACCCGCTGGGCTCCCGTTACGAGGAGATGGATGCGGTAGTGGTATTTGACGATGTGCTCGTGCCCTGGGAAAACGTGCTGCTGTATCGGGATATCAACCGCTGCAACCAGGCCTATGCACGCACCGGTGCCGTGGTGCACATGACTCACCAGGTCGTCGTCAAGAACATTGCCAAGACCGAATTCCTGCTGGGACTGGCGGCGATGCTGGTCGATGCGATTGCCGCGGAGTCGCTGCAGCATATCCAGGAGAAACTCGCCGAAATCTGGGTGAACCTGGAGACCATGCGTGCCTTCCTGCGCGCGGCCGAAGCCGATGCCCAGTTGGACGAGTGGGGCGTCATGCGGCCCGCCTGGGATCCGCTCGATGCCGCGCGCAACCTGTACCCGCGCCTGTATCCCAGAATGGTTGAAATCATCCAGCAGATCGGTGCGAGTGGCCTGGTCGCGATGCCCGGCGCCGATGATCTCACCGGCCCCCTGGCAGAGGACATCCGCAAGTACTACCAGGCCGCCCGTGCCGAGGCCTTCGAGCGCGTGCCCATGTTTCGTCTGGCCTGGGACGTCGCCGTGTCGGCCTTTGGCTCGCGCCAGGTGCTGTACGAGCGCTTCTTCTTTGGCGACCCGGTGCGCATGGCCGGCGCGCTGGTCACGGGCCACAACGCGCAGATCCATCAATATGCGGAGAAGGTGCGTGCCTTCGTCAAGGAGGGTCGCGACGAGCTGCTGGGGTGAGGCGGGCGCGTGGCACTCAGGGCACCTCGTTGGGCCCTGGCGTCGCAAGCCGGTCACCGTGCGCCTTTGCCGCGCCGTCAAACAGGTCGCCGTGGCTTTCGATGTGGCCGATGCGTGCCGCGCATCGCGCGGGTCGGGGTCCACTTCGAATCTGCGGGTCAAGGCACGCAGCTGTTTGCGCGCCTTGTCTTCCTGCTCCAGTTCCGCGCGGGCCGCCGCTTCAAGTTGGCCGGACCAGTCGATCCTGGCGGCAGGCGTGGCGGGCAAAGTGATGACCGTGCCGGAATCGGCCGGCTGCGGCACGGGCGCCGGAATGGACTGCTTGGGGCGGTTGGGGCCGCTCGCTGGGGGAGTGCTTGCGGCAGCGGTCCGGTGCGAGCTTGCCGGCGGAACAAAGAACATTACTGAGGCGAAGGTCTCGACTTCCTTCTCCACTGGCACGCGCACTCGCCAGAGAGCCCACAAGACCACTCCATGCACGGCTGCCACCACCAGCAGTGTCGTGGAACGGGACTGAGCGCGCGGCCCAAAGACGGACATGCGGATACCCGGTGGTTTCCAATTCTGACCCGGCGGTGTGCCAATTGTTCCGTGGCGTTACAAACCGTTGCGTTGAAACAATTCGCTATATATGTTCGAATACGACGTCCCAAAGCCCGCAGGATCAGCCGCCGCTCGGTCCGCCTTGTCTCTAGATGTTTGAAGGAACGGTTGATGAAGCAGGTTGGAAAACTGTCCGCCGTCGGGTTGAGTGTGGTGCTTGCCGGTGCGGTGCAGGCGGCCAATCCTGACCCGGTACCGCAGCTCGAGGAGGTCACCGTTACGGCCGCGCCGATCAATGGCGACGGGGCCTCGCTGGGGGGCACCAGCATATCGCGTGCGGATATGCTGAAGTTCAACCGCGATACCCTCGACATGGCCATCCTGCTGGCACCCGGCGCTTCGGTCAGCACCGTCGGCGCCCGCAATGAAACCGATGTGTGGATTCGCGGCTTTGACCGCTGGCGCGTGCCGCTGTATCAGGACGGAATTCCGGTCTATCTGCCGGTCGATAATCGCATCGACTTTTCACGGTTCAGCACGGTCGATATTTCCCAGGTTCAGGTCTCGAAGGGCTTTGCCTCGGTGATCGATGGACCGGGCGCGATGGGCGGCTCGATCAATCTGGTGAGTCGCATTGCGGAGCAGCCGCTGGACCTCGACGTACGCGCAGGCGAGCAGTTCGATTCGACGGGCTCCCCGGAAGCGACCATCACGGACTTCTTCCTGGGCACCCGCCAAAACCAATGGTTTGCCCAGGCTTCCGGTTCCTACGACCGGCAGACGCATTTTCGACTGTCGGATGATTTCACGCCGGGTACGCTGCAGGGTCCCGGCGATCGCATCGATTCCTATCATCGCGACTACAAGATCAACCTGAAGGCCGGCTACATTCCCAATGAAAACGCCTCCTACAGCGTCAACTACATTGATCAGATGGGCACCAAGGACAATGCGCCCCCGGACAGCATCATTCCCGCGAGCCTGTTGAATACGGTCAAGTACTGGACCTGGCCACAATGGGACAAGCGCAGCGTCTACGTGCTGTCCAAGAACGTGATCGACGCCGAGGGTTCCTTCGTCAAGGTGCGTCTGTACTACGACAAGTTCTACAATTCCCTGGATTCCTACGACAACATCAACTACAACACGCAGAACACGCCGAAGTCCTTCAACAGCCAATATAACGACCAGGCGGCCGGTGGCAGTGTGGAGCTGGACGAGAACCTCTTCGGGGGTGCCGACACCGTGCGGGTTTCGGGCACTTATCGCTGGGATGAGCATCGTGAGACCGAAAGCACGCGCAATATTCCCTTTGGCGTGTTCTACCAGCAGCCCTGGGAGGATGCGCAGGAGTCCACGTACTCGATGGCGGTGGAGAACATCTATCGTCCCGCGACGGCTTGGCAGTTGATCGCCGGTACCAGCTACGATGTGCGCAATCTGGTCGGCGACAGTCAATGGGTGGCCGCCGGCAATGTGCCGCCCTACGGCAGTTCGTTCGCTTATCCGGTGCAGGACAAACACGCGCTGAACGGCGAGTTCGCGGCTATCTACAGTTACAGTCAGGATGGTTCTGTGCATCTCACCTACGCCGACCGAGCGCGCTTTCCGACCCTGTTCGAGATGTACAGCACGCGCTTTGGCACCTTCGTGAACAATCCGGACCTGCAGCCGGAGCGCTCGCACTACGTGCAGGCCGGTATTTCCGACACTTACCTGCAAACACAGATCACCGCGGATGTCTTCCTGGCCCGGATTTCGGACGAAATCACGGCCGTTGCCCTGTCACCCACCGTGAGCACCGACCGCAACGTGGGTACGGGCCGCAACACCGGCTTCGAGTTCGATCTGAAGCGCTCATTGATACCGGACGTGCTCGATGCCGGCTTGAACTACTCCTACCTGGTGCGGGACTTCCTCGAGGGCGGCGGGGTGGCGACGGATACCCCGACGGAGCACTTTTTTGCCTATGCGACCTGGCGTCCCGTACACAGTATCTCGGTGACCCCGACCGTCGAAGTCGAGGGGCGTCGCTGGCTGCAGAACGCGGTGAATGCCACGGTGTACTACCGCTCGGGCGCGTATACGCTGGTGGGACTGAAGGCCGGTTGGCAGCCGACCGAGCAGCTCAATTTTGAGATGGGCATTAAAAATCTTGCCGATCACGATTACCTGATCGAGGATGGATACAATGGCCCGGGGCGCGAGTACTTCGTGAACCTGCGCTACACGCTATAGCAGGAAAATTGTATGAAGAAACCTGGATGGATGGCAGCTCTCGCCTGCAGTGCGGTGGCCACGGCAATGGCAATGGCAAGCCAGGCAGCGCAGGCCGCCGACGCCTGTGAGGGGTTTACCTGGAACGTGGCGCACGAGCGTGCGCTGTTTGCCACGGCCCCCGCGGCGCTGACCGCCGCGACGGCCGCCGGCCCGGCACCGACCGTTGATGTCGACAAGCTCTATGAGATCACACTCACACCGCAGGATAAGGTGAGCTTTATGTTGGCGCCGGCCAAGAAGGCCTTGGCGGACGGCGCCTTCGCCGGTCTGGTCACCTTGCACATCCCCAGTGCGGGCAAGTATCGCGTGTCGATGAGTGAGGGATTCTGGATCGATGTGATCGCGGACGGCAAGTTCGCACCCACCGATGACTTCACCGGCGCACATGAGTGCCGCGCTCCGCGCAAGATCGTTCAGTATCCCTTGCCGGCGGGCAATCTGACCCTGCAGTTCAGCAACACCAACAGCGCCACCGTGCGAGTCACCGTCACGGCGGCGCCGAAGTAAGCCCTGCAGGCCGCTCGGATGAAAAGGCAGGTGGGACTCGCAGGGCTGTGCGGCCTGCTGTGCGGCGCAGCCGCCGCGCTGGGCGCCGTGCCGATGGGTTCGATGCCGTACACCGATCACCGCAATCAACCGCCATACCTGCCGCTCACGGCCGCCGTGGCGGAGCAGTACCAATTGGGTCATGCCGTCTTCAACACGGATTTCCTCGCCGTCGGCACCCCGGGCGCGGGGCGGCGCGCGGGCCTGGGGCCGATTTTCAATGCGGCGTCCTGCGATGAGTGCCACAACGAGGGCGCCCACGCCCGTGGCCCGATCGGCGACGGACCGATCCCGAATGCAATGGTGATACAGCTGGAAGCGTTGCCGGCGGTGGGTGGCGCGAGTCC
>DATHOA010000206.1:0-6009 GCA_035485475.1 Steroidobacteraceae bacterium | reverse complement strand
GAGCATGGAAATCGCGTAATCGCGGGCTGCATCAAGCAGCGTTCGGTATTGATCCTCACTGGCCCGCAAGGCGTTTTCGGCGCGCCGGCGCCGCGCACTGTCGCGCAGAACCCCGCACCATGCCAGGGCCGTAATCAGCAGACCCAAGGCCATTCCTATGACGAGCACTATGCGGGTCGTTTGCACGTCGGACTGCCAGGTGGCCGTACGCTGCACCAGCAAACGTGCCTCTTCGTCCAGCATCTGCTGCACGTGGCGACGAATTGCGATGGTCACATCGCGCCCGCTGCCCGTACGGATCTCATCGGCGGCGACCCCCAACCCCTGCTGACGGCGCAGGGTGATGATCCGGTTCCCGAACTGTACGCGCTGGGCAATGAGCGCATCGAGGGAGGGTAATCGCGCCTGCTCGATCGGATTATCGCGCGTCAGGGCGTGCAGGCTGGCCGCGCGCGCCTGCAGGTTCGTGGTGCTCGAACGCCACAAATCCAGATAGGATTCATTGCCACTCAACATATAGGCAGCGCCACTTGCCTCTATGGTGGTCATCGCATTGAGCATGCCCTCGAGAGTGGCGGATACCCTACGGGTGTGCTGTACCCATTCGTCGCTTTCGCTGGACACGAGCGTGTTGCGATAGGAAACGGCCCCTATCAGCATCATGAATGCAATGGCGGAGGCGAAGGTGATCCCCACGAACCGGTCGGGGTGGATTTCCGCCTTCATTGTCGCCGCAGCGCAGGATCGCCATGCAGCGCGTTGAGCAAATCGGGGGAGATTCCCGTTGACAGCAAACCGGCAAACTGTTCCGCTGGGAGCGGCCGGCTGAAGTAGTAGCCCTGGACCTCATCGCATTGACGGGCCTGCAGAAACTGCAGCTCCTGCAAGGTCTCCACACCTTCCGCGACCACCCGCAGCTTGAGGCTTTGGGCCATGCTGATGACGGCGGTGACGATGGCGGCGGCGTCCGGGCCGCCGGCGATCTGCTGCACGAATGCGCGGTCTATTTTCAGCGAGTCGATCGGGAACCGGCGCAGGTAGCTCAAGCTGGAATAACCGGTGCCAAAGTCATCCAGCGCAACCTGTATTCCGCTTTCGCGCACCGCCCGCAACACTTCGATCGTGGCTTCGACGTGCTTCATGAGCACGCTCTCCGTGACTTCCAGCTCCAGCAGTCCGGGATCCCAGGCCGATTCGCGCAGAATCTGCGACAGCCCCTGCAGGAACCCCTCGTTCTGGAACTCCATCGCCGACACGTTGACGGCCATTGCCGTTGCCGGCAGACCGGCGTCCTTCCAGTCCCGGGCCTGCCGGCAGGCCTGGCGCAGGACCCAGTTGCCGATCGGGACGATGAGACCGCAGTCCTCCGCGATGGGGATGAAGTCGGTCGGAGGAACCCGGCCGCGGGTGGGATGGGTCCAGCGTATCAGCGCTTCGGCGCCGGTAATCGCTCCGGTCCTGATATTGATTTTCGGCTGATAGTGCAGTTCGAATTCCTGCCGTTCCAATGCGCGGCGCAGACTCTCTTCGATTGACTGCCGTTCCACCGCGCGCGCGTTCATGGAGGGCTTGAAGAACTGGTATCGGCGCCGTCCGCTTTCCTTCGCCTGATACATCGCGGTGTCGGCGTTCTTGATCAGGGTCTCGGCGTTCTGACCGTCATCGGGAAAGACACTGACCCCGACGCTGGCCGTCACATGCAACTCGTGCTTGCCGACCACATGCGGCTCGGCGACGGCACTGAGCATGCGGGCCGCCATGATGGAGGCAGCGCGCGGATGCGTCAGCTCCGAAAGGAGCACCACGAATTCGTCGCCGCCCTGGCGGCTGACCGTATCAACGGAGCGCGCGCACCCCAGCAGGCGCTGTGCAATGGACTGCAGAACCTGGTCGCCGATAGGATGTCCGAGGGAGTCGTTGATGTGCTTGAAGCCATCGACATCCAGGAACAGCACCGCGACCTGTTTCGCGTGCCGCTTCGCCGCCGCGATCGCCTGACGGATCCGGTCGTTCAGCAACAGGCGGTTGGGCAGACCCGTCAAGGAATCGTGCTCGGCCGTGTGCGCAATCTCCTGCGCCATCGCCTTCGCGACGCTCACGTCCCGAAACACGATCACGGCGCCGGCCGCCTGGCCATCGCGATCGCGGATCGGGGCGATCGAATCCTCGATCGGAATGTGCATGCCGTCGCGCCGGATCAGGGTGCAGCTGGGTGGCATGTGCACCGCGCGAATCTGCAGAATCGCATGTTCCGCCGTGGTTTCGGTCGCCTCGCTGTTTACGGTGTTCAACGTGCGGAAGACCTCCGCCAGCACACGCCCTTTGGCGTCGAGCGTCGACCAACCGGTCATTTTTTCCGCGACCATGTTCAGGAAGGTGATGTTTCCTGAAATGTCCGTGCAGACGACCGCGTCGCCTATGCAGTTCAACGTGATCTCGGCGCGCTCTTTTTCAGCCGACAGCGCCTCCTCCAGCGCATTGCGCTCGATCGCGTAGCGCAAGGAGCGCACCAGGGTGCGAGTTTCGATCTGACCTTTGATCAGGTAGTCCTGCGCACCTTCCTGCAAGGACTGTGCGGCCACGGACTCGTCATCCAATCCGGTGAGCACGACCAGGGGGATCCGCGGCGCCGCGGCGCGCGCCCGCCGCACTGCCTCGAGTCCCTGCGAATCGGATAAGCCAAGATCGAGCAGGATGATGTCGACATCGTGCGCGCTCAAGTGCGCCTCCGCGCCGCTCATCGTCGTGACATTGGTCATGTCGATGTCGCCCGAATCCTGTTCGGCGAACATTTCCCGCAGCAGCCGCGTATCTCCCGCGTTATCTTCGACGAGAAGCAGTGACTTGCTCGTCCGCGATCTCATTGCTCGTCAGCTTTCGACGGCAGCTCGACTTTTGTCAGCCAGAAGTCGTTGATGCTCTTGACGAGGTTCTCGAACTCTTCCAGCTGCACGGGCTTGGACAAATAGCAGTTCGCCTGGCGGCGGTAGCTGATGGCGACGTCCGCCTCGGCCACCGAGGTGGTGAGGATCGCGGTCGGAATCGCCTTCAGACCCGCATCCTCCTTGATATGCAATAGGACCTCGCGGCCGTCCATCCGCGGGAGATTCAGATCCAGCAGCACCAGGTCCGGCCGTGGCGCATCCGCGTACCGGCCCTGTCGTCGCAGAAAGGCCATGGCTTCCACGCCATCGTAGGCGACGTGCAATTGCACGTTTTCGTTGGCCTCGTGGAAAGCTTCCTGCGTCAACCGGACATCGCCGGGACTGTCCTCGACCAGCAAAACCTGCATGCGCGTAGTATTTCCTGTCCGCTTCGGTTGCATCGTTCCCTCGCTGATTGCCAAGCTCTACCGATCGAGGCGGTGCCGTATGTGCGGTAAGTCGCTTAGCCGAGGGGCGAGAAGCTCACACGTGAGCCGTGGCACACTCGCGCGGAGAGGGGGCAGGTGGCATCAGTGGCAGGAGTTATGTCCATTGCCGGACATCAGGCGCCAACCGTACTCCGATTACTGTGTCCGAATCGGATAATGCGCAATCTCTAACCGTGTTAAGGGTCCCGAGCGCTAATTTCGGTCCTTGAGCCGAGTGCGATGCGCGGCTTGCTTGGCCCGATTGCCGCAGGCGGACATGCTGCACCAGCGCCGTGCGTGACCCCGCGTGTGGTCAGCAAACATCAGGGTGCAGGTCGGGCCCTCACACGCCTTCACGTGCGCGAAGTCCTCCTCGCAAACCAGCTTCGCCAATATTTCGCCGATCGGTAAGAGCAGTGACTCGGGCGAAGTCCAGCGCCGCGAGTGCTCGAGATGCAGCGATTTCGTCGCACCCGGTCCGTACGGGACGATTGTCGAGAAGCCCTCATCACGGGCAAGCAGCAGGTTCAGGGGCGCAAGAGCGTCCAGATCGGCGCCGCTGAGAGTGCGACCTTTGCGCTTGCGCACGAAGTCCCGGAACCATTCGCGCAGGCTGCGCGCCTGAGCCGCCAGGCGATCAAGTTCGCCCGGCATTGCACGGTCGCGCATTGCCGTCAGCACTTCGGCAGGCACCAGCTGCGCCTGTTCGAGCCACGCCAACAGGCCCTCGCCATCGTCGATCCAGTCGATCGGGACGTCGACCGGCGTGGCCACGGAATTCAGGAAATCCAGGCCCGGGGAGTCGGCGACAAACATTGCGGGAAATTGCTGAGACATAGAGCCAGCTACAAAGCGATGAAAATAACCTGCTTGACCAGGGTTGACAAGTTACTCCGGTAGCAATAACCTCTCTACACCAGTGGAGGCGGTTACGAGATTTTCAACGGCCCTGACCACAACCCCATCAGCCGACGGCGCAACCAAGGCGCACAAAGGAGCAACAAATGTCCGGCAACGAGATCAATGTGGTGCTGGTACACGGTGCCTGGGCCGACGGCTCGAGCTGGAGCAAGGTGATCATCGACCTGCGCTCGAAAGGGATCAAGGCGGTTACTGTCCCGCTACCGCTGACGACGCTGGCGGATGATGTCGCGGCGCTGGAGCGGATCCTGGAGCGGGTTGAAGGCTCGGTGGTTCTGGTGGGCCACGCCTATGCCGGCGCCGTCATTGCCTCCAGCCGCAATCCCAAAATCAAGGCACTCGTTTACATCGCCGCCCTGGCGCCGGGCGAGGGAGAAACCGTGGCTGATGTCTTCTATCGCCACGAGCCGCATCCCAAGGCGCCGCATCTGGCCCCGGACACTCACGAACTGATCTGGCTGCCCGAGGCTGCGTTTGCCGAGGCCTTTGCGCAGAACGCATCGACTGAAGAGCAGGCGGTGCTGGCCGCGGTTCAGCGTCCGATCTCACCGGCCTGCATCAGCGTTCCGGTTGGACGCCCGCTGTGGCAGGACGTACCCAGCTGGTACCTGCTGGCGGAGCAGGACCGCATGATCGTCCCCGAGACTCAGCACTTCATGGCGCAGCGCATGCATGCGCGGGTGAGCGCGCATCCGGTTGACCACACCCCGAGCGTCACCGCACCCGGTTTTGTCGTGGACCTGATTGTCAAAGCCGCGCGCGAGCTGCGCGCTTAGCGACCCCTAACCCTACGGAGAATCCCCATGACCGACATCAAGTACCGCACTGCAGACGTTGACGGCTTCAAGATTTTCTATCGCGAGGCCGGCCCGGCGCAGGCGCCAAAGCTGCTGTTGCTACACGGCTTCCCGAGCTCCAGTCATATGTTCCGCGATCTGATCCCGCTGCTGGCCGATCGCTTTCACATCATCGCGCCGGATCTGCCGGGCTTCGGCCGCTCGGACATGCCGCCGCGAACGCAGTTCAAGTACACCTTCGACAACATCGCCGGAGTCATCGACCGTTTTACGGAAGTCGTCAAATTGGACCGCTTCGCGGTTTACGTCTTCGACTACGGCGCACCGACCGGCTTTCGGATCGCGACCGGTCACCCGGAACGCATCAGCGCGATCATTTCGCAAAACGGCAACGCCTACGAGGAAGGATTGAGCGAGGGCTGGAATCCGATCCGCGCCTACTGGCAGGATCCCTCGCAGGAGAACCGCACGGCCCTGCGTGCCTTCCTCGCACCGGAAGCGACGCGCTGGCAGTACACCCATGGGGTAGCCGACGAAGCGTCGGTGTCGCCGGATGGGATTGCACTCGACAACTTCTATCTCGCACGCGAAGGTGCCGATGAGATTCAGCTGGATCTGTTCGGTGACTACCAGAGCAACGTCGCCCTGTACCCAACCTTCCAGGCGTATTTCCGCAAGCACCGGCCACCTTTCCTCGCCGTGTGGGGCAGGAATGATCCGTTCTTTCTACCGCCGGGCGCCGAGGCCTTCAGGCGCGATATTCCCGAAGCCGATGTCCGCTTCTTCGATACCGGCCATTTCGCCCTGGAAACCCATGCCAGGCAGATTGCGACGGCGATCCGCGAGTTCCTGAAGGAGAAATGAGATGTCCAAACCAGTAGCCGTCGTTACGGGAGCCAGCCAGGGCATCGGCTTCGCCACCGCCGTCCGGCTCGCGCG
>DATHOA010000205.1:0-5784 GCA_035485475.1 Steroidobacteraceae bacterium | reverse complement strand
GGCCCGCATGCTGCGCACGACATCCCCGCAATGCCGTTCATACAACGCGAGCAACGCCCGGCCGTCGGCGGCAATGATGAATGCGTTCCACAAGGCACCCTGCCGCACCAATTCGCTGGCCCGCAGCAGCGGTGGCTTCTCCACAAAGGCACCCACCGTCCAGCATCCGGATCCGCTCGGCAAGGTAGGAACGATGTAGCCCAGTTCCGGATCCCCGCTGCGCGGCTCAAATCCGAGCAACAGGATTTCGGCGGCCTGTGACGACGCGCGTGCCGATGCAACGCGCAGCCAGTGCGCGAGCTCGGTTTCGTCCTCAAAGAAGTGATCGGATGGCAGCAGAACGATACGGGCTTTCGGGTCGCGCCGCAGGATCTGCAGCAAGGGCAGGAGAATTCCGTTCGCGGTGCCGCGATTGCGCGGTTGCACGACCACATTGCCCGGCGGCAACGATTGCGCCTGCTGCGACCACCAGCGCCGATGCTGGTCCGCCACCACCGCGCAGATGCGCTCGGGCGGTGCGATTGCCTGCGCGCGACGCAGCGCCTCCTGCAAAAGCGACGGTCCGCTGAGCAGCGAGCAATATTGCTTCGGAATCACGGTTCCGTTTGCCGTCGTGGTCAGCCCTTGAAGCCTGCGACCTTCACCGCCGGCAAGCACTACGGCCCAGGTGTGTTCATTTGGCATGGCCTTACTATCCGGTCCGGGCAGACGTTGCGTCCAATGCTCTCTAGGCATACGCATGCATCGAAAAGTGATGTCACCAAAACGTCACCGCAGCGAGACTCAAGCCAACTGCGCTGCCGTTCCGCGTCGCCAATTGACATGCCATTTTGTCATGAGCCTAGTCCATAACTGATGCAGCGTTGGCTTGTGTTTCCGGCAATCGCCGAATACATTCCTCGCAAATCAACAAACACAATTCAAGTGGAGTACGTTTGCGATGAAAGCTCGACTCGCGCTACTGGTCGCGCCATGGATATTTGCGCTCGCCGGCGCCGACACGCCGGACATCCCCGATGCGGTGCACTGGTCCGCAGCGGTGAAATCCGCGGTCGCCATCACGCGCGGCAGCACGGCGACGATTGATCTGTCCGGCGAGGTCCAGGAAGGCTGGCACGTGTATGCACTCGAGCAGCACTCGGGCGGCCCGACGCCGCTGCGGATCACACTCGATGCCAACACCATCGTCACCGCGGCCGGTCCGACCTCCGGAACGGCTGCCGAGAAGGTCCAGGACACGCACTTCGGATTCGAGACACAACTCTATACACATCGCTTCATCGTTCACCTGCCGGTGCGGGTGGATCGGGACCTGGCCGCCGGCAAACAGCTCATTCCCGTGAGCGTGCGCTTTCAGGCCTGCAGCGATCGGGAGTGTCTGTTGCCCAGAACCGTACACCTGTCCATTCCGATCGATGTAACCACAGCTGCGACGCGCAATTGAAACGGAGCACCCACTTGCAACCCAGACTGTTTCTGGTCGCGGCCTGTGTCGCGATCCTCAGCACCCTTCCCGCCCAGGCGCATCATTCCTTCGCCGCCGAATTCGATGGCACCAAGCCGGTCCGTTTGAGCGGCACCATCACCAAAATCGAGTGGACCAATCCGCACTCGTTCTTCTACCTGGACGTAAAGGACGCCAGAGGTGAGATCCACAACTGGGCCATCGAGTCGGGCAATCCAGGCGCCCTGTCGCGGCGCGGCTGGAAGAAGGGCGCCATCAAGCTCGGCGACGCGCTGATCGTCGACGGCTATCTGGCCAAGGACGGTTCGCGTCTGATCGACGGCCGGCGCGTGAAGCTGCCCAGCGGTGAAACCGTGTACGGCGGCAGCGCCGGCGATGGCGGCCCCGGCGACCCGACCGCGGCCACCCCGGCGCCCGGTGGCGGTGCGCAACAGTGAGGCCCATCGGCGTACGGGCCGCGCTTTGCTGCGGCGCCGCGTTCTGGCTCGCAGCGAGCGCGTTGGCGCAGGCGCAGGGCCTGCTGGGCGACGACGCCGCGGCCTCTACCGCGCCGACGCCGCGCACCGCCGAGGGACATCCCGACTTCAGCGGCTTCTGGAAGGGGTCGAAGGCCACCAAGCCGGTGGGCAACATCGGCAAGGACCTGCCGGGCTTCAAGCTGCCACTGACGCCGGCCGGTGAGACCGCCCTGAAGAACAACCTGACGAAGACCGTGGACCCGGAGTCCCGTTGTCTCATCGGTGGCATTCCCCGCCATGACGCCAGCGCGCTGCCTTTCTCCATCGTGCAGAACAAGGACCATGTGGCGTGGCTATATATGTACACCTACTTCCGCACGGTCCCCTTCGACGTGCACCAGCATGAGGAGGACCCGGATCCGCGGTACTTCGGCGACGAGATCGGCTGGTGGGAGGGCGATACCTTCGTCATCGACTCGGTGGGCTTCAAAAGCACCAACATGTGGATCGATGAGAATGGCAACCCGCAAAGCGATGCCATGCATGCCGTCGAGCGCTGGACCCGTCCGGACGCCGGCCACATCCATGTCGATGTGACGATCACCGATCCCAAGTACTACACGCATCCGTTTACCTACTCGCGCACCTGGATCGCCGGTGATTCGAAGGCAAGTCAGCACGAATACGTGTGCAGCGAGAACAATACAGATCTGAAGCATCTCGGCCCTGGTCCCGGCGGCATCCGCGCCGACGGCACCCGCGGCTACGATGTGGCACCGCTCCCCGCCGTGCCGCCCTCGCCCGACGCCTACGGCAAGTAGCGCACCGGTTACGCAGCAGTAGATGACGAATTGAAATGTTCTCAGGAAGGATTGTCATTGGACCTCAATGACTGAGTCCCGGCACTGTCAGGCAAGTCCGGTCTCATCTTTTCTCAGAAGGTACATCAATGAATTTGCATCGCGATTCGCTCGTGGCCGTCGCAGTGGCCACGGCACTGCTGTCCTCACGCATCCTGGCAGCAGATACCGTAGTGGCCACAGATGCCACCATCGATTCCGCCACCGCCGATGAGAACGGCCTCACAGAGGTCATCGTCACCGGCACCCGGCAGAGCGGCATCAAGGCCACCGACAGCCCGGCTCCGGTGCAGGTGATCGACGGTCAGCTGCTGGCCAAGACCGCCGCCACGCCAGATCTGGCACAGACCCTGGCAGCGGTAGTCCCCGCACTCGAGGTCGCGAACACCGGCGGCGATCTGTCGGCGCTGACGCTGCAGGCGGCACTGCGCTCGCTGAGCCCCAACGACACCCTGGTACTGATCAACGGCAAGCGCCGCCACACGACCTCCAACATCGACGTCGCGGGTACCGACAACTTCGGTGGCGGCGCCGGAGCAGACCTGAACCTGATTCCGGCCGACGCCATCGACCACATCGAAGTGCTGACCGACGGAGCGGCCGCTCAATATGGTTCGGACGCCATCGGCGGCGTGATCAACATCATCCTCAAGAAAAACCCCGAGGGCGGCAACCTGCAGGCCAGCTACGGCGGCTACCAGGACGGCGGCGGAAAAACCGACGATGTGACAGGCAACATTGGTTTTCAGCCCTACGACGGCGCGTATATCAACTTCACCGGCGAGTTTCGCAACCACGGCCACACGGTGCGCAGCGAGGCGCTGCCCTTCTACACGGCCCTGCTGAACGGCCTGCCACCGGCGGGCACCTATGCCGGCGCCGGATTGAAGCCAATCGACCTCAATGCGGTGAGCGCACCGAACTTTCCGGTGCTGAACCAGATTTCCGGCGATGCCCGGTACCAGTCGAAACTGGCCTCGTACAACGCGGGCTTTCGGGTGACCGAAGACGTCGAGTTCTACAGCTTCGCAACCTGGGGCCAGAAATCCGCCGCTGCCAATGAGAACTACCGGCTGCCGCACATCGCGGCCTACACCCCTGCACCTGTGGGTGGTGTCGCCCAGCCTACCCAGTATTTCTACCCCTACGGCTTCACCCCGTTGGAGGCGATTGACGAGGTCGATTACGGCGTCACCGGCGGCCTGCGCGGTGTGCTTGCGGGATGGAATTGGGATGTTTCCAGCACCTACGGTCGCGATGTCAACGAGTTCGATACCGAGGACTCCATCAACACCACGGCCTATGCCAAGGGCGTGTCTGATCCGGTAACCGGTTACACCTCCCCGGCCGGCTATTCGCCAACGACGTTCTATGACGGCCTGTTCAAGACCACGCAGTGGACGACCAACCTGGACTTGGACCACGAGTTCGAGGTTGGCCTCGCAGGCCCGCTCAATGTCGCGCTCGGTGCCGAACACCGCCGGGACGCCTTTACAGCGGGAGCGGGCATTCCGCTCTCATATCTGGGCGGCGGCGGCGCATCATTCGCCGGTTTCAGTACCACCGATGCCGGTGGCCACGCGCGCAGCAACGACGCCGGTTACCTCGATTTTGCGGCCAAGGTGATCGGCGGCCTGCGGCTCGACATCGCCGGCCGCTACGAGAACTTCAGCGACTTCGGCTCCGCCAGGAGCGGCAAGTTCACGGCCCGCTATGACTTCAACCCCGCGTTCGCGCTGCGCGGCACGATCAGCAACGGCTTTCGCGCGCCGACGGTGGCGGAGGAGTACTACACCAAGACCTCCACCTCGCCCACCTCAACCGGGGTGCAGCTGGCCGCCAATTCCCCGGCCGCGGCTGGCTTCGGCCTGGGTCAACTGCAGCCGGAGACCTCGGTCAACTACAGCGTGGGCGCGGTGTTCACACCGGTACCGGATTTCACCGCCACCCTGGACCTGTCCCATATCAACCTGGACCACCGCATCGTCTCCTCACAAGCCTTCTATTCACTGATTGCCAACAGTGCCAACACCGCCGGCATACCCCAACCCGCGTACGCGCTCGTGACCGGCGCCCTTACCACCAACGGCAACCAGCTGAATCCGGCGATCTTCACCGACTCGGTCAACTTCTTCCTCAACGGCGTGGACACCTCCACCGACTCCGTTGACCTGGCGCTCGACTACATCACCCAGTTCAACAACTTCGGCCAGGTGGACTGGTCCGTGAACGGCAACTACAACAAGACCGAGATCATCAGCCTGCGCGCGTCACCGCCACAACTGGCGGCCTTGGGCCTGTCGGTGCTGAATCCCACCGGCTTCGCCGGACTTACCACGGGGCAACCGAAGTACAACGTAAACCTCGGTGGCCTGTGGGCGTACCGCAAGTTGACCGTCAACTTGCGCGAAATCGTCCACGACACCACCCGGAACACCACCACCGTGGCCGGTAATGGCGTGCAGTCCTTCTACAACACCAAGTCGGGCGTGATTCCGATCACCGACCTCGACGTCGGATACGAAGTGCTGAAGGCGGTGAAGCTCTCCGCGGGTGCAGTCAACTTGTTCAACCGATATCCGGACAAGGTTCCGGCGGGCCTGATCGCGTATTACAACGCATTGGGCCAGTCCTTCGGAGCCACCCAGTACGCGGCCAGCCCCATCGGCATCAATGGGGGCTACTACTACGTGAAGGCCACCTACACGTTTTGAAGGGAAACAACTCCATGACGACAATTGCCTTTTATTTGATCCATGTCCCGTTCGCATTCCTTGCGGGCCTGTTGGGGATCATCGCCGACAGCGACGAATAGTGAGCGCAGAAAACAAGGCCGGCGGCCCCGCGGTGACATTGCCGGTACGTCCGGGTAACACAGTGGTTACGGAGCTGGCGACATGCCTTTCGGCCATGAGCTCAGTGCGAATTGGAAGCCATTTGTTCTTGCTCCACGCTGGCCCCATCCCTACATTTACGAGCGGACGACTATGAGTATTGACGG
>DATHOA010000204.1:0-2498 GCA_035485475.1 Steroidobacteraceae bacterium | reverse complement strand
CGCGGCGGCGCAAGGTGTCGATCAAACAGCTGATCATGAACGGCCAGCTGGTCACCGGCGTCGGCAACATCTACGCCAGTGAAGTTCTGTTCCATTCGGGTATCCGCCCGCGCCGCCAGGGTCGCAGCCTGAAGCGCGAAGAAGTCGCGCTCCTGGTCGCCGCCATCCGCAAGGTCTTGCGCCAGGCCATTCGCGTCGGTGGCACGACGCTGCGTGATTACGTCAACCCCGACGGCAACCCCGGATACTTTCGCCAGAAGCTCTATGTCTACGAACGTGGCGGGCAGCCCTGCCGCAATTGCCGCACCCCGATCCGCGCCCTGACCCAGGGCCAGCGTTCCTCGTACTACTGCCCGACCTGCCAGAAGTGACCACCGGACGTTAGGAACTTGAGCGTCGAGATCATCACCCATCTGGGCAGCGTCGATCCGGTGATGAAGCGCCTCATCGCCGCGGCCGGCCCCTTCGCGATCGAGGGGCGTGAGCATCACTCGCCGTATGAGGCGCTGGCGCGCGCCATCGCGCACCAGCAGCTGAACGGCAAGGCCGCGCAGTCGATCCTGAACCGCTTCGTCACGACCTGCGGGCAGGGGGCATTTCCGGATCCGGGTGCATTGCTCGCCCTGGAAGACCAGGCGCTGCGCGCTTCCGGATTCTCCTTTTCCAAAATCGCCGCCTTGCGCGATCTGGCGACCAAGACCTTGAGCGGCATCGTGCCGCTGCGCGAGCAGCTGCACACCTTGAGCGATCTTGAAATCATCGCGCGGCTCACCGCGGTGCGCGGCATCGGGCGCTGGACGGTCGAGATGCTGCTGATGTTCCAGATGCGCCGGCCCGATGTCCTGCCCATCGATGACTTCGGCGTGCGCAACGGCTTCCGACTCGCCTATGGCTTGCGGAAAATGCCTGCGCCAAAAGTACTGGCGCTGTATGGCGAGCGCTGGGCGCCCCATCGCAGCGCCGCGGCCTGGTACCTGTGGCGCGCCGTGGATCTGCACCGTGCCGGACAATTGCCGCCGCCGACGCAGGCCTTGAAATTGCCGCGGCTGCCGCGCAAGCGCCGCAAGCTGCGCAAGCCAGCGGCGCAGAAGGCGCCGCGCAAACTCAAGCGCGCCGCAGTTTCTTCAGCTCGGCGTGCACCAGCGGGTGCACGAACTCGTGCACGTCGCCTCCCAGCACCGCGATCTCGCGCACCAAAGAAGAAGAAATGAACGTGAACTGTTCCTGGGGCGTCAGGAACACGGTCTCGATGTCGCGGCACAGGTGGCGGTTCATGTTCGCCAGCTGGAACTCAAATTCAAAATCCGACACCGCACGCAGGCCGCGGATGATCACCGACAGCTTGTGCCGGCGCGCGAACTCCACGGTGAGTTCCGAGTAGCCGACCACCTCGACATTCGGCAGATCCGCGAGCACCTCGCGCGCCAGCGCCACGCGTTTATCCTGGGTGAACAACGGCGCCTTGCCGGCGTTCGTGGCAATGGCCACCACCACCCGATCAAACAGGCCGCAGGCGCGCCGCACCAGGTCGACATGACCATTCGTGATCGGATCAAAGGTTCCCGGGTACAGGGCGTGTCGATTTATCAAAGTGTTCTCCGCAGCAGATGATACCCGACCTCGCCGGCGCGTCCGCTTTTGGCCGCGCTCCAGCCCTGCGGCAGCGCGGGCAGGCTCGCGCGCGCCGGACATTCGAGATAAATGAGCGCCGTCGGCGCCAGCCACGGGCCCGCTTGCAGCCGTGCCGCGATCTGGCCCAGCAAGCCGGCCGCGAACGGTGGGTCGAGGAATACCACGTCAAACAGTTCGGGCTTGCCGGCCAGAAAGCTGTTCGCATCCGTGACATGGATCTGCGCCGCCGCGGCCGGCTCGCCACCCCACGCTGCCAGGGTCTGCCGCAGCTGCCGTGCCGCTGCGGTGGACTGTTCCACGAACACCGTACGCGCCGCGCCGCGCGACAGTGCTTCCAGGCCCAGTGCGCCGCTGCCGGCGAACAGATCCAGGCAGCGCGCCCCGGCGATGCTCGGTGCCAGCCAGTTGAACAGCGTCTCGCGCACCCGATCGGGTGTCGGGCGGATATCCCCTTCGGGGAAGCGCCAGGTGCGGCCACGCCAGCTGCCGCCGATGATTCGCAGCAGGCGCGCTTTATTGCCACGCGCGACGTTCGGCGCCGCGGCGCGCATATCGGGCTTACCAGTCACGGTTCATCATACAATAGCGCCATGCTGTTCAGACGTGACAAAGCGGCCAGCGAGGAGCCCGGTGGGTTCTTCCAGCGCCTGCGCAAAAAACTCAACCGCGGCAGCTCCTGGCTGACGGATGGTTTGGCGACCCTGTTTCGGGGCCGCAAGATCGACGCGGAAATCCTCGAGGAGCTGGAGACGCGCCTGCTGACGGCCGATGTCGGCGTAGAGGCGACGCAGTACATTCTGGATGATCTGCGGCGGCGCGTGGCGCGCCAGGAACTCGCCGACGTCGAGGCCCTGATCAGCGCCTTG
>DATHOA010000203.1:0-15057 GCA_035485475.1 Steroidobacteraceae bacterium | reverse complement strand
CAGCGGCAAGGACGACCGGGCGCTCGATGATTTTCGGGCCGCGGCGGGCCTGACGCCACCGTTCGCGCCGGCCCAACTGGCACTCGACACACTGTCCAAGGCCGACTTGCCGCCTACGGCGTCCGCGGTTCCCGGGGCTGTTCTCGGTAACTTCGCGCTCATCAAGAAGAACGCGGACATCTGTGCCGATGCGACCCAGCCGCCGGCGGCGCGCGTGACCCGTTGCACGCTCGTCTTGAAGGATGCCGTGCTGCATGGACAGGAACTGGCGCATGTCCTGGCCAATCGTGCCAATGCGCTCATGGCCTTGGACAAACTTGACGATGCGCTTGCGGACCTGAACGAGGCCATTACCGCCAATCCGCGCGATGAAATCGGTCTGGCCAGTCGCGCCACGCTGTATATAGACATGAATCGGCCCGACCTGGCCGAGATGGATCTTGCCAAACTGAAGCTCATCAATCCGCAGAACGGCACCACGTTCTACAATGCCGGCGTCACCGAGCAGCGCACCGGCGCGCGCGACAAGGCTCGGGATGATTTTCGCAATGCCGTACGGCTGCTGCCGGCGTTTGCGCCGGCCCATGTCGCCCTTGGCGTGCTGCTGGCGGCCGACGACCCGAGTGCGGCGCTGGCGCAGTTCAACCAGGCCATTGAACTTGATCCGCAGTCCCAGGCACTGAACAGCCGTGCGAGCTTGTATCTGTCCCTGGGACAGTTCGAACCGGCGATTCGTGACTTCGATGAGCTGCTCGCCCACGACAGTTCCAACAGCCTCGCCTATCTGAACCGGGGTGTGGCGAAGGAGCGGCAGGGAGAGCTGCAGAGCGCCCTCGAGGATTACACGCGCAGCATTGCGGTGGCTCCCTCCGCGAGCGCGCATTTCGACCGGGCGAATCTATACGTGCAGCTCGATCAGCCCGAGAAGGCGCTCGCCGACTTCAATGCAGCAGTCGCGATCGATCCGAAAAACGTCAAGGCGCTGATCGGACGCGCCGATGAGAACTACGGGGCCCGGCGCCTTGCGGAGAGCCTCGCTGACTACACGCGTGTCATCGAGGTACAGCCCAACAATGCCGAGGTGTTCTTCAAGCGCGGCAGCGTGTATTTCGATATGGGGGATTTTGCCGCAGCGTATCGCGACTATTCGGTCAGTCTCAGCCTCGATCCCAAGCAGCCTGACGTGCTGCGCAACCGCGCGCTCGCGGCCCAGCGCATGGGAACCACGACGGATGCCGCGAAGGACAGACAGCGCGCCCGGGCGGCGGAACCTTAGGTCGTGGCGGCCGGCGCATGGCCACAATGAGGTTGTGCAGTGTGGGGCCGGCCCTGGTGATCGGCCTATTCGCGCCGTTCTTCCCGTGTGGGCACGCTGCGCAAATCGATCAAATCGATGAGGTGGTCGTGACGGCACGCCGACACAGCGCGCAAGTATGCGTGGACGTGGCGCAGTCGCCTACGCAACGCGTGGCGGCCTGCACCCGGGCCCTGCAGCAGCCGGTGATCGGGGAGACCGAGCTGGCCGAATTTATGATTCAGTTCAGCCGTGCTTTGCTGGGAAATGCCGAAATGATACGAGACGGCAGGGGCGCTGCGCTGCCGGGCGTTACCTATCGGGGTATGCTGCTGGACCTGCGCGCCAATGCGCTGACCCTCCTGGGGAGGCGCGAAGAGGCCATCGTTGATTTGACTGACGCCCTTGATCTCAACCGACGCGATCTCGTCGCATTCGCCACTCGCTCCAGCCTGATTCTGGACAAAGGCTACGACCGAACGATTCCTCAATCGGACCTTGATGAGGATGTGCGCAAGGTCTGGGCCGAGGGCATAAAAACCTACAATGACGGCGTCAAGTTTGAGAGTCGCGGGCAGTTCGACCGCGCCCTTGACGCCTACCACAACGCGGTACGCCTGCTGCCGTCATTTGCCCGCGCCCATGTGGATCTTGGCCGGCTTCTGAAGGCCAAGGACCCGGGCGCGTCGCTGGTCGAACTCACCGACGCCATTCAGCTCGACCCGTGGATTCCGGGGGCTGCCGCATTCAAGGGCCGTGTGGCCTTGAATCTGTCCCTGGGCCGACTCGAACCGGCACTTGATGACCTCAGCCAGATCATCGCCCGTGACGACAAGGACGCCGTCGCTTACCTCGACCGCGGTTTCATCAAGGAGAAGCAGGGAAATCTGGAAGGTGCCCTCGGGGACTACAGTCGCAGCATCGAGCTTGCGCCCTCAGCGAGCGCGTACTTCGACCGGGCCAATGTGTACGTGCAGCTGGATGACCCCGACCGGGCTGTCGTGGATTTCGGTGCCGCTCTGGCGATAAATCCGAAGTATGTGCCGGCACTGATCGGCAGGGCCGACCTGAACTACACGGCCAGGCGCTTTGCGGACTGCCTGACTGACTACACGCGTCTGCTTGCGGCGCAACCGAAAGATGCCGACTTGTTTTTCAAGCGCGGCAATGTGTATTTCGACATGGGGAACTTCGCCGCGGCATACCGAGACTATTCGGTCAGCCTCGCGCTCGATCCGGATCAACCGGACGTACTGTACAATCGGGCGGTCACCTCCGAGCGTATGGGATCCGTCAAGGATGCCGAGAATGATCGGCGGCGTGCTCGTGCGCTCACGGCTGCAGACTGATCACGAACTGCGCCGCTCAGACGGCGCGCATCGACGTTGCCGTCAAGTGTAGCGCGTCAGTGCAGACCGAGCATGTGGAACACCACGAACAGTCCGGCGCCAAACGTCGCAGCCCCCAGGATCACGCACACCGGCAGGGTCAGTACCCAGGCCAGGATGATGTTGCGGACCGTGTCGCCCTGGACACCGGATTTGTTGGCCACCATGGTGCCGGCGATACCCGAAGACAGGATGTGCGTGGTGCTGACCGGCAGCCCCAGCGAGTCGGCGGTGGCGATGGTCGCGGCGGCGACCAGCTCCGCGCAGGCGCCCTGCGCATAGGTCAGGTGGGCCTTGCCGATTTTCTCACCCACCGTCACCACAATGCGCTTCCAGCCAACCATGGTGCCCAGGCCCAGTGCCAGGGCGATCGCGACCTTGATCCAGGTCGGGATGAAGTTGGTGAGGCCCTTGAGCGACTTCTGATACTTGTCGGCAGCCCCCGCGTCCAGACCCGCCGGCACGTGCTTGATCTTGGCCAGGCGCGCCAGTGACTCACCGACCATGTACACATCCAATCGCAGCAAGCGTCGGTCGGTGCCCGGGACGGTATGCAGGTCCGAGATGCCGTGCATGCGTGCGATCACCGCATCATTGGCTACCTCGAGCGCCGGCAGGGTGTCGTCGTTCGGCTTGCTGGTGCGCAGGAAGGTGGTGAGGGTGCGATGCGCTTCGTCCGAGGTCGGCACTTTGGTGGTTGCGGGGACGATCTGGTGCAGCTGCATGGAGATCTGCGTGGCGGCACCGTTGATTTTTGCGAGCGCGTCGGGGGAAGTCGACATGTCCAGTGCGAAGGCGGCCGGGACGCAGCCGACCAGGATCAGCACCATCAAGCCCATGCCCTTCTGGCCGTCGTTGGAGCCGTGGAAGAAGGAGACGCCGGTGCAGGTCAGGATGAGGAGGCCCCGCACCCACAGGGGCGGCTTGGAGTCGCCCACCGGCGCCTGGAACAGTTCGACGCGCTTGGCCAGGATCACGCGCATGATGATCAGCAGCAGTCCGGCCAGTACGAAGCCCATGATGGGTGAGACCACCAGGGCCTTGAACGTGTCCTGCACCTTGCCCCAATTCACGCCCTCGCCGAAAGCCTCATTGGGGCTGATCAGCGAATTCATCAGGCCGACGCCCACGATCGAGCCGATCAGGGTATGGGAACTGGAGGCCGGCAGGCCCAGGTACCAGGTGCCCACGTTCCAGATGATGGCCGAGATCAGCAGCGCGAACACCATCGCGAATCCGGCGCCGGAGCCCACGTTGATCACCAGTTCCACCGGCAGCAACGACACGATGCTGAAGGCGACGGCGCCCGAGGACAGCAATACGCCGAGCAGGTTCCAGCAGCCCGACCACACCACGGCGACGTTGGGTTTCAGCGCGTGGGTGTAAATGACCGTGGCCACCGCATTCGCCGTGTCGTGGAAGCCATTGACGAACTCGAAGCTCAGCGCCAGCGTCAGGGCCAGCCCCAGGAGAATCGCGGTGGGTATATCGATGCCTAAACTTGCCAGCACGTGAGCTCCCCCAGTACCTGATCGTCAGAATGTCAGCGGAGCATAAGCCTAGGGTCGTCACATGACTGTCATGTGACAACCCTGGCCGCTGGCGAACGAGCGCGGTTTAGCGATAGGGGCCGTAGTAGGGCCCGTAGTAGGGGCCGTAGCGATAGCCGACACCGACACCCACCACCGGAACTGCCGGTGCGACCACGAGTCCATGGCGGGTCGGGACAGCGACACAGCCGGCCAGCAGTCCCAATGAGGCAACAATCAGCGCAGTGATGACGGTCTTCATAACCCAAGGCCCTCCTTGCTTGAACCCTTACTCCATACAACGCGCTGGGGGCTGGGCCAGGGGACGTGGGTTACGGGTACTTAATTCTCTGAAATCCTTGAATCTATTGAATATTCAGCGCCACGCCGCTGGCATTGCCGGCACTCAGATCGATCGTCGTGGCATAGGCGCTGCGGCTGAGCGTCCCGGTCGGATTGGCCGAATTCCACGCCCACACTTCGGCGTTGTACACGCCAGCGGCAAAGAGAGAGTCGGTCGTGCCACCCGGTGCGATGGCCGTCAGCGTCAGGGTACTTTGCGACTGGCCCAGATAACTGTTCAGGGGGGCGGCGGCGACCAGCACGCCGTGATAGGTCAGAAACAGCTCGGCATTATCGTAGGTGCCGCGGCTGGCGAGACTGACGGTTCCGGCAATGGCATTGGCCGAGCTGCCCGTGGGCAGCGGCGGTGCGCTCATCGTGAACAATGCCGTGGTGGTGGTATTGCCCGGTGAGGTGACTGTCGTGCCCAGCGCTGCCGCGCCGTAGGCCGTATTGATGGCACCTATGGAATAGGTGGCGGCACCTTGACCGGGGTTGGCGCTGGTCAGGGAGATGGTGCCCCCGGACACGTAGCTGCCGTACTGCAGGCTGCCGCCGGAAAGGCTCTGGTCCGTGGCAAAGCGGCCACTGACCGGGTCAATGGCGCGGGTTTCCACCAGGTAGGGCACTTCCCCGGACAAGGGCAGCGTCTGGTAGAAGCCCACCAGTGAACTGGTCGGCGCGGCGGGCGAGCTGGTGTTGAAATTGACCAGGAAGGAAGTCGCGGCGGTCAGCGTCAACGTTCCCAACTGGGCAGTCGTGGTGCCGGCGGTGCCGGCAGCCACCGGAACGGACTTGACGATCACGGTCTCGATATTCGGGCCGTGGATGACCAGGTCGTAACTGCTGCTCGCACCCGAGGCGGTGGACAGCGGGTAGAGCGTAAAATTGCCACTGGCATCGACGCGCGTGGTCTTGACGATGACGTGGCGGGTGCCGTCGCCGCTGAGCGTTTCGGCCGACACCTGCACATCCGGCGAACCCGCCGTGGTCAGGGTCGAAACCGCCGCGAGGGAAACCGCCCCCTGAATCGTCCCGGAATGCGCGACGTCATAGCTCAGCGGATGCGGATTCAGGGCATAGGCGGGCTGTCCGCTCAAGGATATGGGCAGCAGGTCGCGGCTGGCATCGAAGTCGACAATCGCCGCGGTGGTCGAGACGGTGGGCGTCGAGAACGTGGAGCTGGAAGGGGCCGCAGGGCTCGAGCCGGTGCCGAAAGCCGTTGTTGTCGTAGTCGTAGTTGAGGAAGTGCTCGTGGGCGACGAACCGCCGCCGATCCCACCGATGCCGGTCGCTGCGGCCGCGACCGTGAGACTGGTGCTGATGTCGATACCCTGGGCCGCATTCAATACCGCCAGCGGCACGGTGTGGGCTACGTTGCTGGTATCCACATAATCGACTTCGTCATTCGAGGCGGCGCCGGCGGTTTGGGCTGAAGTCGTCAACGTGTCCGTGGAGTCGGCCAGCACCACGATGACCTGGGAATAAGTGCCGGCGGCGACTTTCAGTTCGCTGGCGAACTGGCTCAAGGTGCCGTTATTCAGACTCACCAGGTCCACCGTCGCAGGCGTCGCCAGGGTGAATTTCTGCCAGGAGCTGTCCGTGGCAGCCGCGGAGGCACTGGTGTTGAACCAGATCTGCGTGATGGTCAGGAACACATGGGTGAACTGCGCCGGTGTGTTGCCGGTGGCGGAGACGTTGGTGCGTGACTGGCAGCCGGCGAGCAGCGCACCGCCCAGCAGCAGCAGCAGCGCCAGTCCCGGCAAGTGGCGGCGGCCCCGTAACATGTTCGACATTGCGTTGCCCTGTAACAGATTGTCGCCGGACCCAAGGGAACCGCGGCTACGAGTGCCTCAACGGTCCATATTCAGACCCGTTGACCCGTTGCGGGTTCAGTGCCGACGCTTGCGACCGGACTTGCGCGTGCCGTCCCCGATATCGTAATCGGCGAAGTCGCTGGTGAGCTCGGCGGTGAGTTTCTCCTCCCGCAGCCGCTCCAGCCGGCGCCACGGGGGCTCGCCGCTTTTCTGGGCGCGTTTCTTGGCGAGGTCCAGGTCCTTGTTCACCTGGTCGAGGTCGACGTCAGCCTCCTCGACGGCCGGCTCATCGTTCTCCTCGCCCTCAAATTCTTCGGATTCGGCTTTTTCGCTCATGGCCCATCAACCATGCAGTGACTTGCTATGTGGATTCTGGCGAAGTCGTATTACAGGATCAACTCATCTTGGAATAAGTTATCAGTGGATCAGCTGGTTCATCTCGAAAATGGGCAGGAGCATTGCAAAAACGATGCCCATGACAAACAGTCCCATGAGCACGATCAGGCCGGGTCCCAGCAGACCGATAATGGCCGTCAGCAGTCCGTCGAGCTCGCGTTCCTGGCTGATGGCCGCACGTTCGAGCATGGCTTCCAGCTCGCCGCTGGACTCACCGCTCTGGATCAGGTGGATGGTCATCGCCGGAAACAGCTTGCTGATGGCCAGTGAACGGCCAATCGAGGCGCCCTCGCGCACGCGCAACGAGGCCTCCGCGACGGCATCGCGCATCGGCAGGTTGGTGACCACTTCCCCGGAAATGCGCAGGGCGTCCAGCACCGGGACGGTGGCGCCCGTGAGGATGCTCAGTGTGCGGGTGAAGCGCGCCGTGTTGAACCCCCGCACCAGCTTGCCGAGCAGTGGCATGCGCAGCTGCAGCAGGTGAAATCGGCGCTTCGGGCCGGGCTTGGCCAACCAGCGCACCAGCACGATGCCGCCGACGATGGCGATGATCAGCACATAGATGCCGCGCAGGCGCAGGAAGTCACTGAAGGCGATCAGCAGCCGCGTCGCGATCGGCAGCTGGGCGTGGCTGGCGGTGAAGACGTTCACCACCTTGGGGACCACGTAGACCATCAGCCCGGCCACGATGATGACGCACATCACGGACAGCGCAATCGGGTACAGCATCGCCCCGAGCACCTTCTGGCGCATTTCCTCGCGATTCTCGGTGTAATCGGCCAGGCGCTCGAGCACCGTATCGAGATGCCCGGCCTGTTCGCCGGCCGACACCGTCGAGCGATAGATCTCCGGGAAGACGCGCGGAAAATCCGCAAACCCATCGGCGAGGGTGTGGCCCTCCATGACCTTGGCGCGCACCCCGAGCACGATGCTTTGCACCCGCTCCTTTTCGGTCTGCTGGGAAACCGCGAGCAGCGATTCCTCCAGCGGCAATCCCGCCTTCACGAGGGTCGCCAGCTGCCGGGTGAACAATGCCAGGTGCGTGGCCGAAACGCGTCGCGCCAGGGAAAAGCTGCGCTTGTGCGTCTTTTCCTGCTCGGAGACCGCATTGACGGTGACCGGCAGCAACTGCCGCTCGCGCAGCAGTTGGCGCACATGCCGGGCCGTGTCGCCTTCGAGGATACCGCGACTTTCGCGCCCGCCAGGGTCGACTGCGGTGTACTCGAATGCGCCCATGGTTTGGCTAGTCCTCGCGGGTGACGCGCAGGATTTCCTCCAGCGTCGTCTCGCCGCGCAGCACCCGGGCACGGCCATCATCGCGGATGGAGGGGGTCAGACTGCGGGCATGGCGCTCCAGGTCCTGCTCCGCAGCGCCGTCGTGAATCATGGTACGCATGTGGTCATCGACCATGACCAGCTCGTAGATGCCGCTGCGACCGCGGTAGCCGCCTTGGCCGGGTCCGGGTCGGTACAGCGTCGCCGCCGGCGCATCGCTCTTCAGATTGAGCAGCCGGCGCTCATAGTCGCCGGCTGTGAACTCCTGGCGGTTGTCGGGATTGAGCACCCGCACCAGGCGCTGTGCGACCACGCCGATGAGACTGGAGGACAGCAGGAACGGCTCGATGCCCATGTCGCGCAGGCGCGTGACCGCACCCACGGCCGTATTGGTGTGCAGCGTGGAGAGCACGAGGTGACCGGTGAGACTGGCCTGCACGGCGATCTGCGCCGTTTCGAGATCGCGGATTTCGCCGATCATCACCACGTCGGGATCCTGACGCAGGATCGCGCGCAGGCCGCGGGCGAAGGTCATTTCCACCTTGGTGTTGACCTGGGTCTGTCCGATGCCATCGATGTAGTACTCGATGGGATCCTCGACCGTCATGATGTTGCGGGAGTTGTCGTTGAGGCGCTCCAGCGCCGCATACAGGGTGGTCGTCTTGCCGGAGCCGGTCGGGCCGGTCACCAGCAGGATGCCGTGCGGCTTGTGGATGAGTTCGTCGATTTGCTGCCCGGTGGTCGGGTCCATCCCCAGGGCGCTCAAGTCGAGTCGGCCGGCCTGCTTGTCCAGGATACGCAGCACCACGCGCTCGCCATGTCCGCTCGGGATGGTGGACACGCGCACGTCGACCGCGCGTCCGGCGATGCGCAGGCTGATGCGGCCGTCCTGGGGCAGGCGTTTCTCAGCGATATCCAGCTTGGACATCACCTTGACGCGCGAGACCACCAGCGGCGCGACGGCACGCTTGGACTGCAGCACTTCGCGCAGTACACCATCGACCCGGAAACGCACCACCAGCCGGTTCTCGAAGGGCTCGATATGGATGTCCGAGGCGTTTTCCTTCACCGCCTGGGTCAGTACCGCGTTGATGAGCCGGATGATGGGCGCATCATCGTCGGCTTCCAGCAAGTCCGTCTGCTCGGGCAGCACCTGCGCAAGCTGCGTCAGGTCCTCGTTGCCCTCGAAGCCACCCACCGCGTCCATGGCATTGGCGGCGCCCGTTTCGTAGGCCTGCCGCAGCATGGCGTCAAAAGTCGTCTCGTCCACGCGCTGAATGCTCAAGGGCAGACGCAGGTAGCGGCGTACTTCGGCCAGGGCCAGCGGCGAAGCGACGCCGCGCACGGTGCACGGCGCGACGCCATCCTTGACCGCACCGACCAGCACACCATGGCGCTTCGCGAACGCGAAGGAAATCCGCTTGTCCACGGCGGTCGGCGGCGGTGCGGCGATGGCGGCGGCGTCGTTCATTTGGGTGCGCTTGGCGCTGCGGAGGGGGCCGAGGAGGGCGCGCCGGCCGCCGGTGCCGCGCTACCGGCATCGTTTCTGCGGGCCTCGGCATCCGTCTCACGCTGCGCCTCGCGAGCGGCGCGATCGCGCTGCTCCTGGGTGATGGGGGCCTCCGGAGTCGAACCCGGCGGTGGCGGTGGCGGTACGGCCGGCAGCGCCGGGGGCTTGACTCCCGGCAGCAGCGGCAAGGAGCCGCGGTCACTCGCGCTGACCTGGCGTTGCTGCTCACGGATGAAATTGTACTTGGAGTTCGTTTCGATGGCGGTTTGCGTGCCGTTGCTCAGGATCTGCGGCCGCAGGAAGATCATCAGGTTGCTCTTGGTCTGGGAGGCTGAGTGATCCTTGAACAGCTCACCCAGCAGCGGAATGCTGCCCAGGAACGGTACCTGGCTCTTGGAGCGGTCGTACTCGTTGCTGATGAGGCCGCCCAGCACGATGATGCCGCCATTCTCGATCAGCACATTGGTGGTGACCGAACGCTTGCTGGTGGTGATCCCCGAAGCTCCGCTCGGGGTGGCGATCACGCTCGAGCTCTCGATGTCGATCTTGAGCACAACTTCATCGCGCTCATTGATCTGCGGCGTGATCTTCAGGATCGTGCCCACCTCGATCTGCTGAATGGTCTGGAATGGCGACACCTGCCCGTTGGTCACGGTACTGCCGCTGGTGTACTGGCCGGTGACGAACGGCACCTCCTCCACGACCTTGATCGTCGCTTCCTGGTGATCCATGGTCATGGCGGAGGGCGTGGCGACGATATTGCTGTCGGTATCGCTGCGCAGCGCCCGCAGCATGGCCGCGAAGCTCAGGCCATTCTGGGCGACGCGACCCACTGCGAGGGTGGCGCCGGTTTCGAGCGCTGAATTGATGTTGGTGCCGCTGCTGCTGATGGCATTGGCCAGGTCCACCAGCGTTGCGCCGCCCACCGGCGTCAGGAAGGTCGCGCCCGGGATGACCTGGCCGTTGTTCTCCTGCCAAGTGGCCCAGTTCACGCCCAGTTCGGCCGACTTGGTCATGTTGACGTCGACGATGATGGCTTCGACCAGCACCTCGGCGCGACGTATGTCGAGTTGGTCGATGATGTCATTGATCTGCCGCCGCACCTTCGGTGGCGCGGTGATCACCAGCGCATTGTTGGTCGGATCGGACCAGATCTGGGCGTTCTTGCTGTCCTGGGCCGCAGGCGTCGTGCCGCCGCCGGCGCCACCACTGCCGGCCGCCGCCGCGGCGATGCCGGTCAGTTGCTCCTTGAGTTTTGGCGCGAGCTTGTCGGAATCGGCGTAATGCAGATAGCGCACCTGCGTGTCCCCGCCCCCCTGCTGTGGCGTATCGAGGCTGCTGATCAGCGCCTTGGCGCGCATACGCGCCGCCGGTTCGCCACTGATGAGGATGCTGTTGGAGCGCTCATCTGCGACCAGCTTCAGGGGCTGTATGCCCGGGTCCTGCTGCGCCTGACCGCCCTGGTAGAGACTGGTGAGCGAGCGCACGATCTCGATGGCCGAAGCGTTCTGCATCGGCATCACTTCCACGTCGGCGTCGCCGACCTGGTCGAGGCGCTCGATGATTTTCATGACCCGGCTCACGTTGGAGGCGTGATCGGAAATGATGACCATGTTGGTCGGGCTGTAGGCATTGATCTGCCCGGTGGTCGGCACCAGCGGCCGCAGTACCGTGACCAGCTGGACGGCGCTCACGTTCTTGACCGGAATGACCTGCGTGACGACCTCATCGGAGCTCGAACTGACATGATCCTGCAGGTCATGGCTGCCCGGATAGAAGCGCTGGTTGGCATCCGGAATGATCTTCATCGTACCGCCGGCGCCCGGTACGGCAATGAACTGATGCACCTGGAGAATGGATTGGAAGGTCTCGTAGAAGGTCGCCGCATCCACCGGCGTCGACGAAATCATGGTCACCTGCGCGCGCACCCGCGGATCGACAATGAAGGTCTTGTGGGTGGCCATGGACACCGCATCCGCGATCTGCGCGATGTCCGCGTCCCGGAAGTTCAGGGTGTAGAGGGGCTCGTCGCCGCTCTTGCGCGCCGCAACATTACGGGGTGCCGAAGCGCCCTGGGCGAGCGCCAGACGTGGGCCGACCAGCGGCGTGCTCGCCACCAGCAACGCCGCAAATACCAATATGAGCGCGTGTCGCGATGCGCCGGGCCTGCAAAAATCAGAAGCTGTCATCAAGAGTGTTCCTTGGAGCTTGAGGCGCCGCGCCTAGTGGCTGTCCCGGGGCGTCCGCTGCGGGCCGCTGGGTCCGACAGGAGGCTGGTCGGGCTGGGGCGCGGCATTCGGCTCTGACGCGGCAGTGCCGGTAGCGGTCTGGTCAGCGCTGCCGGTGCTGATCTGCTCGGCCTGGGTGGCGATCTGCGACATATTCAGAGTGATATCTTGCTGCTGGCCGTTGCGCATTACCGTGACGTGTGCCTGATCCGAGCTGCCCAGGCTGGCGAAAATGTCATTTCCGCGCGTGGGATCATCCAGCGCGGTGCCGTTGACCGAGAGGACCAGGTCGCCATTTCGCAGCCCGAGGGCGGCAAAGGCCCGCGCGTTGCGACCCGGATAGACCCGGTAACCGCGCAGTTTGCCCTCGGCAAAGACCGGCTGCGGCCTTAGGACATCGGAAATGAGGCCGGGTTCATTGGAAATGACCCGCTGCATGCGGTCCAGGGCCGAGGGACCGGCCCGGAATGCCGGTCCAGCGCCGCCGCCGGTGAACTTGCTCGGCAACAGCAATGCCTCGATGCTGCCATTGCGCTCCAGCAGCACCCGGTCCGGGTAGATGGCATGGACCTGCGCGTTGCCCGGTACCCGCTCGCCCACCGGATAGACCTTCGCATTGGTCCCCGTCGTGCCGATGATGGCCAGCCCGTTCTTCGGATCCGTGGTGGCCATGATGCCGGAGAGGACCAGCGGCATATTGGTCGGCGGCGCGTTCGCGTCGTTGACCGGCGGCGGCGGTGGCGGAGTGCCAAACAGGTGCCCGTTGCTCAAGGCGGCCAGGTCGAGGGGGGGACGGGAGGCGGTGACGGCCGCAACCGGGTTGCGGGGCCGCTGGCCGGCGCCACTGCCCGCCAGCTGGGTGACAATCACCGCGGCCTGGATGCCCAATGCGGCCGCCAGGGCCCAAACGGCCAGCTGGGGTGCGCTGGCGGCCAGCCGGGCACCGGAGGCCGGCAGGCCTGCTCCCTCGAGCCACGAAATAGTGCTCATAGTCGAACTCGCCTCTCAGGCGTGAAGGACACCGCGGATGCCGTGGTGATCGTTAAATGCCATTGTGGCAGGTCCGCCAATCATAGTGGGGCTTCGCTTTTGCTCTCAAGCAATTGTTTTCCAATTAGTTTCACTGTGGCCGTTTGCCGACAGTAATGAGCCCTTGTGCTGGGGTTTTGGGAACCATATAAAGAGGGCATGTCCGATCCGTTTCCCGCGCGCCAGGATGGCGGTGTCGCCGTCGAAGAGGCGCGACCCCAGGTCAAGCAACCGCCTCTCTACCAGGTGGTCTTACTCAATGATGATTACACCCCGATGGAATTTGTCGTCGAGGTGCTCGAAAAGTTCTTCAGCCTGAACCGACCGACCGCCACGCGGATCATGCTGGAGGTGCACACCCGGGGTAAGGGCGTGTGTGGGGTATTTACCTTCGAGATCGCAGAAACTAAGGTGGCAGAGGTGACCGGGTATGCGCGGGATCATCAGCATCCTCTGATGTGCACACTTGAAGAGGCTTAAGGAATCACAACGTGTTTTCGAACGAGCTTGAATACTGTCTGAATGACGCCTTCCACCAGGCGCGCGAGGCGCGCCATGAGTATCTGACCGTCGAGCATCTGCTGCTGGCGATTCTCGATACGCCAAAGGTTCGCGAGATTCTCAAGGCCTGCGGCGCGGACCTGGTGAAGCTCAAGCAGGAACTCAAGGACCACCTGGAGCAGTCCACCCCGAAGCAGGAGGAGGCCGAGGACAACGAAGTGCAGCCGACGTTGGGATTTCAGCGCGTGCTGCAGCGCGCGGTGTTCCACGTGCAGTCCAGCGGCAAGAAGGAAGTGGGCGTCGGCAATGTGCTGGTCGCGATCTTCAGCGAAAAGCAAAGCCATGCGGTGTACCTGCTGAACCGCCAGAATGTTTCGCGCCTGGATGTCGTCAACTACCTCTCCCACGGTCTGTCGAAGATCGCCGAGGAGAAGACCGACCGGGAAGAGGGTGCCTCCGAGGGGGAACGCGACGCCGAGGGCGGTGGCAGCGCCCTGGAGAAATATGCGGCCAACCTCAATCGCATGGCCCAGGAAGGGCGCATCGATCCTTTGATCGGCCGCAAGCTCGAGATCGAGCGCACCATCGAGATCCTGTGCCGGCGGCGCAAGAACAATCCCTTGTACGTCGGTGAAGCCGGAGTCGGCAAGACGGCCATTGCCGAGGGCCTCGCGCGCCTCATCGTCGAGGGCAAGGTTCCCGAGGTGCTCTCCGACTGCACCATCTATTCACTCGACATGGGTTCGCTGATCGCGGGCACCAAGTACCGCGGCGACTTCGAGAAGCGCCTCAAAGGGGTGATCACGGAGTTGAAGAAGATTCCGGGTGCGATTCTCTTCATCGATGAAATCCACACCGTGATCGGCGCCGGCGCCGCCTCCGGCGGCGTGATGGATGCCTCCAACCTGATCAAGCCGGTGCTCACCAACGGTGAGCTGCGCTGCATCGGCTCGACCACCTACCAGGAATATCGCGGGATCTTTGAAAAAGATCACGCGCTGGCGCGTCGCTTCCAGAAGATCGATGTCGTCGAACCCACGGTGTCCGAGACCATCGAGATCCTGCAGGGCCTGAAGCCGCGCTTCGAGGAGCATCACTCGATCAAGTACGCGGATGACGCCTTGGTTGCCGCCGCGGAACTGGCGGCGCGCCATATCAATGATCGGCATATGCCCGACAAGGCCATCGATGTGGTCGATGAGGCCGGCGCGCGCCTGCGCCTGAAGCCCGTCGGCGAGCGCGAGTCCACCGTTGAAGTACGGCACATCGAGGATGTGGTGGCACGGATCGCGCGCATTCCGGCCAAGAGCGTGTCCTCCTCGGACCGGGAGGTGCTCAAGACTCTCGAGCGCAATCTGAAGCTGGTGATCTTCGGTCAGGACAAGGCCATCGAAGCCCTGTCATCGTCCATCAAGATGGCGCGCTCCGGGCTCGGCGACCAGCGCAAGCCGGTCGGCAGTTTCCTGTTTGCCGGTCCCACGGGCGTCGGCAAGACCGAAGTGACCCGCCAGCTCGCGATTGCGATGGGCATCGAGTTCATCCGCTTCGATATGTCCGAGTACATGGAACGCCACACGGTCTCGCGCCTGATCGGCGCGCCGCCCGGCTATGTCGGATTTGACCAGGGGGGCCTGCTGACCGAGGCCATCGCCAAGCACCCGCACTGTGTGCTGCTGCTGGATGAGGTCGAGAAGGCCCATCCGGATGTGTTCAATCTGCTGCTGCAGGTCATGGATCACGGCACGCTG
>DATHOA010000202.1:0-5903 GCA_035485475.1 Steroidobacteraceae bacterium | reverse complement strand
AGCCGGCGTAGACCAGCATCGCCACGCCTGCCCCGGCGTTCCGGCGCTGACGGGGCCCCTCCCGGCACAGCGGCACGCCCAGCATGCCCAACATGAGCGTCGAGACCGAAGTGGACAGGCGCCATTGGAACTCGGCGATGTCGACGGCGGAATCGGAAGCGCGCAGGTGCGCCGTGCTGGCAGCGATCGCGCTGTATTCAGGCGGGTCAACAGTCGGGCTGGCGAGATGCAGAACGAGGTCAGCCGCGTTCAGAACGACATCACTGCTCTCGCCATCCAGGCCGATATCGTAGATATGAGCATCGGTCAGATGCATCAGCGAACTGCCGTCGACGTGCAGTGTCTCCTCAATGGCGCTGGCATGGATGATGCGGGTGCCGCCCCCGGGAAGCACCAACTGCACGAAAACGTCCCGGGCTGGGGCTGCCGGACCTGCGCGCTGTTCGATGAAAATCGTGCGCCCCCCGTTCCGGCCGCCATAGAACGTGCCGGCCTGCATGTTCCGGGTGTTGAGGGATGCCGCGGCAGCGCTCGCCAGCTGGTGGGATCGAGCGTAGGCCCAGGGCCGCGCGACGAGCGACAACCCGGCAACGATGACTGCCATGCACAGCGATAGACCCAGCACGATTCTCATCAATCTGGCTGGAGTCAGTCCGAGCGCGAACAGCGCCGTCATTTCGGAGTCGGCGTACAGGCGGCCGAGTGCCATGACGACCGCCAGGTAGAGCGATATCGGAATGAGCATCTCGAGCGCAATCAGGGTCCTCAGGCCGATCACCTGAAAGATCATGTTCGTCGGCAACAGCCCGTTGACGGCATCCGACAGGAAGGCGGCGGCGCCAAAGCTGGTGAACAGCGCGCACAGCACGCATAGCGATACCACCAACGGCCCGAGGATTTCGCGCAGCAGATAACGACTGATAATCATGCGGTTAGCCCTACTCGGTGCTAAGATTAAAATATCTGCTGCCGAAATGTATGCACATTCCACCGCCTGATGTCGTGGGCCGGGTGACGCAAGCCGTCGGACCCGCAGCAGGGCTGCGTGAAGTGGCGATTTTCCGCCACAACCTCTTCAGGATCTCCGAGCCCTTCATCTGCGATCAGGCGCAACACCTGCGCCGCTACCGGCCGCTGTACGTGGGCAGGAAGCGCTTTGGCTCCCCTCCCGCGGGCACCACCAGCCTGGCGCTCGAGGATCTCTACAAACGGTACACGCTGCCCCGGATCGGCTTGCAGATGCTCACCGGCAATACGCGGCCCTACCTGCGCTTGATGTCGCGGCAGCGCCCCGCACTGATCCACGCGCATTTCGGTATCGAAGGAGTCTCCGCGCTCGGGCTGGCGCGGCAGCTGGGGATACCGCTGGTCACGACCTTCCACGGCTTCGATGCGACCCTCAAGCCGCATATCATGTTGGGATCACCCGCGTGGTTCCGCTATCCCCTGTTACGACGCCAGCTGGCCCGCGAGGGCAATCTGTTCCTGTGCGCCTCCGCGTTCATCCGCCACAGGTTGCTGGAGACGGGATTCCCCGAGTCGCGCACCCACACTCACTACATCGGCGTGGACTGCCAGAGCATCCGCCCGCGCGAGGCTGCCGAGGAGCAACCGCTGATCCTGCACGTCGCGCGGCTGGTGGAGGTCAAGGGGACCGGGTACCTCCTGAGAGCATTCGCCACCGTGGCGCGACAGCACGACCAGGTCCGGCTGCTGATCATCGGCGATGGACCGCTGCGAAAGAGGCTTCAGGCACTCGCCGCCTCCTTGGGCGTGCGGGATCGCGTCGAGTTTCTCGGCGCCCTCCCCCACGCCGAGGTGCTCTCGTGGATGCGCAAAGCCGCGCTGCTCGCGCTGCCGGGGATCCGCACCGCGACCGGACGCGAGGAGGGGCTGGGTATGGTGCTGTTGGAAGCGGCCGCGACGGGGCTACCGCTCATCGGATCCCGGGTGGGCGGAATTCCGGAATGCATCCTGGACGGCCGGACGGGCTTTCTGGTTCCGGAGCGCGATGACAGTGCGCTTGCCCAGCGACTGTCGGAATTGCTCGAGAATCCTGGCAAACGACAGCAAATGGGCGCGGCGGGCCGGGCGCTGGTCGAGAGTCGATTCGACATCGACCGGCAGACCGCAGCGCTGGAGGACTTCTATGACTCCCTCGTGGGACGGGGGAGATGACGGCATGAGTGCCCAGCAGCCGCTGAGTGCCGTCGTCGTGGCGCATCCGGATGACGAAGCACTATGGCTCAGCTCCGTCGTCGCTTCGGTGAAGCGAATTGTGTTTGGTTTTGGTGACGTCTGGGACAAACCTCAGCGATCCGAGGCACGCCGCAAGGCTGTCGCGGCATTGCCGCTGCGGGGCATCGTCAACCTGGCGATTGGCGAAAGTGGAGTGAAATGGCAGTCCTATCTGGCCAAGCCGCAGTTGACACCCTGGGGCGTGCAGATTCTCGAGCCGGCGGTGCGGGAGCGGTATCAATCCAACCATGCGCAGCTGCTCGAGGGCCTGCGACCCGCTCTGGCGGGATGCACGGATGTCTACACTCACAATCCCTGGGGCGAATATGGTCACGCCGAGCATATCCAGGTCTACAGCGCAGTCACCGCCCTGCAGGAGGAGCTGGGATTTACGGTCTGGTTTTCAAACTACGTGGGTCCCCGAAACTGGATCTTCGTGCGGGGTCTCGCCCAGCGCTTGAACTGGGCCCAGCGTCGGGTGGTGAAGCCGGACATCGTCACCGCTCGCGCGCTGATGCGGGTCTACCGACACCACGGCGCCTGGACCTGGAATTCAGGCCACCGGTGGCCTGCGCAGGAAATCATGTATTCCCAGCCGCCCACGAGCAGCGCTGACGCCCTACACCTGCTATCAGGCGAATGGCTGCTCGACGTCGGCAGACTGCGCTGGTGGCCTGCGCCGTGGCGCAGCCCATGGCGGCGGCTGTCCCATCCTGAGGAGGCGCTTGGGACTACGGTCTGACTTTGATGTGGACCGTTCGCGCCTCGGTTGCGGAATCGGCCTGCCACCGGTGATCGTGAATATGGTAGACAAGCACCGGTGCACTGAACTCGATACCGTCGCCATCTGACACCTGGGCATGGCCTTGAAGCTGGACAGTGTCCTGCTTCGCGTCGTATGTGATAACGTCGGCCTGACCGCGCCGGGGCGGCTGCGGGTCGGGGCGGCGCTCCTCGAAGTGCGTCGGAGAACCCGTCGCCGTCCCCTGGGCGAGCTTGCCGTCGCGATACTCGAGGACGGCCTGATCGGCCCAAAGCGAGCTGTTTGGATCCAAATTGATCACCACCCGGCCCACGAAGGTCCACTGGCTGCTCTGGAGACGCAGGCCCGTAACCCGAGCCCGCTCGGCCGTGAGTCGTCGGGTCCCCTGCGAAACGCTGACATCCTTGAAGTCCGCCGTGTTGGTCGCGTCGTCGATGTTTGAAGACGCTGAGCTGATGACCAAAGACTCCCGGGATGTCGCTGGAGGCTGCGCAACCGCGGCTCCGGCGATAAGCAACGCTCCTGCAATGATCGCTGCCAGGCGATCGCCCGGTACCACCGAGCGGTAGTCATTGGGCTTTGAAAAGGGGATCATCCGCTGCGTGTCGAGTTCATGTAACAGCCCACAGAATCGATAGATGCCGCAACCACAGACCGAGATCACGGGCCGCGTTCCCATCCGGCGAACGAGTGAGATCGAGGAGCTCAGCAACCTCTACTTCATCCATCCGCTGGCAGCCCGGCTGGTGCCCTTCTTCGCCCGGCTGGGCGTAACGCCCAATGCTGTCTCGATCCTGGGCATGCTCTTCGGCATCCTTGCGGCCTTTGCCTATTACCGCTATTGGAACCTGCAATCGGCCATCACCGGCTTTGCCCTCATGATCGCCTGGCATGTGATGGACGGAGCAGATGGTCAGCTCGCGCGCTTCACCGGCTCGTACTCACACTTCGGCAAAGTGCTCGACGGCATCGCTGACATTGTGACCTTCCTGGCCGTCTACACGGCCCTCGCAATCTCCCTCAGTCACGCGCACGGCGCCTGGATGTATGGCCTGGTGACGGTATCGGCAGTGTGCCACATGATCCAGTCGGCAAGCTACGAGGCGCAGCGCCAGGAGTACGAGTACCTGGGATGGGGAAAAAAACCACAGGAGCCGGCGCCCCGCAACAGCCCCCAGCGCGGCCGCGACGGGCACCCGGTCATTCGCGGGCTGCTCAATTCCCTCGACCGACTGTTCTACGTGGGCCTGAGTTTCCCCACGGCAGGCATGAGCAGGAAGTTTCGCGAGACCATGGCGGCAGCCATGCAAAGAGAGCCCGGACAGACCGCTGCCATTCGCCAGCGTTATCGTGAAACGATGGCACCACAGATCCGCAGCTGGTCCATCTTGTCTGCCAACTATCGCACCCTGGGGATCTTCATCTGCGCCCTTTTCAAGTCTCCCGAATACTACTTCGGATTTGAGATCGTCGGATTCAGCCTCGCTTTGGCCGTGCTCATTCTGCGGCAAAGCGCCGCCCACGCGGTACTCGTTGAGCGGCTGCGATACTACGCGTCAAGTCCAACGCAGCGGTGAAATACGCGGTATACGCGCCTGCAGTTTGGCCAGCAGACCGCGTCGCGGATTCACGATGAACCCACATTCAGTGGCAGCGGCCAACAACGGTGCGTCAGCGTAGCTGTCCGTATAAACGACGTCCCACGCGCTGCCATACCCGTTTCGTTGCAAGGCTCGGCATTTCTCCTGACCGAAGCAATGCTTCTCGACAACCCAGCCACCCCAACAGCGGGCGAGTGTCGATCCAAGCACGCGAACTTCAGTCCAGGAGGCCAGAAGCTGCGCGGCCAGCCATTCGGGCGCGGCTGTGATCACGACCACCCGATCGTCGGTGGCCAGGTGAGATTTCATCGCTGCCAGGCCGGCGCGGCGCCAACGAAGCGCGCAGTCACCCTGCTCGAAGCGCTTTGCGAAGGCCTGGATGCTGTGCGTGATGGCGTCCTGATCGTAGCCGACCGTGGCTATCCAAAGCAGGAGGGAGGCGCCGACTTTGCGCGATGACGGAATCCAGATGAGCAGTAACCAGGCGGGCAACGCAATGGCGGCCGCAATGCATCGCGGCCATGATGCGCAAAGCAGCGCCCGCAACCATGCCGCCGTCGAATCACCCGCCAAGAGCGTGCCATCCAGATCGAAAACAGCTATCCGGGTCGAGCCGGTTGCCGGCATCAACGCGCCCCTTGCACCGCTTGTGACGTTTCGACCATCCTGGCAGCACGTGCTATGGGAACGGCAAAACTGGAGCCGGCGAAACCCGACAGGATGGCGAAATTCACCCCGATCACCCTGCCGCTGGCATTGAATACCGGGCTACCGGACCCGCCGTGGGTTGTTTGTGCGTCGTAGATCAGTTGATCGGGGCCCACAACGCCGAGATGGCCCTGAGTCACGAGCGGCCGGATCAGCTTTCTTCGCGCCAGCTCCTGTACCAGACCCTCCGTGTTGTTCCCGACCGCCTGTGCAATCCCTTTGAGCGTAGCCTCATCGAGACGCGCAAGAATTCCTTCGAGTCCGGTGGGGTAGCCAATCAAGACGACCGGGCTGCCCGAAATCGCGGCTTGCTGCTCCAGTGCCACAGGCCGCGGGTGGCTCACAGGCAGATCGACTGCTGCCACCCCGAGATCGAAATCATCGCTCAAGCTCTGGATCCGCACCACCAGCGGTGTTTCGCTGCCTGGAAAATAAGCCGACATCGACACGATGGTCGGCTCGAAAGTATCGATTGGCACGGGAATCGCCTGGGTATCGTGCCACCACGGTTGGAGTACATGGTGGTTGGTGAGGATGTGACCGGCGGCGTCGATCAGAAAGCCAGTCCCGAATACGTGCATGTAAACGGGCCG
>DATHOA010000201.1:0-11196 GCA_035485475.1 Steroidobacteraceae bacterium | reverse complement strand
CGTGCTGCTGGATTCGCTGGCGGAACTGGCGGCACATCGCAACACGCTGGTGGTCGTCGAGCATGACGAGGACACGATCCGGCGCGCGGACTATGTGCTGGATCTGGGACCCGGTGCCGGCGTGCGCGGCGGGGAAGTGGTTGGCCGTGGCACGGTCGCTGATCTGATCGCCAATGACTCCTCCGTCACCGGCCGTTTCCTGCGTGCACCGCTGCTGCACCCGGCCAAGCCGCGACGCCCGGTCACGGCCGAGTCATCGCGGCTCGTCCTCAAGGGCGTCACCTTGCACAATGTGGCGAACCTCGACATCGAGGTGCCGCTCGGCCGGCTGGTCGTCGTCACCGGCGTGTCCGGCTCGGGCAAATCCACGGTGGCCCGCGACGTCCTGTTCACCAATCTGAAGCGGCTGGTGGGTGAAGACACACCGACCGGCCGGGCGCGGGCCGCGAAGAACGCCACGGCCCGTCAGGCCAGCGCCGCAACCAAGCGCGCGGCCAAGGGCAGGAAACTCAGCACCAAGGCAAAGGCCCTGGCCGCGAAAATCGCGGCCAGCGCGACCCGGGCGGTGCAGCCCGGCACACTGATCGGCTGCAAGGCCATACAGGGCGCCGCGCAGGTCCAGCGCGTGCTGGAAGTCGATCAGACGCCGATCGGCAAGACGCCCCGCTCCTGCCCGGCCACCTATGTGGGATTCTGGGATGAAATCCGCGGCATCTTCGCGGGCACCACCGAGGCGCGCATCCGTGGCTACACGGCCAGCCGCTTCTCGTTCAATTCAGGTTCCGGGCGCTGCGAGGGCTGCGACGGCCAGGGTCTGCGCACCATCGAGATGAGTTTCCTGCCCGATGTGAAGGTCAGCTGCGATGTGTGCAATGGGCGTCGCTTCAACTCCGAGACCTTGAGCGTGCTGTGGCGCGGGCGCAGTATCGGGGATGTGCTCAACATGAGTATCGACGATGCCGTCGAGTTCTTTGCGGCCCATCCGCGCGTGCATCATGCGTTGAAACTGCTGCAGGATGTGGGCTTGGGCTACCTGACCCTGGGCCAGCACAGCCCGACGCTGTCCGGCGGCGAAGCCCAGCGCATCAAGCTCGTCACCGAATTGTCCAAGGTGCGCGGCGATGCGGCGGGCGGTCCACGGCAGATACCGCGGCACACGCTCTACGTGCTCGATGAGCCCACGGTTGGACTGCACATGGCCGATGTCGAGAAGCTGATCGCGGTGCTGCACCGGCTGATCCAGGCCGGCAACACCGCCGTGGTCGTCGAACACAACCTGGATGTCATGGCCGAGGCTGACTGGTTGATCGATATGGGCCCCGAAGCGGGCGCCGGTGGCGGCCGGATCGTGGCCGAAGGCACGCCCGCCCAGGTGGCGCGGCGCAAGATCACTTCGCACACCGGTCGGGTGTTGGCCGGGTTCCTCAAGGAGCGAACCCATGGCGCATGATCTGGTGTGTTGGAAATGCGGCGCGGCCTTGGGCGCCCTGTCGCTGCCGCTGCGGCGCCTGGAGGAATGCCCGAGGTGCCACGCCGAGCTGCACGTGTGCAAGATGTGCCTGCTGTTTGACCCGGGTGCGTACCAGCAATGCCGTGAGCCCACGGTGGAGGAAGTTCGCGACAAGATTCGGGCGAACTTCTGCGACCACTTCAAACCCCGCGCCGGCGCCTGGAGCGGCGGCGACAGTGCAACAACCGAGCGCGCTCGCTCGGAGCTCGACAAGCTGTTCGGTAAGTAGCCCTAGCGACCGCGTTCCGCGAGCCGATCGAGCAGCCGCGTGAACGGGGAGTTCTTCTGCACCTTCACGTCCAGATGCTTGATCTGGCCCTCGCTGATCAGTTCCCGGCGCGCGCCCTCGATCTGCAATTCGCCGGCACCGAGGATTTCGAGAGTCTCCTCCAGGGTCTGCGGGCTGCGCCGCTCGTTAGCATTGACCCGCCCACGAGTCTTTCCATCCTTCTGACCAGGCCGGCGCGCGGCGCCGAGCCTGCCGGATGCGGCACTCTTCGGTTTCGCAACCGCGGAATTGCCCGCTGCGGCAGTCGTGCTGGCAGCAGCGGCAGTGTTCGCGCCGGCGGCGGGGGTGCTCGCCGCAGCGGCCGGAGCCTTGGCGGCGGCGTTGGGCAGCTTCGGCGCGGGGCCGGTGTCATCCAGCAATTTGAATTCAGCGGTGCGGTTCGGCAGCTGTTCGGTGGGGCGTTGCGGTGCGGCCGCAGCAACACCACCATCGGTCGCACCGCTGGCGCCATCGCGTTCCTTGAGACTGACGGGAACGACGGCGACGGAGGAAAACTCCGAGCGCACATACTGTGCAACCTGTTTGGCTGAGTTCGCATCGCTGAAGAAACCCAGGCGCAGACCGAACCAGCGTCGCCCCTCGCGACTGCCTTCGACCGTGTACAGGGTATAGGCGCCGAAAATCGCCAGCGGCGGCACTTTCGCCAGATCGATGGCCTGCACGGACCACTGCAGCTGGATCGAGAAGGCGGCCGGCGTGCTGACGGTGTTCAACGGGTCGCCGCGTTTTTCTTCCAGCAGGTGCAGCACCTGTGATTCGGGCAATACCCCGGGCTGACGCACCACCGGTCCCACCGGTGCTGCGGGCGCGGGCGCGGGCGGCTTGCGTGCCGTTTCGTCCAGAGAGTTCAACACTTCGCGCACATTCGAGCGCTGATCGAAGGGTACTGCCGCGGGGCGCTTCGGGCTGGCAGCGCGCGCCGCGGGCGCGGGCGCGCGCGTGACTGCGGCTGGCGGTGGCGGCGGTGGTGACGGTGGAAGCGGCGCGGGGGCCACGACCGCGGCAGCAATCGCCACGGGGGGCGGCGGCTCGGCAATGGGCTCGGGGGGCGCGACCCGCGCCGGCTGCGGCACCAATTCAAGTACCAGGGGCGGCGTCACCGGGTTCGGCTCCGGGGCGGCGCTGAGCGTCGGCATTCGCGCCAGCAGTTCGGCACTCGGGCCCGCCGCCGGCGCGGGGGCAACCGGCACGGCCGTGGTGGCCACAGGCGCCGGCTTTTCAGCGGCGCCGCGCGCGCGCAGCCGCTTGCCCGGGGCCTCGCCGGCCCAGGCGCCGGGATAGATCTCGCGCACCACGGACAGCAGCTCCTCGGCCTGAAGCTGCGAGTCGAAGTACCCCATGTGCAGACGAAACCGTTCGCGACCGTCCTCGAGTCGTCTGCTGACAAAGAACGAATAGCGCTTCAGTTCCGCCAGTTGTGGCTGTGTCAAAGCCATCGGCGTGGTGGAAGAGCACAGGTTGATGACAAAGGATTCCTTTTCAACGGCCGTCAGCGGCGCTGCGGGCGAGGCTGGAGTCGTTTTGTCGGCCTTTGGCATGGGCATGGTCATGATGCGTTCCCCGGAACAACGAACGGCTGTGCCGGACTGGCGGAAGCGCACTCACAAGGGGGGATGGCCGCGTGCTCCGGCGCTGTCGCGCGGGAGAAGTGGAGACCCCGCCGTCATGGGAACAAGTCCGTTAGACCGGTGGCTTTGCGTCCCCGCCTTTCGGCGGGTTTGCCTTTTTCACGTAACGAGTGTCGTGATGCGCAGACTATCCGTCAAGCGACAAATTGCGCACTGTCTCTCAACCGCGAAAAACTGCCCGGTCGCGACGCATTCGGACGCGCCGCGACACAAGACATAATTTGCGAATGAGCGGACGCACGCACGAAGGGCGCGCATTACGTCAACCCGCGGCGCGGGTTTCTTCGGAGGAGTTGTCGTATATGCGTGAGCTGAGCAGCTCGGTCACGGATGCCGCGGGCAGCGGTCGCGCCAGGTAGTAGCCCTGCGCGCAATCACAACGGCGCTCACGCAGGAAGTCCAGCTGCTCGATGGTTTCAATGCCTTCGGCGACGACCCGCTTCTGCAGCGAGTGCGCCATCACGATGATCGTTTCGATCATCGTCACCGCGGTGGCATCGTGCGGCACATTGGCCAGGAAGCTGCGATCGATCTTCACCGCGCCGATCGGATGCTGGCGCAGGTAACTGAGCGAGGAATATCCGGTGCCGAATCCATCCAGCGCCAGACACACACCGGTCTGCGCGAGACGTTCGATCATCGGAGCATTGGCCGGATCGGCCACCACACTCTCATCGATATCCAGCTCGAGGATGGCGCCGGGCAGTCCGAAGCGGTCCAGTACCCGGCGCACATTGCGCACGAATTCCGGATGGCGCAGCTGCTGCAGCGAAATATTCAAAGCCAGGCGCGGCGGTGACAGGCCCTGGTCGCGCCAGGCGGCCAGCTGCGCGCACGCCGTTTCGAGCACCCAACCGCCGATGTCGACAATCAGGCCACTCTCCTCGGCGGCGGGCACGAAGTCGCCGGGCTGACGCATGCCCTCGCGCTGGGTCTGCCAGCGCAGCAGCGCTTCGAGCCCGGTCAGCGAACCGTCCGCGATGGAATACTGCGGCTGGTAGAACAGCGAAAACTCGCGGCGACGCAGGGCCAACTGCAGGCCGGTATCGGTGGGCACCGGACGGTGCCCGCCCATCGCGATGTCATAGAACATGGCGCGGCCGCGCCCCAGGTCCTTGGCCCGATACATGGCGGTATCGGCGTTGCGCAGCAGCTCATCAATGGTCTGACCGTCCTGCGGGTAGCGCGCGATGCCGATGCTCGCGCACATGGCGTGATCGTGCCCGGCCAGGTTCACCGGCTGCTGCAACGACTGCACGATGCGCTGCGCGACCGCCAGCGCGGCATCCGCGCTCACCACATCGCGCAGGATGACGGCGAACTCGTCACCCCCCAGCCGCGCCACGGTGTCGCCTTCCTTGATGGCGGCACGCAGCCGCTGGGCCGCGATACTCAATACCTGGTCGCCCGCGGCATGACCCACGCTGTCATTGATCTTCTTGAAATGGTCAAGATCGATGTACAGCACCGCGCCATTCACGCCACCCACGGTCGCGCTTTGTAGCTCGGTGGACAGGCGGCTGCAGAACAGCACGCGGTTCGGCAGTGCCGTCAGCGGGTCGAAATGTGCCTGGCGGTACAGCTGCTCGTCACGTGCGCTCTTGGTCAGCGCGATCGCCAGGCGGGCCGCGAACTCACTGCCGCACTGGGCGGTGTGCGGATCGGCAATCGGTGGGTCCCGGTAGCCGACGGCCAGGATGGCCTCGACATGCTTGTCGAGCTTCACCGGCCAGACCCAGAAGAATTCGGAGCCGAGGATCTTCAGCGGCACGAGGAAACTATGGCGCGCATCTTCACAGCGCGTGACCGTCAACCCTTCGGGTTCGGCGGCAAGCGTGGCCATCATGTCATCGTCGAGTGCAACGCGGCTGACGGGCAGATCCCGGCAGCTTTTCGCGGCCAGATACACCCGCCCCCGCCAGGCCGCATCGGGGTCGCGCAGCACGATACCCGCGCTGCTGCACCCCGTTACGCGCTGCACCCGGGTCAGGATGGCATCCAGCACCGGCTCGAGGCCGCCGGGTTGCAGCAGCAGGCGGTCCACTTCACTCAAGGTCTGCAGGTTGGCGTGCTGGGTGCGGACCCGCTGTGCGCAGCGATTGAACGCCTGGATCAGAATCCCCAGATCATCACGGCCTGCGGCCGTCGGCACCTCGGCGAATCCGCTGCTGCCCAGTTCCTGAAATGCGTCGCGCAGCGCCACCAGGCTCGGCCGGTAACGACGCACGAGATAAGCCGTCGCGCCAACGGCGCACAGCAGCGCGACCACCACGCCAAGGCCCAAACCCAGCCAGGGGGCGCTCAAGCCGGCAGTGCCGTAGAGCACGGCAACCACGACCAGCACCGGGACCAGGGTGCTCAGTACCAGGGTCGCGGTGAACCGCCTTACCATTCCGCTCTTGAAAGCTGCGCGAAACATCCTAAACGGCACTCTCAACCGGACCGAAGGCGCCGGCGTGGCACTAATAATTCTGGGAATCTGTCATGTCGCAGAAGGCGTCGATGTTAACTGCATCACGTTCTGCCGCGCATTCTGGAAAGTGCCTGGATGCCGGAAAAATCATAGCGGTAAATGCCGCGCCGACCCGAGCGGGCGGCGCCGAGCATGGCCGTGGCGACCTGGGACGCTGCTACGGCCCGGTGCGATTCGCGGGCGCCGACCTGCACCGGTCGCAGCGCCAGGGCTGCGAGCATCGCCAGCAGCTGAGACAGTCCGGCGCCGCGTCGCAATCCCAGCAGCGGGCCCGGCAGCAGCAGATCCAGAGACTCGAAATTGAGCGCGGTCAGGGCATCGAGGGTTTCTCCCAGGACACGCGCTGCAGTACGGCGCGAGGCTGAATTCGCGCTCTGGCAGGACAACATGACAAAGCGTCGGGCTCCCGCGGTGCGGGCCGCCCGGGCATAGGCCAGGACATTCACGTGCACGGCTTCGCGGAATGCGGCCTCGGATCCCGCCTCCTTATAAGAAGTGCCAAGACAACATAACGCGGTGTCGCAGCTCTGACCCTTGAGCTGTGGCTCAAGCTGAGCAAAGGGCACGATGCGGTTCGCCAGGCGCGGGGAATCGCGACCCAGGGGGCGCCGCGTTACGGCGACGATGCGACTGAATTCCGGCGCCTGGAGCAAAGCTTCGAGCACCCGTGAGCCGACCATGCCGCTGGCACCGGCGAGCCAGACAATTTTCCCAACGTTTTCAACCACGCGACCAAGCTTAGCATTCCGATGTGACGATCGCCGGTACCGCCAGCTCACGGGCGCTGGCGCCCAGGTTTGAATACTCCAAAGTCGGCGGATCATCGAGGGCGGCAGTCAGGGCGATGATCACCTCGCCCATGGAGCACCCGCGGTGATGCGGATCCTTCGCCAGCAAGGCTCGCACCAGCCCGAGCAGGCTCGGCGGCGTGACATGCACCGGCTCGATGGCCGGTATCGCTTCGTGGAGTACGCGACGCACATCGAAGTCGGGAAAGTAAGGCGGGCTACCGGTCAACAGCTCGAAGGCCAGCGCACCCAGACCGTACAGGTCATCGGCCGGCGTGGGCGCCAGCCCCGTCAGCTGCTGGGGGCTGGCCGATGAGGGCGACCAACCCGTGCGCGCCTGATCGATCTGTATCCCTTCCTGCGTTCGGCCGGCAACTCCGAAGTCCGCCAGCTGCACCCGGCCCTTGCCGTCGAACAGCACATTCGCAGGTTTCAGGTCGCGGTGGACCACCCCGTGCGCATGCGCATGCTCCAGGGCGTGCGCCAGATCGATCAGCGCCGGAAGAATCTCCAGATACGGCGCGCCGCGCAGTTGCCGCAGATCACCGCCCGTGGCCAGCTTCATGGGCAGGATGGCCAGATCACCCGCGCACAGCGGCGGATAGGTCTTCAGGATCCGCGGGTGGTCCAGCTCGCACACCACCTCGTACTCGCGCTGCAGAACATCCCAGGGGTCGCTGCCGGGCGCGAAGGTGCGCATCAGGATCTTCAGCGCGACCGACTCCAGCTCCTGCTCATCGAATGCCATCCAGACTTCGCCCTGACCACCACTGCCTAATTTTTCGCCGAGCGTATAACGGTCTGCGATGCGAATTCCGGGCGCTACAGGAGAAGTCATCTATTTCATTCTACGCATTCACATCGGCCGCATGACAGACAAACACCATCTGAAAGCCGCGCGAGCAGCTATCCGGCACAGCGTGGTCACGCCCCGGATGCATTGACCAATCCCGCGCGCGCCAGTTCCGCTGCTCCCCGGGTACTGTGCATCCATACAGCTACAGATCCAAGCCCCGCGAGCCTACTCTGGCGACCTCAACACCCTGATTTACCTAGCCATGCAGTCAACGAAGCGCCCTTGGACCCTAGGCCTTGCCCGCATCTTTGCAATGATCCTGCTGCCAGCCACGCTGGTATCTCAGCTGGGGCTTGGCGCGCCGAATACGCCGGCTAGCCCTGTAACCAGCGCCACGGCCGACCAGGCCTACGAGCTCGTCGTCACGCGCTTCATGAATGAGATGCTGGGGCTGGATCCGGTCGGTGCCAGCCAATTGGGCGACCAGCGCTACGACGACCAGCTCAACGATGAAAGTTCGGCGGGCCGGGCAAAACTGGTGGCGGTGGCGCGCAGCCTGCTGGCGGATCTGGACACCGTGCCGACCGCGCAACTCGCGCGGGCGAAGCAGGTCGACGCGCTTCTGCTGCACCATGCTCTCGAATACACCCTCTGGCAGACCGAGACCTTCCGCGACTGGAGCCGCGACCCGCTCATCTACACCAGCCTCGCCGGCAATTCGGTGTACCTGCTGCTGGGGCGCGACTTTGCGCCTTTGCCGATTCGGATGTCCCATGTGGCAGCCCGTCTGCGGGCCTGGTCGCGCCTGTTCGCACAGGAACGCGCGGCGTTGGATCCCGCCACGGTGCCCGCCATCAATGCGCAGACGGCGCTGGCGCAGAATGCGGGGCTCACTGCCCTCATCGATCAGGTCGTCGTTCCGAAAGTCGACAAACTGCCGCTCGAACAGCGCGCGATACTGAACCAGGCCATTGCGAGCGCGCGCAGTGCGATCACGGAACAGCAGACCTGGCTGCAAAAGACCTTGCTGCCGCAGGCCAAGGGCGATTTTCGCATCGGGGCCAAGCGCTACGACGAGAAGCTGCGCTTCGAGCTGAATTCAACGCTGTCCCGCCAGGAAATTCGCACCCGCGCCGAAGCCGCGATCGCGACCAAGCGTGCCCAGATGTACGAGATCGCACGCCAGGTGCTGAGCGCTCGGCCCGGCGCACCACCGTTGCCACAAAAACCCAGCCCGGCTCAGCAACAAACTGCCATTGAAGCGGCGCTGGAGCTGGCCTACGCCGACCATCCGGCGCGTGACCAGGTGGTTGCCGCGGCCCGCACGGCACTGGCGCAGACCACCGCCTTCGTCAAGGCGCACGACCTGATGACGGTGTACCCGGATCCGCTGGACGTGATCATCATGCCGGCGTTCCAGCAGGGCGTGGCCCTGGCGTACTGCGATGCGCCGGGACCGCTGGCGCGCGGGCAGAAGACCTACTTTGCGGTCTCGCCGATTCCGCACGACTGGACGCAGACCCAGGTGCGCTCCTACCTGCGCGAATACAACACCCGCGCCGTCAATGAGCTGACCATCCACGAGGCCATGCCCGGACACTACGTGCAGCTGGCGCATGCCAACCGCTACCGCTCGCCAATCCGCGCGGTGCTGCAATCCAACGCCTTCGTGGAAGGCTGGGCCATGTATGCCGAGCAGCTGATGAGCGAACAGGGTTACATGAACCATGATCCGCTGATGCAGCTCGTGCACCTGAAGTGGGATCTGCGTGCCACCGCCAATGCGATCCTGGACCAGGCCGTGCATGTCGATGGCATGACCCGCGAGCAGGCCATGCACATGCTGATGCACGATACCTTCCAGGAGGAACGCGAAGCGGCCGCGAAGTGGGTGCGGGTGCAGCTGACCTCGACGCAGCTTGCGACCTACTTCGTAGGCTTCCAGGATCATCTCGCCATGCGTGAAGACGCCCGGCGCCGCTGGGGCAGCGACTTTAATCTCAAGCGCTATCATGATAGTGCGCTGGCATTCGGCTCCGCCCCCGTGCGCTATGTGCGGGAGCTGATGTTTGATCTGCCCATCGAGTAGTTGCAAGCTGCGATGAACACGGTCAGTGAAGATGATCGGACCTGGGGTTCGCTGGCCCACCTGTCGGCCCTGTGCGGCATGTTGATTCCGTTCGGCAGCCTGCTTGCGCCGTTGATCCTATGGCGCACCCGCGGCCAGCGCACGCCCTTTGTCGGCGATCAGGCATTGGAGGCGTTGAACTTCAATATCAGCATCGCCCTGGGCTTTGTCGTCTGCCTGGCGCTGGTGTGGCTGCTCATCGGCATCCTGATGATGTCCGCGCTGGTCATCTACTGGATCGTGATGACCGTGGTCGCGACGCTCAAGGCCGGCGAAGGTCACACCTACCGCTATCCGCTCATCCTGCGACTGATCAAGGCGCCTTGACAGTTCAGCCGCTCAGGCGCCCAGGAACATCTTGTACGCAGGATTCGCGGTCTCTTCGTTGTACGGATAGTGCAAGGCGTTCAGATGCTGGGTGAACTCGGGGCGCTCGGCCTTGGGCACCTGGATGCCCGCGAGCACGCGACCGTAGTCGGACCCATGATTGCGATAGTGGAACAAGGTGATGTTCCAGCGCGTGCCGACCGCCTGCAGAAACTTCAGCAGCGCACCGGGCCGCTCCGGGAATTCGAACCGGTAGATGACCTCGTCGGCCAGCTCGCGGGCGTGCCCGCCGATCATGAAGCGCACGTGCTGCTTGGCCAGCTCACTGTCGCTCATGTCGTGCACCGAGTAGCCGGCCTCGCGCAGCTGACGAATCACCGCGTCCTTTTCGATCCGCCCCTGGCCTAAGCTGAAACCGGCAAAGATCTGGGCGCGGGCGCTGCTGTCATACCGATAGTTGAACTCGGTGACACTGCGTGATCCCAGCGCTCCGCAGAAGTGCAGAAAACTGCCGGGCTGTTCGGGAATCTCCACGGCGAGCAGCGCCTCGCGCTCCCCGCCCAGGCTGGCGCGCTCGGCGATGTGGCGCAAGCGGTCGAAGTTCATGTTCGCGCCGCTGTTGATGGCAGCCAGGCGCTTGTCGCGCCAGCCATCGCGGGCAATGACCTTGCGGATGCCGGCGAGGGCCAGGGCACCGGAGGGTTCGACGATGGTCCGCGTCTCCTCGAAAATATCCTGGATCGCCGCGCAGATCTCGTCGGTATTCACCAGCACGATTTCGTCCACGAACTGCTTGGCGAGGGTAAAAGGCTCCTCGCCGACACGCTTGACGGCGACGCCATCGGCGAACAGACCGACCCGGTCCAGAATCACCCGGCGGCCGGCCTGCAGCGACTCGTACATGGCATTGGCGTCGTTCGGTTCGACCCCGACGATGCGCACGCGCGGATACAGGGACTTGATGTAGACCGCGATGCCGGCAATCAGGCCGCCGCCGCCGACCGGAACGAACACCGCATCGAGATCGCCGCCACACTGACGCATGATCTCCAGCCCGATCGTGCCCTGCCCGGCAATCACATCCGGATCATCAAAGGCGTGGACGTAGACGAGATTGCGCTCACGGACCAGGTGCTGAGCCCGTTCGAAGGCCGCATCGTAGTCATCCCCATGCAGCACGGCTTCGCCACCCAGATCCATGACCGCCTGCACTTTGATCTGCGGGGTGGTCAGCGGCATGACGATGGTCGCCGGCAC
>DATHOA010000200.1:0-120351 GCA_035485475.1 Steroidobacteraceae bacterium | reverse complement strand
TATCCGGCCACGCTGACCATGGATGATCAGGATTTGCTGCGCTCCTCGAGCAGACATTTTGCCCGCAAGTTCGACCCCAAGGTCGATTCGCGGATTCTCGATGTGCTGGACAAGTGGCGCCTTGAGCCTGCCGAGGCGGCGCCTCGCGGCGAGCGCGCAGCCGGTGGATCAGCCCGCAGCGCCTGAGCGATTGCGCAATATGAATTCTGAACGGGTCAGCAGGGCGAAGAACCTTGGGCCTCTGAGCAGATAGCGGCTGGCCATGCGCCGGGGGTTCTGCAGCAGGCGGTATAGCCATTCGATGCTGGCTTTCTGCATCCACTGCGGTGCGCGTCGCTCCGATCCCGTAATGAAATTCACCGACGCACCCACGCAAAGCGCGAGGCCTCTGGCGATTCCGCGCGTCCGCAACGCGTGCGCTACGGCCTCCTGCTGCGGTGAGCCCACGCCGATGAAGCAGTAGCGAAAGGGGCTGCGGTCTTCGATGAACTTCAGGCACTCTTCGACCGCTGCAGGGTTGCGAATGAAGCCCATGGGCGGATTGTAGTGATGCAAATTGCGCAGGCCGAACATCTGCGTCATGGTCTGCGCCTGCTCCTCGCTGCCGCCGATCAGCAAAATCCGATCCATGGTTGAAACCGAATCCCGGAAGAGGGTCGCGGTCAGGTCCGCACCGGTGCAGACGGGGATTTGCACGCCTTTCAGCAGCCGGATCAGCCGGGTCGCAAAGCGACTGTCCATCAACACATAGGAGGCGGCGGCGTAGTGGTCCCGAAACGTCGAATCGTCGTAATACCGGATCAGGTGGTCGACGTTGGGCGTGACCACGAATCCATATCGGTCGGTGCCGAATGCCTCCGCCAAGGATACGAACCCGGCCAGGTCGAAATCGTCAATTTCATTGACGATTCGGTCCAGCTGGACCGGACTGTCCAGGGGTAATTGCGTCTTAGTAGACGTTCTTGCCGACATGTAGAACGAGACCCAATGTTTTGAATATGATCTTCAGGTCCATCCACGGGGACCAATACCGTAAGTATTCCAGATCAAATCGCACGCGTTCGCTCATTTTGTCGAGCGTTTCGGTCTCACCGCGCATGCCGTTCACCTGGGCGAGGCCCGTGATGCCAGGGCGCACCTTGTGGCGGATCATGTAGCCACTGATCAATTTTCGGTACAACTCGTTGTGAGCGACGGCATGGGGGCGCGGCCCGACCAGACTCATGGTGCCCTGCAGCACGTTGAACAGTTGTGGCAGTTCATCGATCGATGTCTTGCGGATGAAACGACCCACCGGCGTCACCCGGGGGTCCTGTCTGGTCGCCTGCTTGACCTCCGCGCCGTCCTCCGTGGTGGTCATTGAGCGGAACTTATAGACGAGAATTTCCTCTCCGTTCAGACCGTAGCGTCGCTGACGAAACAGCGCCGGACCGCTGGAGGTGCACTTCACCGCCGCGGCAACCAGGAGCATCAGCGGGCTGACCAGGGCCAGGGCAACACTGGCGAACACGACATCCGTCGCGCGTTTGAGCACGGCGTCCATGCCATGGAATGGCGTGTCGCATACCGACAGCGCCGGCATGCCGTTGATCTCCACGAACCGGCTCTGGATCAGGTCGAACGCGAAGGCATCCGGAACAAAATACACCGAGGCCGTCGTATCACGTAACGCATTCACCAGAGTGCTCATTCGCGGCACATTGCACAGCGGCAGGGCGATGTAGACGATGTTGATGCCATGCGAGCGCACATAGTCGGCCACATCCGTACAATGGCCCGTGAGCTTGTCCGGCTCAATAACCGACGCCAGTCGATCGATACTTCGGAAGTCGAAGTACCCCATGAATCCATTTGGCGGCAGGCGCCGCGACAGTTCAAAGCCGACTTCGTTGACGCCAACAATGATGTGACGCGGTGCGGAGGCGCCATTGGCGGCAAACCAGTGCGCGCGCATCCGCACGGCATGCACAGCCGAAAGCAGCACTGGGGTTACGGCGAACCATGTCAGCACCACCCGTCGTGACAGGTTCGCACTGACTTTGAAGGCGAATGCAGCGAACAGCAGCACGGCAATGACGGAGGCCCACTGCAGCACTATGCGGGCATAGGTGCGCGAGAAGTCGGAAAATGAGTTGCCAACTTCGCGAATGTCCAGGCGATTGAACAGCTGGCTGGTAACTATGAAGACCAGCGTGGCGTATGCACCCAATGCAGGTGTAAGACGATCGTGGTACACGAATTCGCAGCCAAACAGGCTCAGGAAGACAATCAGCGGGTCCAGCTGCTTGAGCAACGCAACGGCGGCGGGCTCGACGTTACCAAGTCGAACGCGCCGATGAGCAAATGACTCCACTACGGACGACACTGATACCTTCGCATGGGCTGTCGCAGCCTGTTGCACGCTTTAGAAATCTGTCTGACTCGCACCGGCTACTCTCGTGCCGGAATTCTCTGCCGGCAGATGTCCCGGCGTTTTGTTAACTATTACTTGCGATTCAACTACTTCGTTCAGAACCGCGGCGCGCCGACTATTGGATCATGCGGCGCAGTCGTGGTCTATGCACCCGCATAAGCCTTTGTTTGCGGAGTCTGACCGACACTCACGCGCATGCACAAGGGATTATTAAACCTAACGCGGTGCCCATGCCATCCGGACACGTGAAAATGCGACTAGGTACGCATTATTGGGATTCTTCTATCGAGGTCCTGAGGCGCACCAATGCCAAGATACAGCTTGCGCTTACGTTAGTTTTCAGCCTTGCGTCTTCGCAAGCGGCGATAAGCGCGCACCTGCCATCGCCGTTTCGGCCAAGGGTCGAGCATCAGGTACTCAACCAGAGCTTGTTCCTCCCAAGGGACATCTTGAAACGAGGAGTACCACTCGTCCCCGCGTGTGCTCGAGCGCCACGCCTGGGGAAAGAATGCGACCTGGTCGCCGTGGATGGGTGCCCGTGATGGCGCCGCACGTTGACCCGTGATGCGCTCGCTCAGCGCACGGGCCAATCCGGCGCGATCCGCGAACTCCAGGTGACCCAACTGTGTACAACGGGGATTCATCTCGATCAGGTAGGGCTCGCAGGTACGGGGGTCGCTGATGAAATCAAGCCCAAAAAAACCTGATATGCCCAAATGCGCGGCTATCAGCTTTGCAGCCCGGGCCATTTCTGGATTATCGACACGACGCACGATGTTTGCGGATCCCGTCGGGCCCTGGCACGAAACGGCCTCCACGGCCACTTCGGCCAGCATTTCACCCTGCCAACAGGCGACCATGTTGTTCGCCGGGGTCCCCTGTATGTATTCCTGGATCGTCAATTCTGATTTGGCCCTTCTGGTCCAGCTCCAGGGCGCCAATTGATCCCCATGGATGAGCAGACGGTGCGCCGCGGTAAGCAAACCGGTGCTGCCGCGCAAGCTACGAAACGCCGCTGCGGCCTCCTCGGCTGAGCGCACGATACGCACGCCCTCGCCGCCATGGGTGCCGTCCAGTTTCATGACCGCCACCGGCGCGAACTGCCGAAAGCTCTGCTTTGCATCGGCCTCGGTGGCGACGATCGCACCGCGCGGCACACGGATATCCAGGTCTGCGGCGATCTTCAGTAGTGCACTGCGGCTATCGGCGATGTCGAAACCGCGCGGATCTCCCAGGGAAGAGGCGATAAGCGGGCGCAGTGCGGCATGCAGGCCATATAGCTCGTGCAGTTGTGCGACGATCCGATCGTCGCAGGGAATTATGAAATCCGGCTGCGCGCCTCGAATCGCGGCCAGTAGCGAGGCGCGCGAACGCATTCCGTGCAGCTTGTAGAGCTGCTTGATGTTGCCGAGATAACGCAACGGATGTCCCGTCGGGCACAGTGCGGACACGACACAGCCGTTGTGCGCCAAGGACATCGCCAGACGGGCGGATGCCGACCACCAGGTACTGGCAGCCAAGAGTATTTTTGGTTGCGAGCTATGTTCCGCAACGACCACCGGACCAGTCGCCTCCACCCAATCCCCCTGTGCCAACCGTTGCGGCGGCTGTATAGTAAGCATCTCGGGCGACTATTTCTAATTTGGTCAGCGGTAGAAGCCAAAGGTGCGCTCTGGTGCAGACATAACTTCGGTCAGCGTTGCCATAATCCACGCAGGCGCGTATAGCCGGCGCGTCGGCACCAAGTCAGCTGTCCGATCGCGATTGTGGGGGTTCGACTGGGAGTCATGCTAACCGTGCATCATCGCTCTGACCGCAAGGTCCCGCAGTCCGTGGCTTATGGGTTGCTGATTTGCACCGCGCTGGCAGCGCTGGCAGTGCCGTTGCAAGCCCAGGCGCAGTTCGTCGGGACCGCATCCGCGTCGGCTGGATTTTCCAGCAACTCAAACGTATTTGATTTGGATACCGGCATAACCCCACCCGGAACCACCGGTTCCCGCCGTTCGGACACCGACTACACGTACGGGGCGGCATTCGGTGCCAGTTACCTATTCGGCCAACAGCAGGTATATGCCACTGCCAACACCACCCAGTTCCGCTATGACCATTTTACGCAGTTGAACAACAATGCCTACAACCTCGACGCCGGTTTGAATTGGAAACTTGCTGATAATTTGTATGGCAAGGTGGATATAGCTCGGACGCACGCCATGGTGCCATTCGTGAATCTTTCCGGGTCGGAGCTCGACTTGACGATCGCGACTTCGCAGACCGAGTCGGGCCTAGTCGGCTTGAAGCTCGGTCCTGACTGGAAAATCGAAGGCACAGGTTCCAATAGCCGCACTGACGAACCCATTGCCCAGGCGCCGGACCTGCGATCGAGTCAAACTTCGGGTACCACCTCGCTTGAGTACCTGGGATTCAGCGGGCTGAGCGGCGGACTTACATTGGGCTATTTGACCGGTGACTACAGCAGTTCAAACACGACACAGGATTCGTCCTACAGTCAAAGGACAGCAGGCTTGCTGGCCAACTACAAGCTCGGCCACACCAGCTTTGATGGTCAGATCGGCTACAGCAGCAGGAGCTCGACCACGGGACTCGACGACGCGTCGGGGTTGACGGGCCTGCTCGACTTCAAGGACCAACTGACTCCGAAGACTAGCTTCATGGTCAAAATCGACCGGACGATCAACAGTTATGTGCCCCAGCTGGGTTCAGAGATCGATACCGACGTCGGCGGAAGTGTCGATTGGCAGGCGACGTACAAGATAGCGGTGTCATTGGGCTATACCTTCACCTACAGAGATTACCCGCCGCAGGAACTGACTGGCTTGGGCTATCCGCCGGGTGCCCATCGAAGCGATTATCAGCACTACGGCACCCTGGAAATCACTTACCAGCCTCTGCGCTGGCTGTCGATCAAGCCCTACGCGAATGTGCAAACGCGGGATTCAAATGTCGCCGGCGGCGATTTCAATGCGACCATTTTTGGAGTCACTTTTACGGCGACGACTCCCGACACCACGAAGTGATCGACGGCGCATTCACCGAATGGATTGACGCTATGGGCCAGGATAGGTGTCAACTGCACCGGGAAGCGCCGGCACGGCTCCCGGTACATCTCCCAGCACAATGTCGACATTGCTGAATACTTCAGGCGAGTCGGCCCCTAACTGCACGACATTCGTTCCAGCTACCAGATCCGTGACGGGAACAATGACGGCTAATGCCCGCCAGATGTTTTCCATTTGATCAGGGTAGGGCCAGGGCACCGAGTGCGCATGACCATTGACGATGACGTTCAGCGCAGTGGGATTCGCATTTACTTCTTCGTCGAAGTTGAAGGTTATTTTCACTGCGGCAGGTTGAGGATTAGCCGGTAGCCCAGGCACATTCCAAGTAGTAGTCTGATTCGCCAGCGAGAACTTGCCTAGGTTCTGGGCACCATTCAACCCCGGAAGAGTATTGTCGGGCGCGTCGTAGGCGAAGTCTCGGCCAACGAATGGTCCGTCGAATGCCACGTTATCCCAGGCGAACGTGTGCTGTCGTTCTGACGGGCGCGAGATCAGGGCTTTGTCCGCGTTATAATGCACGTCCTCAAGCCAGATCAATCCGCGCGACAGCGTGAGATTCGTATTGGTAATCACAGCAATGTGCTTAAGAGTCGTGGGAGTCGGTGCCACCCCTGCATCGGTGGCATACACGTCGATCTGATTTTGTGAGATACGCAGTTCTATGTGGTTCATGCCGCCGCCAGGACCGCTTGACTCAATCACACAGTCCAACGGGGTGACCGTAGTCCCGGTGCTGACGCCGAACCCTCCGGTGTCCTCCAGCACATAGCCGCGAATTACAGCGGCAGAATCTACCGTGAATCGCACACTGTTGAGATTGTTGCCGTTGGGGCAAGTGCCATAGGATCCGACTTCGGCGGCCGCCGCGAAACGCACCGCGAACCCATTCGCAGGATATGACTCCCACACGGCGAAATGACTGAAGGGATCCGGAACTGGTGCGTCTGACATCCAGAACTCCGGCCATGCTCCATGAGTGCCGGAACTATCGTTTGATACCTCGAAGCTCACTGTCCCCGTCCTGCCCGCAAAGTCGAACGGCTGCTTCGGGTACATCGCCAAGGAAGTCACAACGCCGTCTTCGAAGGTCAATGTGTTGTTGTCGTTGCTGGCCTCACGAACCTGACCATTGCAAATAATGATGTCATTAGGAGGCAAAACGGTTGGTGTGGTGCCGTCACACATCTGGAGCACCGTGGCATTCCACATGTTGTATTGGCCCTGTCCGAGATTCACGTTCATGGTCTCTCGCGAGGCGCCCCATACATTCCCATTAAGCTGGCCGGAGCGGTTACCGTTGCCGATACCGGCCGGAGCATCAAATGTGTCGCAGAAAATGGCCGGCGTACTGCCTAACTGCATTCCGCACGCATTGGCAGTGGCAGCGGTCGACGGGGCAGCGGGAACCGCGCTGACTTGCGCTGAATTGGCACTTTCGCCGGCCGAGTCGAGTGCCGAAATCACGTAGTAGTAAGTTGTACCGTTGCTGACCGTGGTGTCGGTGAAGGAGGTCGAGGTGGGCGCCGCGACCTGCGTGTACGCTCCGCCGCTGGTCGTGGAACGCTTCACGTGGTAGCCCGTTGCGCCAGTGCTGGCTGTCCATACAACGGTCACCTGATTGCTGCCGGCAGTTATCGCGAGATTCGTGGGTACTGCGGGCGCGGCTGCAACTGCAGGTGGGGTCAGTGTTGAGGCGGGTGCCGAACTCGTGGCCGGCGCCGAACTGGTGGCGGGCTGCGAACTGGTTGCAGGTGCCGAACTGGTGGCCGGGGCCGAACTCGTGGCAGTGCCTGAAGCGGTTGAGACCGATCCGGCGACATCGTTGGGCGTAGAAGCATCGCCGTTTGAGCCGCACCCGCTAAGCACCAGCAGACACACCGGAACGATCAAGCCGTAGAAGGCGCTTGACTTGGGGCAGCGTTCGAACATTGCAAATACTCCTCAACGCGGGGTTGTCTGGAAAGTCCCGCAGATCAGGATCATAGGGGCAAATCGGGGACACCGAAACCTGTCGCGAAACGCGCACACCGGAGGCGGGCGAAGCGGACGATGACTCGACCGAATCTTCGAGTCATCCGGCCGTTGCGTCTTTGGATTGATTGAACTGTGAGATCGATCAACCCACTACCGCACGGCATTTGTCAATAATGTGAACCATCCCGCAGCGCACATCCAAAAGCGCAATTCAGGACCGTGTCGCGAGCCAGCCCGCGCCGTAGGCGTCGATTCTGGTGCCGCTAGCGACCAAGCCAGGGGGATGCTCAATGGCCCACTCGGGCATGTACTTGTGCATGGCCGCAATCCCGAAGCTTGCATGATCCATTGCCGAGACGGGTCCCTAATAGATATCGACCGTCGTTACGCTCAGTGCTGGGAGAGTCAAAGTGATCGAGGATCCCGAAACCGGTTGAACCCCGGCCGCGACCGGTCGAATGCTGAACTGCTTCGCCGCCGTTGCCGCCGTCATCTGGAACAAATGCGCAGCACCCACTAGAGGCTGCCCGGTGATTGAGGTCGTTTGGTCCGATGGCGAGCGATTGATTGCCACCATCACGACCCGACCGGCCCGGCCGCTGTCCGTGCTTACGTAGACGGCGACTTTGGCGACGTTGCTGGATATCGCCTGAATCGATGTATCGCCGAAATTGTGGTTGGCGCCATCGAAGTTTCGATAGGCGCGAAATCCGGCCAGCGAATACGGTTCTTTGGATCCGAGCATCCACATCGTCGCGGCAAATAGCGCGTGTGCGCCGAACACACCGAGATTGTCAGCCTGCGCGATAGTCCCAGCGATATGCTGGCCACCGCCGTTGTCGTATTCCGTGAGGGCGAGCTTCATGCCAGGGAATTCGGCATCAATTCGAGTTTGCAGCCTGTCCAGAATGGCAATTGGCTGACCGATGACATCCTTGGTAATCCACGACTTCTCCTTATATGTCTTATCCCAAAGACTTCGGGGGCTTTGTACGACCGCCTGAACCTGATCGTCAGTCAGGTTGGGACTCATGAGGCTCGTCACTCGGGCCCCGGCACTGTCTGTCGCTTCCGGATACCAGTGGAAATCATAGACATCCACCAGCGGCCTGCCGAACGAAGTTGAGGCAGCCTTCAACGCCCTCAAGTATTTGTCCGTGAACCAGTTGTTTACGGAGGGCGCCGCGCTCAACTCTCCGCTCCAATTGTATATGCCCAAAAACCCGTAATGTGCGGGCCCGAAAATCACCAAGTCGGGAAACTGCTTCTTCAGAGCGGTGGCCAAACTGACGGTCCTGGCAATATAGCTATCGGATGTGATACGCGTCTTGCCTTGAATCTCAAGGTGGGTGCTGTTCCAGAGCTCTGGCTCGTTGTCCAAAGAGACGAACACGTGCTGCGTTGAAGGATTCACGCCAAAGATGCGCTGACCTGCAAACTTCTGGTCAAGCGCCCAGATGAACTCGTCCATGTACACGTAGTCGTCCGAGGCCGATGGTGCAACGGTGAACGGTTCGTTGGTTACCAGTTTCTTTTCGTAGAAAACCTTCTTGAAGCGCGACTTGTCGGGAGGATTTGCGACACTGACCGGGCCGTTGGCATCTCCGGCCACCAGGCCTTGCATCTGCACCGAGACAATGCTTGCCATTCCGAGTTTCTGGTCCTTGGCGATCAGGGCGGAAACATCAGCACCGGCCTCCTTGTTGCCACCGGCATTGTCATTCTCATATTGGTAATCGCTGCCGGCGTTGGACGCATTCGTTTCCCAGTTGTAGGCCGTCGCGCGGTTGCCTCCCCAGCGATCCAAGGTAAGGGCGGTTGGTACGCCGTCGATCTGCGTCGCGAAATTGATTCCGTAAATGTACGGTGAGATGGGTCTTTTGCTCGACGGGTCGACGGCGATGGTCACCGGTGAGCCAGAGGCGCTGTCAGTTGCCGCGCTCGTGCCGGCACTGCTTCCACACGCTAGCAGACTGGCTGTGATGCAGAGGAGTGAGAGCCTGTACGTCTGCACTGACATACCAAATTCGACGCCATGACTAGATGAGGCGAAGAATACAGACTTATATGGCGTGGCGCCACTGTAAGGCCGTGGTGCTTTCGCACCTGTCAAGTGAAGCATTGCCGCGCACCGATTCTCCACTTCCCGGGACTTGCCGGCGACGGCGGCCAGGTCTTCGGCGACGGATGATAGTGGCATCCACGATGCTGCCACTGGCAACCTTTTGCTCCAATGCGTAGCAGCGTGGCATAGTTGCGGCCCATGCATATCCGCTCCTCTTCCGTGCTGTCGAATATTTCTGCCGGAATGCGGAAATGCGGGCATCCATTATGAGAGCACCTCTTAGACGACTGACACGCGCGGTCGTCGAAGAATTCATGAATCTGAAGCCAAGGCTTATTCTCGTGGACATGCTGGTCGCGGTTCTGCCCAGACTGTGCTTTTGCCGGCTTCGCACGGCGATCTATCGTTTAGCGGGCGTCGCGATCGGACCGCGTACTTTGGTGTTGGGTCGCCTGACATTGGCCGGTGCGGGCGCGATCCATAGGCGTTTGCACATCGGATCCGACTGCATCATCAACGCACCGCTGTTCCTGGACCTTTCCGCTGAAATACGGATCGGCAATTGCATCAGCATCGGCCACCACAGTGTCTTCGTCACCACCCACCACGAAATCGGTCCGGCGAACTATCGCTCCGGTACGTCAATCATGCGTCCGATCCTCGTCGAGGATGGCTCATGGATTGCGGCCCGAGCCACCATACTGCCCGGCGTCACCATCGGGCACTCCAGCGTCGTGGCGAGCGGATCGGTAGTGGCCAAGAACGTTCCGAGCAACGCGCTCGTGGGCGGCGTACCTGCACGGCTGATCAGGACACTGACCGTGACGGCACGCTAGACTTGCGGCGGAAGGGTCACGGATATTGGATTGTTCTCTTCGCGAGGGCCACGCCGGCTGCGAACCTCGAGGCTATCGAACCCTACACAGGCTCGGCACTACCCTTGCTGCCTGGCAGATATCGTTTCCCTGAAATACGCGATAGTGCGTCGCAGTCCCTCGTCCAGTTCCGTCGTGGCCTGCCAGCCAAGGTGCGCCCGTGCAAGAGAGATATCAGGCTGACGCTGTATCGGATCATCGCTCGGTAGGGGCTTGCGAACAATTTCCGACTTCGCTCCAGTCAGGGCGACCACCTTTTCGGCGAGCTCCAATATCGTGAATTCGTTGGTGTTGCCGATATTTGCTGGCCCCGTAAATTCATCCGGGGAGTTCATCAGCCGGATCAGAGCCTCGACTAAGTCATCCACGTAACAGAACGATCGCGTCTGTGCGCCTGTTCCATAGACCGTGATGGGTTCGCCCTTGAGCGCCTGGACAATGAAATTCGAGACCACGCGGCCATCATTGGGGTGCATGCGTGGACCGTAGGTATTGAAGATACGGGCTACCTTGATCCGCAACTTATGCTGCCGGTGATAGTCAAAGAACAGCGTTTCGGCGCAACGTTTCCCTTCATCATAGCAAGCGCGAATGCCGATCGGATTGACGTGTCCCCAATAGGCTTCGGTTTGCGGATGTACTTTTGGATCGCCATAGACTTCGCTGGTCGATGCCTGGAGAGCCTTAGCCTTGACCCGCTTCGCCAAACCCAAGACATTGATCGCGCCATGAACGCTGGTCTTGGTGGTCTGGACGGGATCAAACTGGTAATGAATCGGCGAAGCAGGGCACGCCAAATTGTAGATCTCGTCGACTTCAACATACAGCGGAAAGGTTATGTCATGGCGCATGAGTTCAAAGCGCGGATGGTCGATCAGATGCGCGACATTATGTTTCGTGCCGGTGTAGAAGTTGTCGACACACAGGACGTCGTGACCCTGCTCGACCAGACGCTCGCACAAGTGCGAACCGAGGAATCCGGCACCCCCGGTAACCATGATCCGCTTGTCGACGCTGTAGCCTTTCATGTCGTCTCCAGTCTATTGCGCGCCGCGTACATTTGAGATCCAAAAGATAGCATACTCGGGCGTGTTCCGGCGCGATGACCCGCATGAGGCAACCGAGCGTAGCCGGCTCTAATTCGCCTCCCGATGATGCTGACCGGATTGCGCTAAAGGCCAGCGAGCGTCGCGGCCGTGGGCAGCCTTGCATGTGCAGTAGGGGCCGATCAGATCACATTTCCAGTCGGCTGCTTATGTTGAGGGAATTTATTTGGCTCTTTGCATTGATCCAGGGACGGAACGGGCAGCCGCGGGGCCGGTAAATCCGGTGCACAACTTCGCGAGTTCTTTCGGTCAACGTCCCGTGGTGCGCCGGCAGCCCCGTAGTGGCTCCGCGCTTGCCCGCGGAGCCACCGCTCAGTATACTTTTTGTGAATAACAGCGCGACGGGCCACCTTGCGACGATGAGCGGCAGACCGATCGCCTACGTGATGGAGCAAACTCTTGGCAACATCACGCACTACCTGAACCTGCGGCGCGCGGAATCTATGGCCGAAGCACCGGGCCCGCTTTGGCTGCCGATCGAGTACCGCGCGAGTCGCTTGCCGTGGACTATCGCTGGTGGTCGCTTGGCGCGCGCGGCGTTGATCAATGTAATGCCGCAAGTCGACGGCATTTTCATGCACACCACCACGCTCGCGCTCCTTTGCGTAGATCTGTTTCGCAAGAAGCCGACCGTTCTATCAACGGACGGCACACCGTCGAACAAGCTCAATATGCGCGCTGCGTATGGGCTGCAGGCGCAGGGGCGAGTCCGTGAGCGCGCCAAAAGGGCGCTCAACGGCAAGGTATACGGCGCAGCTGCGGGGCTTGTCGGCTGGTCCAACTGGGCCAAACAATCCTTTGTCGATGACTACGGCTACCGGGAAGAAAACATCGCCGTGATTCCGCCCGGGGTGGACGTCGAGCAGTTCGTTGCCGGCGACAGAGAACACGAGGTGCCACGAATCCTGTTCGTGGGGGGTGACTTTGAGCGCAAGGGCGGCTCCCTGCTGCTCGACGTATTCCGGCAGCGCCTGCGAGGCCGCGCGGAGCTCATTCTGGTTACCCGCGATAAAGTGCAGCCGCAGCCGGGCGTCACCGTGCACCACGACATCCGGGCCAATTCCCCCGAATTACGCGCGCTATACGCAACCTCCGACCTGTTCGTCCTGCCGACTCTCGCCGATTGCTATTCGCTGGTCCTGATGGAGGCGCTCGCGGCAGGCATGCCCGTCGTTGCAACCCGCGTTGGCGGGATTCCGGACATCGTGTTGGAAGGCAAGAACGGCCACTTGCTCAACGCAGGTGACGGCGCAGCTCTGGGGGACGCGCTCGAGGCGTTGGTTGCCGATTCAGGTCGCCGGCGCAGCATGGGCGAGTACGGACGCGCGGATGCTCTCCAGCGCTTCGACGCCCGGGAGAACGCCCGCCGTTTGTTTGAATTTGTTCGCTCGCACTGCTAGCCCGGGTTTCTCGTCTGTTGCGCAAGGTTAGCGTCGACGAGACGGCGTCGGCTGATCTCAGGCCCGCCGAAAGACGCAGTCAAGCTCAACAATTGAAGCCCGGTCTTCCGGAATTGTATTCACGGGGCGCAGTTGTGCAATGACAAAACCCAGCTTCCTGAGTTCCGCTACGGCCTCCTCAAACAACCACGTTTTCTCATAGAGATGCTTGACGGGCAATTCAAGCAATATTCCCTGTATCGAATGTATGCATTCCCCGATGCCTGACAATACGGGCCCTTCAAAGCCTTGAGCGTCGATCTTCAAGAACACATTCTTGCCGGTAATTAGTGGCAGATAACGGTCTAACCGATGGACCTGTGCCTTGATCACATGTACTACTGCTGAGGACTTGTCAAAGTCGCGAGTAAATTCGGTTTGAGGCAGGAAAGAGCTAAATACACTATTCTTGCTGACATTCAGGTCCAGTTCACAATCGCTCCCGCCCAGCCCCACTTGATGCACTGTCCATGGCGGCTTTCGAATTGCAACTTGACGAAGTTGATCCGCGGCTTCTGGAATCGGTTCGAAGGAAATTATCTCTCCTCGATAGCCTGCGTTGCGGATCTTAAGGCCGAATTGACCAATATTCCCACCCACATCCAGTACCAGGTCGATCTTACGTGACGCCAAGAACGTGGCGAGCGACGGCATTCCCGTGATTTGGTATCCAAACAAATCCAAGATTCTTTGAATCAGACTTCTAATTCCCATTACTCCCTGCTCTTTGCCGCTACAGAGATCCGACGGTCCCAAGATCGCAACCGGTAACTACGCGGCATGATCGCTGATCCGCTGCAGGACATCGGCCGGCCGCTTCGACAGTCGGCCGATTCCGAGAAATGAAGAACCGTCACGGGGTAAGACCTGGTTTGGCGAAACGAGGGAGGGTCCGGGGCAGAATAGCAATTTTCGCTGTGACCGGCACAGTGCGTTCGCCACAGGCGGTCACCCGTGGCAGCGCCGGTCCGTGCGAGTCACGGGCCTCCCGGCTATCCTTAGTGCTCCCAGAGAACGCGTTGAATGGCCGCGGCAATATCGGCAAAGCTGCGGATCTCGCGGACCGCGGCCGGATCCAACTCGACCCCGAAGCGATTATGCACCGCGCCGAGCACGGCGCCTATGCCGGCATTGGTCCAAAGGTGTGGCGGGATTGGGCCACTATCCAGATCCGGCGGTGAGTCAAGACCAAGTGAGGCCATCAGCATGTTCGGCAGCACGGCCGCGGCACTGTCCCATCGCGAAGCCGGGTCGCCCGCGCGACCGATGATTCGTGCTCGCGCTCCGGCCGCGCACACACCAGGCGGGATCGCCGAGGAGACGACGCTGCCGGCAAGTATCTCGGCACCGTCGCCGATGGTCGCACCCCGGGTGATCGTTACTCGCGTGCCGATCAAGCAACCAGCGCCGATCATGACCGGTCGGCAATTGTGCTGGAGCGACTGATCGCCGGGGGAACCGTGAAAACTCGTGTCCATGATGATCACGAACGGTCCAACTCGCGTGCCGTCGCCAATCTGAACGTGCTGAAACGCCGCGATGGCCGCGCCGCAGCCGATTGAGACGTCGTTTCCAATATCAAGGAGGGCGCCGGGTCCTACCGCCAGATGGGAAGCGACGGGTCGTGAGGCGAGATGCAGTCGACTGCCAATCCGTATCCGTCCGCCGTAGTATTCAACGGTCGGCCGCCCATCAAGTCGCAGGCCCTCGCCCACTGCCGCACACTTGCGCAACCAGCGCCGTGCGCGCACAGCATTCCAGCTGTCGCGGCTCGTCATCTTGCGCGCAGTGTCCGGGCCGGGATGCCGCCGGCGAGGTCACCCGGAGCGATATCGCCAGCCACGATACTGCCAGCGGCGATCACGGCGCCCGCGCCGATACGCGATCCCGGAAGCACGGTCACACGCGCGGCCAACCACGCACCATCCCCGATCTCTATCTGGCGCGGAGCGATCGATGGCTTGCCGGGCGGGTCACCGATGCCTGGTATCTCCGTATCGGCGACGATGCAGTAGTTCCCGATCATTACGTTCGACCCGATTCGAACCCGCAGTTGCGCCGAAATGATTGAGCCGTAATTGATGTAGACTCGATCGCCGATATCAATGACGCCATCGGGTCCGCTTACCAACTCGATTGGCGCCCAATGCGAGTTCAGACGGACGTTGGCGCCGATTATGATACGTCCGCGATTCTCGATGTTCGGACGCCAGAAGGTGCGGGTGTTGGCGCCGACCTGATTACAAGCACTCAACCAAAGCCGCGCGCCGAGGCTGGACCTTAGCCAGCTGGGGCCGCCTTTCAGTCGCGTGCCCCACCGCGAAACGCTCTGCCTAAATGTCAACCAGCGTCCACGCACTGCTTGCAGACCGCCAGCACGCGCGGGCCTTAAGTTGCATGGTCCTACGTCCAATCGGCATGCCCTCGAGCACCTTAAGTATGATTCCACCACTCATACGCAGCGGCGCAATGAATCCGATATTTTATACACGTCGGCATCTCCGCGCACAAGCAGATCGATTAGGCGTGCCTGGATGTTTAACCGAGACGTCGGGCAAGCCTTGGTGCCGCTATTGCGGCTCCGCATACGAAACGGAACAATGGACCGAAGCACATGAACGAGAGCGGCCCAAGGAAGTGCAGGCCGGGGACCGAGGACTCGAAGTGACTATTGAGAGCGGGGGAGCGCTCGATGCACCGTATGCGGCGAATGAGCTCCGGATCGAGATACGCGAGGCGAGCAACATTAACGTCGTAGCCCGTACCGGCGATGACAAAATCAGCCTCGGCAGAACGCATCTGACCTTCGCCATCCTTGAAATTCAGCTGGACGCGATTGCCCGAAATACCGGCCCCGATCAACTCGTGGCGCACGTGGATCGGCACCTTCCCCTGCGCACGCTCGATAATCCACCACGGTGATGCCGGACCAAGATGGCGCTTTACGAAGCGGGTACGGCGTTCGAGCGGCAGGTGATATACCAGCAGCGGCAGATGCTGAAGGACCCAGCCACGTCGGCTGGGACCGACAACTGAGGTGGGATTCTTCAGTCTCTGCCACAGCGGACGAACGCGCGGTGTGCGGCCGTGGAAAATCGCTTCCGGTCCGCGAACGAAGATCGCGCTCGAGCCCCCCGCTTCCTGCACCAAAACGCCGGCTTCGATGGCGGAGGCACCGGCTCCAATGACTGCGACAGTCTTGTTCCGGAACTCTCCATAATCTGAAATATCAAATGTATGCCTCATCCGATCCGGTCCCAGGTTGCGCAACTCACTGGGAATGTGGGCCAGACCCGAGAGGCCGGTGCAGACAACGACTTTGGACGAAGTAAAGTGTTCTCCAGAGGCTAATGTTACTTCGAACTTCCGATCCCGCATTTCAACGTTAGTGACAAGTACCTCTTCCAGATCAGGCACCAGACGCTTCTGCATCTCGCAGCCATAGGTGGCGAAGCTTTGCATCGTGCACGGCTCGAAGTCCTCCAGATCATGTTTCAGGCACCACTCAGGGAAAGTGAAGCCGCGCTTTGGCGCGTAGATGTTGGTGGCGAAGGCCAGCGATTTCAGGTTCAGGCCATCTGGCATATTGCGCCAGAAACGCATGACTTCCCCGAATATGCGGTATTTTACGCCCCGCGCCCGCAGGTGCGCAGCCAGCGACAGTCCATATGGACCGGCTCCGATAATCGTCACTTCAGTTGCTTGCGCCATCACTCTCTCTCGGTTGCGGGGGATGGCTATCAGGCCATGATTTCATCTTTAATCTCTTGGAGATGGCAAAGAGCCAGATACTCCTCGGCGCTCAAGGGGGGGGAATCATAATAGTATAGGTTCTGGCGCAGATGGTCTTCCACGCGCATGCCAAGCAGATTTATCCCGATGGCGGGAGTGCTTCGGCAAAACTGATAAGCGAGATCCAGCACTGGGCGACCCATGGTTTTGCTGAGCGAACGCAGGGCCAGAATGCGTGGCCATTTGGGCGTGGACGCCTTGAGTTGCGCTTCGTTCAGGCCATCTTTCAACAGCCCGCCTGCAAAACACCCACGCGCGATAATTCCCAGACCGCGCGCCTCGGCGGCGGCGAGCATCCCCTGGTCGAGAGCTTCAGGGTCGAGCAGGCCGAAGCCAAGTTGGATCGAGGAGATGCCGGGCGCCGACAGGCAGAAGGGCACGTCTTCCGGCGCCTCGGTCGCAACTCCGTAAAAGCGCAGTTTTCCCTGCACCTTCAGCTTCTCGAGGGTCTCAAGCGACTCGCCGAAATTGGCGCTCTGCATGAAGGGCACTGAGGGACTGTGCAACTGATACAGGTCGATGTAATCCGTTCGCAGACGTTTTAGGCTCCCTTCCAGAGCTTTGGTGAGTTGCGACGCCGAAAAGTCCTGCGCCAGCTTTCCTGAAAGTCCGGCAGGTAGTTGCGCCCTCTTTAAGCCCAGTGCTCGCACGATCGGGCGCACCAGTGGCTTGATTAGTCGGATCATGTTTCTGCGCGCAGGAAGGCAGAATCCGCCCTTCGTCGCGAGGATCACTTGATCGCGTCGTCCGCGAAACGCCGTCCCGATCAGGGATTCGCTTTCGCCCTGCGAGTATATGTTGGCCGTGTCGTAGAATGTGATGCCCGAATCCAGGGCCTTGCAGAGAACTGCAATTGCTTGGTTGCGGCTGTTCTTGTCGGCGAAGACGCCGCCAATCCTTGATCCGCCAAAGCCGATCTCGGAAACCCTGATGCCCGTTGTTCCAAACTCAGTAAATTGCATGCAATTGCATCAAGCGCGTTTCAGGTCATGAGCGAGCTGCGCTGCGGCGCGTGCTGCAATTGCCATGACGGTAAGGGTAGGGTTCTTTTCGGTGCCGGTGGTGAAACAGGCGGCATCGCAAACGAGCACATTTGGCGCGTCATGAATTCGGTTCCAGGCGTCAACGACGCCGTACTGCGGCTTGGAGTGCATCCGCGCCGTTCCACCATAGTGAGCCGAAAAACCAGGAATCATCGGAAAGATGTTCCCGGGGGTGGCATGGGAGCCGGCGTCATTCAAGAGGTTCATCAGGTGCTGGCGGGCGCGAACGACATTTTCCAACTCGGCGTCACTGTAATGAATGCAGATATCAAGGGCAGCAAGTCCGAATTCATCTTTCACGGTCGTCGATGGTATTGCGAAGCGCGACTCTGACGGAATCATCGTACCAAGTATCTGTACGCCCGCTGCCGTACCTTTCAGACCGAACCGGCTCCGAATACGATCCGCTCTGCTGGCTGTCCCTAAAGTCCATGAGGTAGCCAACAGCGGAGCAGAGGAGGCGTAGGGAAGGCGGGTTAGATACGCCGCGGGCGAGAGCAGCCTACGGGGGCGATCCATCTCGAAGCTCCACCATTCGCGGGGATGATCGTGGAGGAAGCGCCCCAGGATTCCCGCCGAGTTTCCCATCCCGTGGGGGAAGTCGTTGGAAACTGAATTGTGTAGTAGTTTCGTCGAACCCAGTGGGCCACAGGCGACCACCACCGCACTCGCTTCGAGGCGCTCAGTCGTACCCGTGAGTCGGTTATGGTAGATAACTGCATCGACCCTGCGCTTTGCCGCCGACCATTGCAGATGCAAGGCATGCGCGCCGGTCTGGAGCTGAAAATTAGGCAACCGCATCAAGGGGCGTACGATGCCGGTATAGCTGTTGAAGGCAGTTCCCTGATTGACAAGCATGTTCCGCGGACCATCCGCAAGCGGGTAGGCCGTGAAGCCCTGGCCATATTTGTTCGCCGCACGTTCCACATCGTGCCAATCTGCTGGGATGTGCCGCCGATATGAAACGCGGCCGCCGGGCAGTTGTGGCACGTCGCGGGGATCGGCGGTGATATGGAGTGACTGCTCCATCTTCTCGTAGAAGGGGACGAGATCGGCATATGTAATGGGCCAGCGGAAGCGTTCGTGCAGCCTTTCTCCTTCAGTGAAATCCTCAGGTGCAAAGCGCGGCACGGCTCCGGTCCAGTTGTTAGACAAGCCTCCGGGCGCATAGTTAACCAGGTATCGGGTCTTTGGATTACTGGAGATCGAATACGCTGCCTCCTTTCCGGTGGGAGGAGCCCGCCGAAAAAGATTCTTGCCGCCAAGACGCAGAAGCATTCCACCCGGGAAGGCAGTTCCGGTCTCCAGCATCGTTACGGGGATGCCATTTTCGGAAAGTTCGCGGGCCGCAGCCGCACCCGCTGGGCCGCTGCCGATAACCACGACTTGGCGCTCGTCCCGCATATTGGAATCAGTACTCGCTGTCGAAGAGAGATCGCGCAAAGCGTAAGGCAGAATATGCGACGGGAAGCCTAACAAATAATTGCTCGCGGAACCGTCCCGCACGAGTCGGCTTGAACCAGTTTGGAAGGAAGCGGATGTTCCCGCCGTAGGCGCTAAATGGGTCCGGACTGGAGCTGCCGCCATCCTCCCACGTCAAGGCAAGCATTGGACGTGGAACGGAAGTCTGGTTCGTCATCCCCCGATGCCATACATTTGAACTGCGAACGAGTACGTCCCCGCGATTCGCTGGAACCCGCACGCCGGCGCGATGGCATTGCTTCAGAACGAACTGGGTGTACTTGTAGAATCGCTTGTGGGTGGCGGGCACCAACTCGATTGCCCCGTTGTCAATTACCGTGTCCACGACTGCAATGTTGACAATCATGAAGTCACGCTTGAAAGGGCGATCGATGTGGTAATGCTGAGGGTGACTTCCGGGAAGATTGACGTTACAGCCGACGTTTGGCATCCGCGTGACGCCCGGGTGCAACTGTTTGATCAGGTCGATTATCCCACGAGCCTGCAGGGTCTCGTACACGAAACGGGCGCCCGCACCCGGGAAGCAGTTTAAATGACCGCTCAACAGGCCGCCGCCGGAAAACAAGGCACCTGACCGTGATGCCTTATCGAATTCCCGAGCGAGCGCCTCGTGCAATTCAGCCAGGCGCTGCGGCGAAACGACATTAGGAAGGACAAAATAGCCCTGGCTGGCATATTCCCTCTTGGCGTTCTCTATCTCACCGGCTGTAAGCATATCCGCTGTTGACACGGGTAGACGGCTCCCATTCCTACCAAACACAATAATTTGAACTGATGACGCCTGGGTAATCAGACGGCAGCAATCAGGCTTGCATACCGCTGTGTCACCGCTGTGGACTGTTGACGGGGCGTGAAGCGGTGACATACCGTTTCCCGGGCGCGCTGACCTAATTGTCGGCACAGATCACCGCTATTCAGCAACGTCGACATGGCTGTCGCCACGGCTTCCCCGGAGCGCTGCTCGACCAACCAGCCGTCGCGGCCGTGAGTAATGATTTCGGGAACACCGCCGGTACCACAGGCAATGACCGGCTTGCGCATCGCCATCGCCTCTAAAATGGACAGGCCGAACGGTTCGCCATAGGAGGGATGCACGAAAAGTTCAAACTCATGAAGATACGGCCGGACATCCTTTTGGTAGCCAGCGAAATGGACTCGATCCGCGATTCCGCCCTCGCGCGCCTTGTGCTCGAAATCCGCTCTCATTTCCGGAACGTCGGCGCCGAGGATCATCGCGTGCAGATTGGGAAATGTCTCGCGTAGCCGAGAGACTGCGGCGATAAGTTCATAGTGACCCTTCCAGGGATTCATCCGTGCCACGATTCCCGCAATGAGAGCACCCCCGGGAATGCCGAATTGCTCGCGGATCGGCGCGCGGCTGGCAGGCTTCCTGTCGGGGTCGAAATAATCAGCATCAACGGCATTGTGGACTGTAAATGTTTTGCCTTCCGTCAGCCCCATATTGATCAGACCGAGTCGTACGTCATTGGAGACCGCAAACATCGCGTCGGCATTGCGCATACCCCACAGTGTCGGACGACTCAGGCCGACCGGGTAGGTATGCATATGGACCACCGAAATTGCCCCGGACAAATATCCGAGCAGGACTGCATAACTGGCATCTCGCGGGCGCTCGGTGGCGTGAATAAGTTGGATGCGATGCCTGCGTACGAACGCGGCTGCCTTTACCAATGATGCGACGCTGGGCCCATACGCGAGTGCATTGACCACGCGGCTTTTCCTTGGGCGGTTCTGGGCAGGTTTTCCAAGCGGCAGGAACATGCTGGTCAGGTGGGGTATTTCGGCGAATCGAACCCGCATTTCGTCCGCGTCTGCCGCTTCGCTGTTGGAGATAACAAAGACCTCAACCTCGTCCGGTGCAAAATTTGCCATCAGCATAAGGTGGACGGCAACGTCTGCACCGAATTGATCGCGAGTATTTAGGAATAGCACTCGAATGGGCATATTGAGTGTCACTGAGCGAGGGATTTGGCAGCGCAGCGGAACACTTTTGTGACCGCCTATTTATCATAAGCGATTGCTGCGATGCACCAAAGTGCACTACATCACCATTCAACGGTCAGGCGTATTCGCGGTAGTGCCAGCCGGCAAAGATGGAGAGCTTTCCGAGATTGGCGCTCGCCTTCGCGAGCCAATGTACGGCGTGGTGGCGGCCAATCGGCAAAGCGAGCAGCGCCAGGCCCGCCGCAACCAGCAGCTGCAGCAATGCGCCGATGAAAAGCCGAAAACGGCGGGTCTGGCGCGGACCGTAACGACCGGCCAAAGAGTGACGCGCAAAGTCCTGACCACCGCGCAACGAGCGGCGCAACAACCAAGACAGCGATAATCGGGAGGCTTCGACGGGTTCGTACACCAGCGCCTCATCGCACCAGATGATTCGCGCTCCGGCCAACGTCAGCCGGGACAGCATATCGCCGTCCTCGCCACCCGTAAGGCCATATGCCGGATCGAACAGCGTATCCAAGCTTCGCAGTGGATGCGCCCGCAAGAGAACATTTCCAAACCGCAGACGGTTCGGCGGCACGATCGTGCCACTCGGCATGTGGTGAAAGTCATAGAACTTTCCCTTGCGAATCCAAAGTGGAGCCTCCGCAGGTACCACAGGCTCGACCGGCCCCAGCACTCCGTCTGCTGCATGTGCTTGCGCTGCCGCAGTCAGGCGCGCCAGCCAGAATGGCGGTGCGCGTTCGTCGTCATCTATGAATGCCAGCCATTCACCGCTCGCGCGCTCTACAGTCTGATTGCGGGTAAGCGCGATGTTCTTCAAGGGCTGGATGCTGTAGTGCACGATAAACGGAGGAGCCGAGTTCCGAAGGCTCTCCACGACGGCCGCGGCACTCCCGGTGGCGTCATTATCCACCACCACCACTTCGTACGGCATGGCCTCCTGGTGTACTAGATCATCAAGCAGGGCGGCCAGCCGCTCAAGGCGGTTATACGTGGCAATGCAAACGCTGATGTTCATCAGAGAGGGTGTGAGGACCGATCCACAATTTGCGCCAGATCTTACGCCCCATAAATTACCGAGTACGGTTGCAATTCACAACACTATTAGAAGAAGTGTCGCGGAAGTGCACATAACGGTGTGCCTCGACAGATGACCGAGCAGGGTAGGAACCCCGGTCCGGAATAGCAATGAACGCTACCGCCCGATGCTGGCGGCGGTACCACTCGCGCGCTGTTCCGACAGCGCGCGGGACAAACAAATGCTCGCAAGAAGTAGAATGGTGCAGGTAGCAGTCCTCGAGAACCACTCGCTTTCCGACAAATTGTCGACCATCTGCTGGAACAGCAACGCCAGGTAGAGTACGGCCTGACCGCGATCAATCGGCAGCAACTGCAGCGCTTGCCGTACGAAGCAGACGAGGAAAGCGAGCAGGCACACCAAACCAACGCGACCCAAATCGTTGAGGATCTCCAGGTAGCCGTTGTGGCTCTCCGTCGGATAAAAATTCATCAGATACATGAATACGTAAGATGGCGAACTGGGAGTTGGTCCGGTCCAGTAAGCGCCGTACCCCGTTCCCAACCAGGGCGCAGCTCGGCTGTGTTCCTTGATGACGTCCCAGATTATGCTGCGGGCGGAAAAGGTCATGTCCTTGCCCGTCAGGTGCATAACCGGTGCGAGCAGGGTGCCGACTCCAGGTATCAGGTTCTGTACTGCCAACTCATAGATAAGAATTGTCGTGAAGAGCCCGACAACCAAATGAGTTGAAAATCGCCGCTTGATTACCGGCACCCACAGCATGAGTGTCATGAAGAATACGGCCAGTCCCATGGACATTAACGATGTGCTGCTCTTGGAGAGGTACAGGCAGGTCAGCGCGATGGCGGCTCCCGCGATGGTCAAAAATGTGTGTCTTCCCGGAGCAAGCCAATTGTGGACGCACAAGATGGTCGCGATGCTCGCCGTCGTCCCGAGTTGGTTCTTTTGATAAGTGATGCCGTGCCATGCGTCTTTCAGCGAAATATCGCTACCGATCTCCTTGACGAGATCCGGGGACACGATGCCAACCGCCAGTGAAAGAACCAGGATGGTCATCACCGGAGGGAGCGTCATCTGCTGCAGACGCAGTCGATCCCATCCGGCCAGAGGAATCACCAGGCACAACAAGACTATTGATAGTAGCGTGGTATAGCGAAGCAGCGTGGCGGCGGAATCTATGGACCACGCGGCGCTCAGCGGAATGAGCACCATGAACGCGACCAAGCCAGGGTTGACGTTCTTCACCAGCAGGCGCGCATCCGACCAACGAGCCGAGAGGACGGCGCCACTGATCCCGATCATGCAAATCTTGATTATTCGATCTATCGTCCCTTCCGTATGGATGGGTTTGAATTCCACTCCATTCAGAGCGCCGGGCAGATTCTGATAGAAAATAACCCAAAATAACAAGAAGAGCGGTACGAGAAACGCGTAGCCTGCAGCCCTGCGGACAGCAGGGCGGGTGACACGACTTGCCGCTACTGAGCGATGCGCCACCGACGCACGCATCGGCCTGGGCGCCCGGCGCATGGGTCTATGTGACGTGTTTTTCATGGCTCCCCAGGCACCGTCTGTACGCCCACCTGGTGATGTTGCGGTCGAGCGCGCTGCAGCACTTTATCATTCGGTGTTCCGGCCGCATAGCCGGAACTGGCGCCTCCGATGCAATGCGTCGAAAGTGCGGCGTTCGCATCGGAAATCAGGCCAATCCTCTAAAGTGTGAAGCGAAACGTAGCCCGGAAATATTCGTCTGTGTACAAGAAGCTCGGGAGGGATCGAGCGCCAAGGATCCATCCTTCTCAAATGCGCGCCGCGTGAGTGTTGCGATCAGGAATGCCGACAGGGCAGGCGAAGGCCGTAACGCGAACGCCACCTGGGAATGCTATACGGACGGGACCTGCCGTAATGTGTGAAGAAGACCAGCCCCGAGCCCAGTGCATGGACCCTGTCGAGCCACGGTATCTAAGGTGCCGCCTTCGAGGCTGTCACGATCAGATTTGGCGGGTCGATATTTGACGCTGCACTTGAGGGAGCCGGTAGTCATCGCGCAGATACTTTCGTACCCGGTGCGGTGCGTTCCCGAACAGTACCCGCCGCAGCTGCGGCGCCGGAGGGGCCATTTCGCCGGCCGTCGACCGCGGCCGGCAGGGCTTCGGCCGTGCCGTGTGCAGTACTGGTGCAAGGCGTGGGCAGTTTCGGGGCGGCGGCCTCGGGTTGGTAGCGGTTTCAGCGGGGTGGCGGTAGCCCGGCGGGCGTCCTGCGAGCGGGATTTGCTTGGCAGGGCACGCAGCCGGTAGGCTCAGGCCTAAGATTAGGGCCGGTATGCGACTATGCGAGTAAGCGATGGCAGGGAATGCAGTGTGAACGAACTATCCGCGCGTTTCGCCTCATCAACGGAAGCGGACGACGTGCAGGCCGAGCGCTGATTGATGCATAAGATCGCGCTTGCCATCGCGAAGGGTCCGGAGGCCGGAAAGGCGGCAGCGCGCGATCGAAGTGGCGAGAGCGCTCCGCGCTCGAACGTGTTTGACGATGCTTTCGCTCCGGCTTGGGACGAATCGATCCTGGACAGCGCCGGCGCCTCGGGAATCGGGCCGAATTGGTGGCGCATGGCGCGCGAAGTCCTGCGTCGCGATGCCGAGTACGACGCAGTTGTGACCTGGGGCGAGAAACTTAGCTTTGCGTTGCTGACGCGTCAGCAGCTTGCGCGCGTGAGCAAGCCGCATATCGCACTCATGTATCAATTCGAAAAGCCAAACGTACGGGTGCCAATGGCACTGCTCAAGAAGAATCTTCACGCTGTGGTTACCTGGAGTTCGGTGCAGCGACGTGTCCTGATTGACAGCCTGCATTATCCCCGTGAAAGGGTGTATCTGATCCGGCACTACGTAGATCAGGTTTTCTATCGTCCGCGTCCCGTCGAGGAAGACATGATATGCGCGGTCGGGGCCGAGATGCGCGACTACGCGACATTCAAGGAAGCCGTTCTCGGAACAGGCATTCGCTGCCATATCGCCACCGATCATGTGCGCGTCCCCGGGCGCTTTCGCATCCTGAATGATCGCCGTGTGCCGCTCGACATCATCGGCGGACCGGCAGACGCCCAGATCACCCAGGGGCGAATGACATTGATCGAGTTGCGCGACCTCTATGCGCGGTCGCGATTCACAGTCATTCCGCTGCTGCCTTCAGATACCGATAACGGCGTGACCTGCATTCTCCAGGCAATGGCGATGGGTAAGCCGGTGATCTGCACCAGGACGCGTGGACAGGTGGACGTCATACAGGAGGGGGTGACTGGACTGTATGTGCCACCCGGTGATGCGCCTGCATTGCGCAATGCGATTCTGTCACTCTGGAATGATCCACAGCGCGCTTTGCAGATGGGACGCGATGCGCGGGCCTATATTGAGAAGTACCACACACTAGAGATGTTCACATCCACGGTAAGGTCGGCTGCGGAAGCGTCGCTGGAAGGCCATGCTGCTCCGGATACATGGTGGGAAGAGCGATCGGTCCTTGCATAATCTGACCCGTGACCGAATTGCGAGTGCCGTACCTCGTAACGCATTGCGACTACTGCTACTGTTAAGCAATACTTGGTCAGCGCCAAGACAGATCGTCAGGAGACCTGGGTGAACTGCTGTTCCACCCCTGCTGGGGCCGTGCGTCACAGTCCGGCTTTGGCGCGATTTTATCATTCCACCAAACAAATGGTTTGGAGCGGCACTGCGAGCTTTTGTGCCTATTCTGGTGACGAGGACTGGTTTCGATGCTGAAAGACACGGGTCGCATTCTTATAATAGGCGCGGGCCCCACGGGCATTGGCGCTGCATACCGGCTCAAGAAGCTGGGTTACACCAACTTCAAGGTGATCGAAGCCGGGGCGGATGCGGGCGGCTTGGCCAGCAGTTACGTGGACGACAAAGGCTTCACCTGGGACGTCGGTGGCCACGTGCAGTTCTCCCATTACGACTACTTCGACGATGCGATGAACGAGGCGCTGGGCAAAGATGGCTGGCTGCACCACGAGCGAGAGTCGTGGGTGTGGATGGCCGATCGCTTCGTGCCATACCCCTTTCAGAACAACCTGCGCTACCTGCCGAAAGACATGATCGCCAAGGCAGTGCGTGGCCTCGCCAGCCGTCCGCCGCGCACACCTTCGCCGAACCAGGATTTCGGCGCTTGGGTGTTGCAGACGTTCGGCGAGGGCATTCGCGACATCTTCATGTCACCCTACAACTACAAAGTGTGGGCGTTTCCGCTTGAGCGGCTGTGGGCCGGTTGGGTTGGCGAACGCGTCGCGGTCGTCGATCTGGCGCGCTCACTTGACAACATTTTCTACGAGAAGGACGAACTTTCCTGGGGGCCGAACAATACCTTCCAATTCCCGAAGTCTGGCGGCACCGGCGCGGTCTGGCGCTCGCTCGCCAGACTGGTCGGCCAGGAGCATTTCCAGTTCAATACACGGGTCAAGACCGTTGACTGGGAGAACAAGTGCATCGTGACCGACGGCGGGGAGCATCTGAACTACGATCGGATCCTCAGCACGATGCCGCTCGATGTGCTGGCCACGGCACTGTCACCGAGCATCGCAGCGGTGAGCGAAGCGGCCCCACAGCTGCTCCACTCTAACTCGCACATCGTCGGCGTTGGCTTGAAGGGTGAGATGCCGAGCAAGCTGGCCAAAAAGTGCTGGATGTATTTCCCGGAGGATAATTGTCCGTTCTACCGGGTGACGGTCTTCTCGCACTACTCACCTAACAACGTGCCAGAGCCCGATTCCGGCAAGTACTGGTCACTGATGACCGAGACGAGCGAGTCCACGGTCAAGCACGTCGATCGCGACATGCTGGTCGATGAAACCATCCAGGGTCTGCTCAACACCGGCCAGATCAAGAGCCGCGATCAAGTCGTCAGCACCTGGCGCTATACCGCCGAGCACGGTTATCCGACGCCGTCGCTCGAGCGTAACCAGCTGCTCAAGAAGATCGAGCCACAACTGGCCAAAGCCGGCGTACACTCGCGCGGCCGATTTGGCGCGTGGCGCTACGAAGTCTCGAATCAGGATCACTCCTTTATGCAAGGTGTGGAGTGGGTGAACGCGTCGCTGCTCGACGTGCCGGAAACGACTGTCCGCTTCACCGAGACAGCCAATTCAATGTGGGGCAGGACGCGCTGAAGCGCGATTTGCCGAGGAGAGACAGCATGAACGTATCAGTCGTCATCTGTACCCGAAATCGTCCCGATACCATCGGCCAGGCGCTTGAGAGCGTCGCCGAGTGTGAGTATCCGAGCTTTGACATCCACATAATGGACCAGAGCACCGACGACCAGACGCAGAAGGTCGTCGACGAGATCGCCTCACGCTTCGCGCACAAGCTGCAGATCAATTACCATCACCTCGAGAAGGCGGGTTTGTCTCGCGCCTACAACTTGGGCATCGCAGCGTCGAGCGGCGAAATCGTCGCCTGTACGGACGACGACGTCGTCGTGCCGCAGGACTGGGTGGCACAGATTGCAAAAGCGTTCGCCGACGACCAGCAGGCGGGGTTGCTTTACGGCCAGGTGCTGATTCCCGAAAGTCTCCAGGAGGCCGAGCGCAATGGCCTGGTCGTGCCGTCGTTGCCGATCCCCAAGTACGAGCGCCTGATCAAAGGCGGCACGCGGTACAAGGTCTTCGGCATGGGCGCCAATTACGCGCTGCGTCGCTCAATCCTCGATCGCGTAGGTCCTTTCGACGAGGCGTTGGGCGGCGGCGGCCCGCTGCGTTCGTCGCAAGACTTCGATTTTGCATACCGGGTCTATCGCGCCGGTTATGCGGTGATTCTCGTACCCCAGGTGAAGGTCGATCATTACGGCTCACGTACCGGTGGGCAATGGCCGGGGACGATGAAGGCCTATGGGGTGGGCGATGGCGCCTTCTACTCCAAGCACATCCGCTGTGGCGATCCGTTGGCCATGATGCTGTTCGGTAAGGTGTTGCTGTGGGCCAGCGCGAGCTACGCCAAGAAAGTGTTGCTCAAGCGCGAGCTTCGCCTCAACGATTACACCACCCACCTGTTCGTCGGAATTCGCGACGCCGCCAAGTTCGCAATCGACCCCAAGCACCGCCTCTACCTCGAGACCGCCAAGGCGAAAATGACGGTCACGGAAGCCAACGTCGTCACCGGTGTACAGCGTCAAAAGTAGGCGCCCGCCACCCGTCGGCGAATTTCTCGGGGCTACGCGACGCGCCTGCGCGCGAGCTTATTCTTGATGCCGTCGGTGAGGCGGTTGATTTGCGTCATGTCGACGCCGCCCAGCAGGTAAAGGGCGCCGAAGTAGACGACCGCGGCGATGGGAGCGGCCAGCCACGGGTTGACGTTGACGCTGCGCAATCCGAGCGCAGCCGCAGCCATCGCGACGCCCGCCAGTGCGCCTTTGCCTAACACCTTGGCCAGCGCGCGATTGATCACGCCGTGTGGAATCATGTACAGAGCCACGGCCACTAGACCGACTTCGCAAAGCACGCTGGACACGCACACGCCCAGGCCGCCATTGCCGTAGTGCTTTTGAAACCACGGAATCAGAAGCGGGTTAAGCACAATGCGTAGTACCACGCAGCCGAATTGCGCCGACGCCCAGGTCACCTGTCGTCCGGCCGCCAGGAGCGCGCAACCCAGCGGCATGCTGAAGTAAACCAGCAGCACCATGGCCGACATCACGATCAGGTTCTGGCCGGCCGGTGCGTAGCCACCTTTGCCGTAGAGCGCTATGCCGAGATCGCTATACAGCGCGCAGCCGAGCGCGAGGGGGATGGCGAGCAGGCCCGTACCATTGATCGAGCGGCGCAGCGTAACCTTGTATTGCTCCAGATCCTCGACGATCAGCCGCGAAAGCGTGGGGTAGAGTGAGGCGATCAGCGCGGCGGAGGGGACCAGCAGCGTCCCAACGAGTTTTTGTGCGGCCGAGTACCAGCCGAAGACCTCGGGCGTGGCGAGTTTGGACAGCGAAATGGCATCAACGAAGCCCAGCGACGTCATGGCCGCTGAAGACACCAGGAACGCCCAGCCGTTGCTCGTGAGGTACGACAGCTCGCGGCGATCGAAGCTCGGCCTGCCCACGCCGATCCGGTGCGTGAAGGTCGTTATCACCGGCAGGACGAGGAAGCTCGCGACCGTCGCTGCGATCGACATGGGCATCAGACCGCCACCCAGGAACAACACCGGCAGCACGAAGGCCGCATTAAGTAGTTGGCCGCCTATACGGCCGATGGCGGTTACGTCCGTACGTTCGAAGCCCCGCGCCGCGTCTTGGTAGGCCGAGCTCAAGGATCCAAAAAGACCTTGGAGCGCGACCAGTCCGAGCAATGGGATGAAGGCCAGCGGATAGAGCAGCCAAGACAGCAGCGCCAGGCACAGCGTAACGATCATGGTCAAGCCGAGGCGCGAGGCGATGGACGTCCCCAGCATGACCCCCGAACGCGGAGGATCTCGCGCGATCTCCCGGGGCAGTACGCCGTTGTGTCCCCATTCCACGAACATGAATGCAAAGCCGCACAGGTTGATGGCCAGGTTCAAGAAGCCGAAGTCACTCGGACCGAGCTTGCGCCCCATGACCGCGTTGACGAAGATCGACAGCGGAATGCCGAGGAATTGCGCGCCCACCAGAATCAGGGTATTCCGCAGAACGGAACCCGGTTTCAGAGGCATTGCTTGTGCGACTTCTGACATGCGCGCCAATGGTACCGCGAAGCCGCGCGTCTGAGTGCGCCTGGAGGGAAGCGCCATGCAAATTGACGACAGCCAGGCTGCATTGCATCTGGCGTTATTGTTTCATTAGAACCTGTTGTAGACCGCTCCGACTATCCTCGCTTGAGTGTCGCCCATCCGGCGGAGCATTTCCTTCATGTTCTTGTGCGGCGTCGAACCTGAACGGCCGACGATAACCACCTGGTCCGCGAACGAGGCGATGGCCAGCCCGTCTGCAAATTCAGTGATCGGCGGCGTATCGATAATGATCATGCTATATTTTTTTCGCCAGTCCGCCATGTGTCCCTGAAAATGGCCGTTCGTCAGCAATTCGAGCGGATTCGGGACGCTGGGGCCTGCCAGCAATACCGACAGCTGCGGCAGCTTCTCCGCCGTGAGAAATTCCGGAGTGCCGCCTGACGCCAACTCCTGTCCCAGGCCGTCGTACCGACCCTCAGGTTCGAATAGCGAGTGCAGTCGGGGGCGTCGCAAATCAGCGTCCACGAGCAGCGTCGGCTGCCCGAGCTGGGCAAATGACACGGCCAGTTCCGCGCACAGCTGAGTTCGGCCCTCGCCCCGACAGGGACTCAAAATGACCAGCGACCTTCCACCACGCGAAGCGCTGTTGAGCAGCAGCAATTCCGTACGCAACGCCCGAATCTGTTCGCTGTAGGCGTTGTCAGGCTCGCGCAGCAGGATGAGTGATGTTCCGGCTTTGGCGATGCCGACGTACTTGACTGGCATGTTGCGCTTGGAGGACATCTTGTGCAGCACCCCCTCAATGATGCTGTCGGAGGCCTTCCTCGACTGGTGCCGTGCCACCGCGGTGGCGTCCTCGAGATCTCCCGGCGTGATGAGGCCCAGCCGCAGGGCGGCGTCTCCATATCCGACCCCCATGGTTCGCACGGCTTCCTCGATACGCACGGCGCCCTCGATAGTCAATTTGCCCATGGCGATCAAAGCTTCGCGCTGCCTCCTTCCCAGGTTGACGAACTCGTCGTCGGTTGCCTCAACGCTCATGTGGCGCGGCCCAGACTGTGGACTGCGTCAAGCTGCGCCAGGACGGCGATCCCAAAGTCTCGTTCCATGTCGTCGCGGCACCTCAGACGTCGGGCGACAAACAATCCATAGCCCAAGGGTCCGGCGACGCCAAGTCCGACTGCCGCCAGGAGCGCCATCATCATCAGCTTTGCTTTATTGGGTTTGCTCGGTCGCAATGGCGGGAACGCAGGGCTCACCACACTGACGTTGGTGTGGTTCGCGACCGCCTGGAACATGATTTGATCAAACCCGTCCAACGCCTGCTTGTACACGGCCTTGGCGGATTCGAGTTCCAGGAGGAGTTTGCCGCCTTCAGCCTGCGCTTCGCGGACCTTCGCGACCTTCACATCCTGTTCGGCGATCGCACGCTGGTATTTCTGCTCCAATTCTTTGGTCTGAGCGAGCTGCGACTGCGTATTCGCCGTCAGCGCACGCTTTTGGTCGACCAGGGCTTGGCGAGTCAGTGCGATCTGCAAATTGAGCTCGCGGACTTTCGGATGCTGCGGACCGTAAGTGCTACTCAATTGAGCAAGCTGCGCGAGTTCCGTATCGAGCAACGTCTGCGAACTGAGTACAGAGCCAGTAGCCCCAGCCGGTGCATCCGCCGACGGCGAACCGACATTCTTCGATTCAAGAGCACGCTCGACATTCTGCGTCTCAAGCAGATGCTGATGTAAAGCATCAAGTGCCTGTTCTTCGACTCCGGCGGATGCGGAAGTCATGTCGCCAATGCCATTCTCCTTGCCAAAGGCCGCCACCTTTTCCTGCGCGGTGGAGACCTTGCCGCGCAATTCCGCCAGTTCCTCGGTGTACCGCTGGGCACGTTCGGCTGCCGGCTCGTTGAGCCGACGCCGGTCCTGATCAATATAGACATCCGCGACCGCGTTGGCGAGTTGCGCTGCTCGTTCGGCGCTCTTGGACGAAACCGACAGGAAAATCAGCTGGCCACCGGTGCCGCGCTCGACCCTGATCGCATCGGCAAGCTTTTTCTGAACGACTTCCCGAAGTGCATCCGGGCTGCCGTTGAAGTTCCCGGCAAAGTCCTTGTCGTGCATCAGGTCGAGTTGTCGCACGACGGGTAACAGGACGATCGGACTGGTCAATAGCTCGATTTGAGTAGACACATAGTTGCTGATCATTTCCGCAGGAAAATCGCGGCCGGCAAGCGGATCCTTCACATCCGAGCTCACGATCAGCGTGGCCGTTGCGGTATAAGTCTTCGGCAAGAGCTTAATGAAAATCGCAGCAACGGACGCCGCCACGACAGCAATCACGGCGATCTGTATCCAGTAGGCGAGCAGTATCGCGGAGAACTGCGCAATGGACATTCCCTGATGCGAGACCTGTTCCGGAATCGCTGCCAGATTTGGTTCGGGGAGGGCCACCGTGATCGCAGTGCCCGCGTTGCGGCTGAAAATAGTCAAAAGATGCTTTCCTTTACGCGAATGACATCCTCGGCTTGGATCGGATCGCCCGATTTTGCATGAAGGACCTGATACTGTCCGTCCTTGCCCAGGCGCCTCAACTCGATGCGGTGCTCGCTGCCTCGCGCCGTGATTCCTCCGGCACGCACAATTGCCTGCATCACGGTCATGCCCGGTTCGATGTAGTACTTGCCGGGCGTGGTGACTTCGCCGGTTATGAAGACATGCTCTGCAGGCGGCACAACCAGCGTATCCGCGCCCAACAAAGTCGGTGCGGGCGGGGCGTCCTTGGTGTCGATGAGTCCATTGAGGTTGACGGGATAGCGGCTGACGTTACCGCTGCTGTCCTTGCGCAGCACATAGCCTACGTTCGACGCCGTTTCCTTGAGTCCGCCCGCTTGAGCCAGTACATCAAGAATCGTCGCACCGGGATTGATGGCAAAGCGCCCGGAACTGCGCACTTCGCCGAGCACCGTGACGACCTGGCTGCGCGGTGGCGTCACGATGGTCACGTGCGGATCTACAAAGTAGCCGCCATTCCTCAGCGACTTTTCGATTTGGGTCGCCGCTTCGGTCGGTGACATCCCTGCAACCTGCACGTTACCCACCAGGGGCACGCTGATCGTGCCGTCATCGCCCACATAGACGGTGGTCGCATCCGGTTGACCGAGCACTTGCACGACCACCGGATCACCGATGGCCAGTTGCGTCACGTGCCTCTGTTCGACGGCCGTCGGTGCATCGGCCGAGCGGCAAATAGTGCTGAGGGTAAGCAGGAACCCGACGGCAAGAAAAACCGTTGAATAAAAACGAAATTGCTTCATGAGCCCTACGTTGACACCCGCGATGTCTGCTGACAATGCCTAGGGAGAGGCGTCGCAAACCCACCCCGATCTTACTGCAATGTGTCTGCATTGCGGAACTCTTTCCGCGACGAGAAAGGCAGGAGTGGCAGCCAGTGCCGTCCGTACCGCCGAAAACTGTGTCCCAATTCACAAAACCTGGCCGTTTTTCTCCGCCAGCGGTCGCGCCATGCCTAAATTTACTGCTCCCCGGGGCGCCGGAGTGCCCAACGATCGAGCAGCCACCCACAGACGATTGCGCAGCATGCGGAGCGGCCATCGGCCATCCCCGCCGGATTCGTATTCAAGGCTGCGAGCTTGGCGTCCTGAACCGAAACGCCGCACAAGATTCGTTCGCGAGAATGCGGGCTTGCGCCGCATGTAGGGCGCGGCGGCGACACGCGGCGATTCTGTTTGACGCTTTCGAGATGGTACCCTGCTCGTGGAAGTCCAGCTCGGGCACTTAAGTTAGGGATTCTGTGATGAACAAGCCGCAAGCCCTGTTTCTTCCCGCCTCTCCTGGGCGCCGCATTTTTCGCAAAATCCTCGAGATCGCGCTGGGCCGTACATTCCTTGGCCGCTGGCTCGGTGGGCTGCCATTGGTGCAGAGAATATACGCAGGGTGGGTGCTCGCCCGACGCGATCATACTGGCCTCTACACGGGTATCTATCCGACCTTTGCGGCGGCCTCGGTCGACATTCCGCCGTCACGCAAGTCTGGTTGGAACCACGACGACACCTCGACCCTGTGGATTAATCACATAGATCCCGTAAGACTCTCCACGTACCCCGTTTTTTTCTGGCTCAGCCGACTCGCGCAGGCCAAATTCGTCATTGTCGATGTCGGCGGGTCAATCGGCCTGACCTACTACGGGTATCGTCGCTATGCGGGGCTTCCGCCCGGCGCATCGTGGACGGTGGTGGAGGTGCCCAAGATCTGCGAGCAGGGCCGTAGGATCGCGAAGCGTGAAGGTGCGTCGGACCTGACGTTCATCGAGCTTTTGGCCGATGCGCAGCCGTGTGACATCCTCTTGTCAGCTGGGGCCCTGCAATTCGTGGAACACTCGATTCCAGGGCTGCTCGAATCGCTTCGCGCCAAGCCGCGCTACCTTCTGTTGAACAAATTGCCGGTTACGCCCGAAGCGGATTGCTGGACCTTGCAGAATTACGGCCCAGCCGTAACGCCTCAGAGGTTATTCAACGAGCGTCAGTTCCTGGAATACTTTGCCGGGCACGGCTACCAGCTTCGAGACCGGTGGGGAGTCGAGGATCTGGACTGTTTGATCCCGTTTCACCCGCGGCGCTTCATCAGGCACTTCAGCGGATTCCTGTTTGAACTTGCCAATTGAAGCGATGAGCACTTCGGAACGCTGCTGCAGTGCGACATAATGCGTCCCTCTACGCCATGGTCCCCGTATTTGGGCGTTCGACCTCGTCTTCGAAGCATCTGGTATTTATACTTGGCGGTGTCCCGGATCGCGGTCTGCCAATGTGAGGGCTTTCGATGATCAATGTTGAGTCGCAGGGGCGCGATGCCACAGTGCCGACACATGGGTACCTGAAAATCGATGCGACTTCGTTCCAGGCGCAGTTCGATCGTGAACCGCTGGGATTCCATCATGACCTGCATAATTTGGCGCTTTTCAGTGACTCCGCTATCAGGTCTTTGGTTGCGAAGTTTGATGCCCATCCTGAAGACTACTATGTCGCAGCCAGTGCCCCGGCTGCCGGCTCCGAGTTCTTTTCGGTGCCCCGCGCGGCTGGCGGACCCAGCGCGGCATTGGAGCAGCTCGACTCGGGCGCGACGCGGATCTTGCTGAAGCGGCCGGAAAATCACGATGCTGGGTTTCGGCAATTGATGAATGACCTTTTCTCCGAGGTCATGGCACTGCGCGGAGGCCTGCGCGGTGAGCGTCTGGTTCGGCTGGAATCCGCAGTGTTCATCACATCGGCTGCCTCGACTACGCCCTTTCATTTCGATCCGGAAATCGCCTTTTTCTTCCAGATCGAGGGTGACAAGTCGTATCACGTGTACCCGCCGGCCTCGCTGCGCGAAGCGGACCTGGAAAAATTCTATCTGCGTGGTCAGGTGAGCATCGGCCAGGTCGATTTGAAAGCCTGCGATTCGACACTTGAGCGGGTGTTCGAGCTGCATGCCGGAGTAGGCTTTCATCAGCCTCAGAATTCACCGCACTGGGTGCAGACCCGCGCCTCGCGTTCCGTTTCATATTCATTTGTCTACGAAACCGACGCCACGCGCGCCCGCGGGCGGGCGCGGGCGTGCAACTACTATCTACGCAAGGTGGGAATGCAGCCCTTTAAGCCTGGGAGCCGCCCGGTGTTGGATGCTGTCAAAGCGGGCGCCATGCGTATGGTCATCCCGGTTCGCAATCGTGTCGGTGCACAATTGCGATCCATGCGCGCCAAGTAGCTGCCTACTTCCGATAGATATCGACACGCACTCCCGGCAAGGGTGCCGGCCCATCCTGCAGCAGCCGGGTGGTTTTGTGCCGCAGTGATTGATCGAAAAAGTCGACGACATATTGATTGAGGGTCATCAGCACCCACCGGGCATTGATTTTTCCTATGCCGCTGAATCGTCTGATGGGGGATTTCAGGGCATCGTCGCTGAAATTCGGATGGGTGGTGTTCGGCAGCGTTACCTGAATGCCGCCGTTTCGCCGCAGGTTGCTGGCGAGATTTGTATAGTCGCTGTGGTCCAGCAGTGCCTCGTAATGGGTTGCGGGAACTCGGGAATTCAGGTCGCCCTGCGTAGGCATCACAAGGATCTCCCCTACGAACAAATAGGGCGCCGGCACGCCATGCTCCAGAGCCGAACCATAGTGTCGACCGTCGATGTTGACAGCAGCCTTGAAGCGCGGATCCAGGCGGCGCGTTTCTGCCGCCACGGCGCCCCCAAATGAGTAGCCAACCACTCCTGCGCGATCGACATCCAGTCGTCCGGTAAGCCGCTGCTGCGGATCGTGTGCGTTCAGGCGCGCAAGCTGCGTCAAAATGCGGCTCGCATCCTCAGCATTGTGCTGCAGACGCTCGTCGTTGGCAGCCACGGATTCGCGGAAGTTTGCATCAGATGAGTAATCCTGCATGGGCCGGTCCAATCTGCGAACTTCGGACTGGTACGTTTCTTCGGAGGTTCCGGGCGGCCGGGCGGGGTACTGGACGGCGGCTACGAGGTAGCCGCGACTCGCGAGTTCACGTACCAGCGTGAGATTCTGCAGCCGCGTACCGGGCCAGCCCGGAAAATAGACCAGTACTGGGCAAGCCTCCTGCGCCCCCAGTGGCGCATCCTCGATGGCAGGCGGGGGCGGCTGTGCGCGCAGGTGTGCCTGCAGGCGGGCCGCGAGCCGTAGGCCGGCTTCCCCGCTTTGGGGACTCAATCCGGCGGGATACCACAGGCGCACCAGCGGCTCCGGCCGAAACGTCTCGTGCAGCGACTCGGGGCTGGAGCGTGTGCCGACGTCCAGGGCAATCGTGGCGGTCCCGATCGGGTAGGGTCCTTCGGTCCGGGCCAGTCCCTGAAAGGGAAAGACCCAGCATCCGACGATGGCCACGCCCAGAAACACCAAGCCCGTGGCTGCGGCAATGAGGCCGTTTTGGCCATTTGTGACCGGCGACAGCCATGCCCATGCGACAAGCGCAACGGCAATTGGGTAAACTGGCACAAAGGGCGGGCGCCACCCCTCGACAAGGAGTTGTGCGACCACCAGAACCAGGACCATGGCCGCCAGGGTGCCTGATAGGCGGTCGTGCAGCGGCTGGTTCGTCAGCCGCATGAGAAGCCAGAGGCAGCCAAGCACGAGCAGGATCTCCAGGGTCCGCATATTGACAGTCTACTTTATGTGAAGTTGCCGAGTGAGAGACCGATCCCGCCATGGCCTTCGGGCGAACTTTACACTTGCCTTTGCAGTAGTTGGGAAAGGACCAGGAGTAGTTGGGTATGTTGCATTCGCGTGAGTCGGCCCAAACCCCGGAGCCGACGGTGGTCGATCCGGAAGGATCATTTGCACGCAACTACAACCGCACGGACTTCATGTTCGAGCATCGTCTGACGGGGCACCCGTTGTTCGAGTTGCCAAGTCTCGTGGAACTGTCCAAGCGTCTGCCCGATAACGGGGAAAACTATTGGTCCAACGGTAAAGTTGCCGTCAACAATTCCTGGAGTGCCGGTACCAGCGTCCGTCAGTCGATTCAAGACACTATCGTTAACATCGAGCATAACGATTCCATCGTCATTTTAAAACACACCGAGCAGGACCCGATCTACGCGCCGATCCTGCAAAACGTACTCGCTACCCTGATTGATTTGTCGGGTGAACGAATGCGCTCCGACGTGATCGTCGGCGAAGTGTTGATTCTGATCAGTTCGCCCGGACGCATCACGCCCTATCACATGGATGCAGAGGTAAATTTCCTGCTGCAGGTCACCGGCGACAAGTGGTTTCATATCTTCGATCACGCGGACAGAGACCTGGTGACTGCCCAGGAATTGGAGAAATTTTACGCGGTGAGCAGGAACATTGCCGTGTACAGAGCTGACCGGCAGAACGACTGCGAAAAATACGATCTGCACGCCGGATATGGCGTGCACTTGCCGGTCTGCGCGCCGCACTGGGTGCAAAATCGTGACAATGTGTCCGTCGCACTCAGTGTGAATTACGAACTTCGCTCGATTGGCCGGCTTGAGAAGGTGCACCGCTTCAATCGACGGCTGCGCGGGTTGGGTGTCGACCCATCGATCCCCGGCAACAATGTTTGGGGGGACAGGCTCAAGCTGACGGCGGAAAGGAGTATTGCCACCGTGCGCTCCCTCATCAGGCCCCGCGTGAAGCCCTCCTATGGCGTCTGGCGGCCTGCGGCTCGTTGAACGTGACGCTCGCAGTCCACACGCTCAGGCAGTCGGGCTGACACTCGCTTCGGGACGCCGGGTAGTGGCTGCGATTCGTTCCATCATCCAGTTGGCCATGATGGTCACACCTGGATCCTGAAACATGGTGAAGTGATTGCCTTGGACCATTCTAAGATCGACCCCTGCGTTCGCGAACGCTGCCCAGCCCGCGTAGGGATCGAACAGCCACCCCGTGAGTTCCCGGGTACTGCGAATCAGGCTGATATGGCCGCTGTAGGCCTTCGGTTCATAACGCGCGTTGCAGGCCTGCAGGTGCTGCAGCAACCAGCGGTCATGATTCTCCGGTGTGTCGACTTGCTCCATAGCCGCGTAAGCCTTGGCGGATCGCGACTGGGGCAGCCGCCGCAACAGCCACTGCAGAGTGGGGCGGCCGGCGATAAACGCATCTTTGCTCAGTCGACCCATCCGCCAGGATCGCCAGTCATCCACCAACAGCTGCCACCGCAGACTGAAGCTATTAATCAGGCGGCGAAAAATTGGCAGCCGTTTGAAGTACCCCGGGGCCCAGGAATCGACCAGAAACAACTGGGCCACGTTTTGCTTCGCGGCCACGAGCTGCCGTGCAATTTCAAAGGCGAGGGTTCCGGCCACGCACCAGCCCATCAGGATGTACGGTCCCTGCGGATGAACCCGATGGATGAGCTTAACGTACTCGGCAGCGATGCCTTCGAGCGTATCCGGCAGGTCAGTGCGCTTGGCGGAAGGATCAAAAAGTTGCAGTGAAGTTACCGGCTGATCGGGGCCGAGACGCTTGGCGAGGAGGTAGTAGACGCCGGTGTTGTTGATCGCGATCAGCGGTGGCCCGCTACCGCCGGATTGCAGCTTCACCATCTGGCGGAAGTCGAATTCGCGATTTTCGCTGCGCAGCAGCCTGCTAAGGCCTCGAATGGTCGGCGCCCGGAATAGTGCGGCTAAAGTGAATCGCTTGCCGAACTGTGCCTCGACGCGCCCCAGCATGCGCGCGGCCAGCAACGAGTGTCCGCCCAATTCAAAGAAATTGGCGTTGGGCTTGATGTGTTCAATCTTCAACAGTTCAGCCCAGATCGCACCCAGACGCCGCTCCATGTCCAGATCGGGCGCGGCTTGCTCCTGCAGCTGCGGCACCGGCCCGGTCTGTTCGGATTCCAGGCGTCGCAAATCAACGCTCCCGTCGCTTGCACGGGGCAACGTTCCAACGGCCAAGATGTTACCGGGCAGCGCTGCGCGCGGCCACGTTGCCGCGATCCTCGAGCGCAGGTTTGCGGCGGCCAGTACCGGGTCCAATCCCGGCTGCCATTGCACAAATGCTCGCAGGGCGCCAGCCGTCGGGGTGGCGATCGCTGCGGCGTCGGCGATTTCCGGGTCCGCCATCAAAGCATTGACCAGCGAAGTGGCCGAAAAGGTGTGTTCGTCGATGGCGAATTGATGCGAATAGTCGTCGACTACTTCAATCGTACCGTCGGGCCTTTGGCGCGCGAGTTCCCCGGTGCGAAACAGCATTCCATTTTGAGCGCCTGCCGATGAATCGGTGACGAAGCCGTCAGTTTCGGCGGCATCGGCCTTGATACCGTAACCGGATGCATAAAGCTTGCCCATGGCACCGATAGGCGGGATGGCCATGCGCTCATCCATGACGGACAGCTTCACGCAATCAAGCGGGGCCCCGAGGAGCCGCAGGTCGGACGGGTGCTTTATGTGTCGGACGGACGTGCAGCCTCCCGTTTGCGGATACCCATGCAGGGCCCAAAATTCCGCGGCGCAACCTAGCACCCGGGAGGCGGTTTTCGCATCTATCGTGTCACGACGCGACAGCACTTTCGGCAGGCGCTGACCTGGGGGCAGAGCAGCCATGAGTTTGTTCCAGGTCGCGCCTTCGGCATAAATCACCGAGGCTCCGGAGCGCGCGATGAGTTGTGCGGCCCGCGTCGAATTGCGCAAGTCGTTCTCAGTCGGTAGGACGCTACTGGCGCCGCACAGCAGCGGCAGCAGTGAATCGAGCGGGCCGGACTCCGGCGGGGCGGTGCACAGAACGGCCACCACATCAGTTCGGGTTATTCCGAGGCGACGACCCAGCGATTCACAAAGATTCACGAGACTGGCCTGGGACAGCGTGACCGACGTCGGCTCAATGGGGTTGCGGACCGAGAACACGATTGCTGCGTCGCGCTCAGGTGCGCAGGTGATCGAATCCGGTAACCCGGGACCGTGAGGGTCATCCACGAAATCGGTAATGACGCCGCCGGGGACGCTAACATCGAGGGCCAGTCCGGCGGTAAGGAACGCGATTTTCGCGCCAGCTGCAGTCAATTGGCGCTGCACAAACTGCGCAGGGTCGTTCGGGTCAATCTGTATATAGGCTGCGCCCAGATTGAGTACGGCCAGCATGGCCGTAGTGCGTTCGATCGACGGGTTCAACCCGATTGCGACGCGCATACCTGCAGCAATGCCGCGAGCTTGAAGCGTGGCAGCCAGACGCAGTGATGCGGCGTGCAGCTGAGCGTAATTGAGGCGCCGGTGGCCCTGCACCAGGGCAACGGCATCGGGCGTGAGCTGGACTTGACGGGAAAATTGCCCGGCGACGGTCACCGCAGGGGGCGTCGTGGCCGAGCGGACGGTCGCATCACCGATGCGGGCCAGTTCGGCCGGATCGCCCAGCCGCAATTCGGACACCCGTCGCGCCGGATTCTCCACGGCGCTCGCAATAGCGTCCGAGACGTAGCGCAACAGGCGGTTTGCGGTGTCCGCCTCGAACTGGTCGGTGTTGAACTGGCAGGAGAAACGCCACCCGTCCGGGCGCTCGACCATGAAGAAGTTCAGATCGTAGATCGCCCCGGCGACCAGGGAAGGCAGATCCACCAAAGTGAAGTCGCCGTAGTTTCGCCCTTCAATAAAAGTTCTTTGAAAAATGAAATTGACCGACACCGCCGGGCTGCTGCTGCCGCCCCGGCCGGCCTTGACCATGTCGAGCAGGCGTTCGATGGGGATATGGCGGTGTTCGAGGGCCTCGGCGATCGTCGTGCTGACGCGCTCGAGCAGGCCTGAAAATGTCGGGTCGCCACGCAGGTCATTGCGCAGGATCAGAGAACTGACGAACTGGCCGATCATCGGTTCCAGTTCCACCTGATCGCGGTCCGAAACCTGGGTGCCCAGCACGACCTCGTCCTTGCCGGTATAGCGTCCGAGCGCCGCGCACAGCGCGCTGACCGCCGTTGCGTACAAAGTGACGCCGCGGTCGGCACTGAGGGTCTGCATGCGCGCGGTCAGTTCGCGCGGCAGCACGACCGACACAATAGTGCCATTGGTCGTCGGCACCGCCGGGCGTGGTCTGTCGGCTAGCACTTCGAACGGCCGGATACCGGCAAGCTGTCGGGTCCAGTACCCGGTTTCCGCCTCCGTGCCGCGTTGTGCCAGCCATTCCAGCTGCCACAGGGAGTAGTCACCGTATTGAATCGACAGTGGCTCCAAAGGTGGCGCTTCATGACGGCTTAACGCGGCATAGATCGTGCCCATTTCGCGCGCCATGACGCCGATGGACCAGCCATCGGAGACGATTTGATGCGTCGTCACCAGAATGATGGATTCGGTCGGTGCATAGCGCAGCAGAACCACCCGCAACACCGGACCATCGCTCAGGTCGAACGGCGCCCGGGCCTCCAGCAGTCCGATGTGGTCGCCCTCCACGGACCTCGACTCGGAAGACAGAGCGCTCAGATCAATCTCGGTGAGCTTGAAGGTCGAATGGGCGGATACGCGCTGCATGGGCTTGCCGTCGACCTCCAGAAATCCCGTGCGGAGGATTTCGTGGCGGCCAATGATTTCGCGCCAGGCTTGCTCCAGCACGCTACCGGATACCCGGCCCTGCAGTTGCCAGCGCACCGCCACATTGTATGAGGGATTGCCCGGTTCCAGCCGATCGAGCAGCCAGAAGCGCTCCTGGGCCGCCGAGCAGGGAAAGTCCGTGTAAGGCACCGCAGCGACCTGGGCCTGCGCCTCGGTTTCGGGTCTGGTTCCGAGAGGCGCGGAGGGTGCCGGGGACATGTAGTCGCTTGCCGTTGCCACTACTGTTTGGTTTTCGCCGCGACCCGACGCCCGCGCTGAAACTGCCCCAGGGTAGGCAGATTGACCTTGCCATCGACCGACTCGGCGCACTGCGGCGCCTTGTCAATGAGGTCGGCGATGCTCCGCACCGTCCTGTGCTGCAGGAGCTGTTTAGCGGTCACACGAATTCCCTGTCGGCTGGAGCGGGCGATGATTTGGAATAACTGTATGGAATCAGCACCCAGCCGTAACAGATCCATAGTGGCGCCGACCCGCGGCATGTGCAATACCTCAGCCCAGATTTCGGCGAGCCGCAGTTCCGTGGGCGTGGTCGGGGCCACGAACTCTTCAGCACTCTCTAAAGTCAGCTCCGGAGTCGGCAGGGCAGTGCGATCCAGTTTGCCGTTGGGCGTCATTGGCAGCTTATCGAGCTTGGTCCACGCCGAGGGAATCATGTAGTCGGGCAGCTCCTGCTCAACGACGGCGCGCAGGTCGGCCGGGGTGACCGCGCTGCCCGGCGCAACCGCGAAGTAGGCGACCAGTCGCGGGGATCCGGGCGTATCTTCCCTCAGCAGCACCGCGACGGCCGTCAGTTTACCGCTGCGCAGCAGTGCGGCTTCGATTTCGCCAAGCTCGATGCGAAAGCCGCGCAGCTTCACCTGGTGATCAAGGCGCCCGAGAATCTGCAATGTGCCTTCGGGCAGCCAACGCGCCAGATCGCCGGTGCGATACATGCGCCCGGCCGCGAAGGGATTGGCGACGAAGCGTTCGGCTGTTAGCTCGAGGTTCTTGTGGTAGCCGCGCGCCACTCCCTCGCCACCGATGTGCAGCTGACCCGCAATGCCTTCGATCACGGGCTGATCATGGCGGTCGAGCACGTACAGCTGGGTATTGTCGATCGGGCGGCCAACACTGATGGCCGTAGCGCCCGGAAGCACCTGGCAGCATGACGACCAAATCGTGGTCTCAGTTGGGCCATACATGTTCCATAGCACGCCGGCGCCCTGCAGCAGCTTGTCGGCGAGGTCACGGGAGAGCGCTTCACCGCCGCAAAGCATCTTGAAGCCCTTGCTGGCGCGGAATCCGGCCTCCAGCAGCAGTCGCCAGGTCGCAGGCGTCGCCTGCATGACGGTCGCGCCACAGGTTTCGATGTGCTTAACCAATGCAAATCCGTCGATGACTTCCTCGCGCTCGGCGATCACCACGCGTGCACCGACGCACAAGGGTAGGTGCAGCTCCAGTCCGGCAATGTCGAAGGAGAGGGTGGTGACGGCGAGCAGCGCATCCTCAGTACCCAGACCCGGCTCACGGGCCATCGAGGTCATGAAATTGACGACCGCGCGATGGGTGATCTGCACACCCTTGGGCAAGCCGGTCGAGCCGGAGGTGTAGATCACGTAGGCCAGGCTGTCGGCCGTTATCGACACCTGCGGGGCTGCCGCCACTGCCGCGGCGATTTCGGCGGCATCGGTTGCCAGGTGCACGGCGGGCTTGCCGGCGGGCAGCAGTTGCGCCTCGACCGTGCCATCGGTGATCAGCGCCGCCACGTCCGCGTTGCCGAGGATGTGGCGCAGCCGCTGCGCCGGATGGGTTGGATCCAAGGGTACGTAGGCGCAGCCGGCCTTCAGCGTAGCCAGCATCGCAACCAACATGTCCAAGGAGCGCTCGACGGCAATGCCGATCAGGCGCTGGGGCTGCCCCGCGCCGTCACCGATTCGCCGCAGCAGGAAGTTGGCCAGCCGATTCGCGCGCTCGTTGAGCGCTTCATAGCTCAGGGATTGCGCGCGGAACTGCGCTGCGAGGGCCCTAGGACGCTCGGCAGCTCGAGCTTCGAAGAGTTGATGCAGACAGCGATCGTGCGGGAACTGCGCCTGGGTGCGGTTGAAGTCCAGCAACACTCGCTGGCGCTGGCCGGCAGACAGATACGGTACGCGCTCCACGGTCTGTGCCGGGTCGGCAACGATCATCTCGAGCAGGCCCTGATAGCAGTCCAGCCAGCGATCGATCGTGGCGGCGTCGAACAGATCGGTGTTGTAGTCGCAGTCCAGACGCAGGCCTTCGGTGGATTCGATCACGTTCAGGAACAGATCGAAGTTCACGTGGGCCTTGCTGTTTGGTGTGACCTCGAGCTGAAGGCCCGGCAGCTCCAGGCGGTCGGCCAGACGCTCGAGATTGAACTGGATCTCGGCCAGCGGTACGCGGCCCTGTTCGCGCGCCAGTGCCAATTTGCGAACCAACGTGCCCAGCGTATAGCTTTGGTGTTCGTTGGCATCGAGCATGTGCTTGGCGAGGGCACGCAGATGTTGAGTGATGGTCGTCTCATCCGACCAGGCCGCGCGAATCGGCAGGAAGTTCACTCCATGGCCGACGAGGATCTGGTCCTCCAGCAGCGATTGACCGGCGGTGGGAACTCCCACGACCACCTCGTTCTGGCCGCTCAGCCTGCCGATCAGGATCTGGAACGCACCGAGCAGCGTCACGAACAGGGTATTGCCGGCCTTGGCACCGGTCTTTTTGAGCGAGTGGTACAAGGCGGCGTCGATGCGGCGGTAGCGGCTGGCACCGGCGTAGGATTTCAGCGCCGGGCGCGCGCGATCAGTTGGCAGGTCCAACGGCTTGATCGGATCCTGGAACTGCGCCAGCCAGAAGCGTTCGGTCTTTTCGGCCTCGGCGGGGTCGCGCTGTGCCTGGGCTCGGGCATAGCTGCTGAAGGGCAGAGCAGGCTGCAGTTGCGGGGTCTCGCCGCGACACAGCATCGGATAGATCTGTGCCAACTCACTGACGATGATGTTGAATGACCAGCCATCGCAGATGATGTGATGGGCCGTGAAAATGAGTACGTGCTGCGCGGCGCTGAGGCGTACCAGCTGCACGCGGGCGGCCGGCCCATTCACCAGATCGAAGGCCGTGTGCGCATCCTGCACCAGGATATCCGCTAAAGCGCCTTCCGGATCGGTGTGCCCGCTGAGGTCGATCAGCGGCAGCTCGATGGTCGTGGCGGCGCTGATGCACATTTCCTCGCCGGTAGGCGTGAAGTGGGCACGCAACGCATCGTGGCGCGCGAACAGCAGGGTCAGCGCGCCCTGCAGGGCGGACTCGTTGAGCGTACCGTGCAGACGCAAACTGACCGATTCGTTGAACGCGCAGGAAGCTTCATCACCCATCTGTGCCGCCAGCCAGATCTCGGTCTGGCTTTCGGTCAGTGGCAGACCCGTGAGCACGCCGCCGTGAGCGGCCGCAGTGGCGACGGACAGTGGCGCGCTCTTGCCCAGAATGCCGACGGCGCTCAATTCCGCCAGACTGTCATCGAAGGCCTCGACAATGAGGTCGAAGTCTTCTTGGGAATGGGCCGTGGTGAGGAAACACGGAAAGCCATCATGGATATGGATGCCGCGCAACCGCAGGTGATGGAACAGCAGCGCCGCGAGCGGATGCTCATTGTGGATGTTGAAGTAGAACCAGCTGGAGAAGGTTTCGATCCGGGTCGTCAGCCCGTAGCGGGCGAACAGGGTATTCAGGTCCCCGGCCAGCGTCGCGGTGCGCTGTGCCAGCTGCTCCTGCAGCTGCGGGCCGTGTTCTTTGACGTGATTCAGCACCGCCCAGGCGGCCGCGAGCACCAGCGGATGCCGCACGAAGGTGCCGGCGAAGAAGGTGACACCAACTTCCGGGAAGGAGCTATCGCCAAAGTTCCAGTGGCCGCCGTCAAGGGCGTCCATGAAGCGCGATTGTCCGGCCAGAATGCCGATCGGCAGGCCGCCGCCCACGACTTTGCCGTAGGTCGCCAGGTCGGCACGAATGCCGGCCAGCGCCTGGATGCCGCCCGGATGGGTGCGAAAACCAGTGACCACCTCATCCATCACGAACGCGGTGCCGGACTGCTCGGTGATCTTGCGGATTTCGCGCAGGAATTCGTACGGCTGCAGGGAGGGATGGCGGCTTTGTACCGGTTCGACCACCACCGCAGCCAGGTCCTCGGCGTTCTCCCGGACCCACTGCAGGGTCGCCGGTGTCGCGTATTCCAGCACGATCATGTTCTGGACCGCTGCGGCCGGAATGCCGGGGGCGATCGGCATGGAGCGGGGCGCGGCGCCGGGGCGCTGCACGCCCTTCACCAGCACCTCGTCAAACTGGCCGTGATAGTCGCCATTGAAGATCACGACCTTTTCCCGCCCGGTAACGGTGCGCGCGAGGCGCATGGCGGCCATCACCGCTTCGGAGCCGGTGTTGCAGAAGGTGACACGCTCATTGCCGGTGATCTCGGCGAAAAGTGCCGCCACCTTGCCGGCAAGTTCCGCTTGCGGGCCGATGGCGAAACCGCGCTCGAGCTGTTCTTTCACCGCAGCAACGACAAAATCCGGCGAGTGCCCAAATGCCGTCTGCCCATAGCCGTTGACGAGATCGACGTACTCGTTGCCGTCCACGTCCCACAGCCTGGAGCCGGCGGCGCGCTCGACCACCACCGGGTACACCAGCTCTTTCCACTCCACCCGAAAGCCGGAGGCCGCGCGCGGGTCGGCCAGCACCTGGCGGTACTTCTGCGTCAGCTCCTTCGAGTGGGCGAGCCGCTTGCCGTAGCGGGCCGCCAGATCGTTGATGTGGCTCTGGTGCTCCGGTGCGACACCGCTGCTGGCGCTGGCCTGCTTGGGGTTGTAGACCTGAAAGCGTGAGGGGCGCTGCTCCTCGGCCGGTGCCTCCGTTGCCGCGGAGCTGGTCGACGGGGCGAGGGTATGGGCGGTGGGGGATACGGCGCCGGCGGTCACGCTGCCGCCCTGCAGCATCTCGAACTGCCGATTGATCAGCTGCGACATGGCCTGCAGCTGGTCGCGGAACAGGCCCTCAAGGCTCGCACCGCCGCTCATGGCTAGCGCGCCGGTCGAGGAACTGGTCATCGCGACCGCCGCAGGTGCGGTGCGCGCCGGCGGCACGACCTGCGTTTTGGGCGCCGGTGCCGGCAGCTTTTCGGCCAAAAAGCCGGCCAGTGCCGGGATGTTCGAGTAATCGCCGAGCAATTGGCGGAAGGTGATTTTCACCTTCATCTGACTTTGGATCTTCTGCGCGACCTGGGTGAGAAACAAAGAGTCGTAGCCCATCTCCAGGAAGTTGATCGGTTCGGTCACCGACAGGGGTGCGTTACCGGAGAGCTCCTCCAGGATGGCCGCGATAGCGGCGCTGATTTCTCCGATGCGGGTGTTGTCGGTTCGATCGCTCATCGCTGTAGTGTCCTGCGCAACTTCAGTGGAGGCCGCGGCTATTGGGTGTGCCGGTGGAGGCGAGAGGCCGGAGGGGATCTGCGTATCTGCCGTGACCTGGGCTGCTGCCCGGCGGCTGCTCGGTGGGGCATCAATCCAGAATCGCTTGCGTTCGAACGGGTAGGTAGGCAGCGGCACGTGACGCCCCGACTGCGCGCCGAGCACCGTCCAGTGGGGTTGGAGGCCCTGTGTCCACAGTCGGCCGGCCGCCTCCAGCAGCGTGACAGAATCGGAGGTCTCGCGCGCCGCGTCCGGGAGCGAGGTGACCACCGGAATCGGGCGGCCCTGCAGGGTTTGCAGCGCCAGGGTGGAAAGAACATTGCCCGGCCCCACTTCCAGCAGCACCGGGGCCGGATCCTGGGCGAGCAGGGTGCTGATGCCGGCCGCGAAGCGCACCGTCTCGCGCGCATGTCGTGACCAGTATTGCGGCGAAGTCGCCTCGGCATCCGTTATCCAGGTGCCGGTGGCACAGGACACATAGGGGCGTTGCGGGGCCGACAGTCGCAAGCGCTCCAGCTGTTCCCGCAGCGGCGCGATAATCGGGTCTACCATCGCCGAGTGGAAGGCATGCGAGGTGTGCAGACGGCGGCTTTGGACGCCGCGGGCCTGCAAGCGCTGTTCGAGCCCGGCGATGGCGTCGTGGGTCCCGGAGGCAACGCTCAGGGCCGGCCCGTTGATGGCGGCGATGGCCAGCTGCGTGTCGAGCAGCGGCCGCAGCTGTGACTCGGGCAGCCGGACGGCGAGCATGGAGCCGCCCGGAAGCGCCTGCATGAGCCGCCCGCGCAGCGCCACCAGTGGCAGCGCCTCCTCCAAACTCATCACGCCAGCGAGCACAGCGACGACGAATTCACCGACACTGTGGCCAATCATGGCATCAGGCTGGATGCCCCAGCTCATCCACAACTGCGCCAGCGCGTACTCGATCGTGAAGAGGGCAGGTTGAGCGAAACGCGTTGACATCAGCGCCGCGGCCGTATCGGGCGTTCCCGCCGGCGGGTACAGCACCGCCAGGAATTCATCGCCCAGCTCGGGTCGCAGGATTTCGGTACAGCGTTGCACCTGGCGCCGAAATTCGCTCTCCCTCTCGTAAAGGTCGCGCGCCATATTCGGATACTGCGCGCCCTGGCCCGGGAACATGAAGGCCACGGGCACCCGGCCGGGGAGTACTTTGGCGCGATTTGCGCTCGACGCGGGCGCGGCGAGGCGCGCGACTGCTTCCTCGGCCGTCGTGGCGACGACGAAGGCACGCTGTTCGAAGGCACGTCGGCCGTGCTGCAAAGTATGCGCCACGTCGCACAGTTCGATCGCGGGCTGCTCGCGCAGGGCACTCGCAAGATTGCCGCGGGCGATCCCCAAGGCGGCTTCGCTGCGGCCCGACAAGACGAGCAGTTGCGGGCCTGCTGAACGGCCGCGCGCCGGCCCGGCCGGCGCCTCTTCGAGCACGACGTGCACATTCGTGCCCCCGACGCCGAAGGCGCTGACACCGGCACGGCGCGGCTGCGCGCCGCGCGGCCACGGGGACAACTTTGCATTCACGTAGAACGGAGTGGCGGCAAAGTCGATTTGCGGATTCGGGCGGGTGTAGTGCAACGAGGCCGGAAGGAGTTCGTGGTGCAGCGCCAGTGCGGTCTTGATCAGTCCGACCACGCCGGCCGCGGCGTCCAGGTGCCCGATGTTGGATTTGACGGAGCCCACTGCACAGAACTGCCCGGCGCCGGAACTGGCCCGAAACGCCTTGGTCAGTGCTGCGATTTCAATTGGATCCCCCAGCGGGGTGGCGGTACCGTGGCACTCGACATAGCTGATGCTGCCGGCATCAATGCCGGCGTTCGCGTGTGCCATCTCGATGGCCGCTGCCTGCGCATCGACACTGGGTGCCGTGAAGCCAACCTTGGCGGCGCCGTCGTTGTTGACGCCACTGCCACGAATGACGGCGTAGATGAAATCGCCGTTGGCGCGGGCATCCTCCAGTCGCTTCAGCGCCACGACGCCTGCGCCACTGCCAAAAATAGTCCCGCTGGCCTGCGCGTCGAAGGTACGGCAGTGCCCGTCCGCGGATACCATGCCACCTTCCTGGTGCACGAAACCGCGCTTTTGCGGGAAGGTGATGGACACGCCGCCCGCCAGGGCCAGGTCCGACTGATACAGGAGCAGGCTTTGACAGGCCTGTGCGACGGCCAGCAGTGAGGTCGAGCAGGCGGTCTGCAGGGTCAGGCTCGGGCCTTTGAGATCCAGCTTGTACGAGACGCGAGTCGCCAGGAAGTCCAGTCCGGCCCCGAGCAATGCCGGATAGCAGCCGACCTGGTAGCTGCTCGTGAATTCCTCCTGCGTACGCCGGTCGCCGAGCACGTGATGCAGGAAGTAAGTATTGATACTGCAGCCGCCGAATACCCCGATGGCGCCGCCATAACTGCGTGGATCGCAGCCGGCGCTTTCCAGCGCATCCCAGCAGATCTCGAGGAATACCCGTTGCTGCGGGTCGGTGAGTTCGGCTTCGCGCGCATACATGCCGAAGAAGTCGGCATCGAATTGATCGATGTCGGCCAGCAGTGGTCGCGCCTTGACGAAATTCGGCGCGCGCCGTTCCTCGTCGCTGAAGCTGTCCTCCAGCTGGGCCTCGGTGAAGTGCGTGATGGACTCGGTGCCAGCGGCCAGGTTTTTCCAGAATTCCCGGATGTCGCGTGCGCCGGGGAAGCGGCCCGCGAGGCCCACGATTGCAATCAGATTGTCCGGGTTGTCCGACGGCTCACCCGGGATCACGGGGTCGTTCATGGCGCGCTCTTGTGCGGGGTGTTTGGCCGTCGGCGCGCCAGCGCTGCCTGCTGCCGACGTGCGCGCTCCTGGGCGCCAAATGTTGCGGAAACCGGAGCGGCAGTACCCGACATCCGGGCCGCAAGCGCACTGATTCGCGGATAGCGAAATAGATCGACCACGCTGATCTCACAGGGTAGGGAACGCCGAACACTAGCGTGGACTTCCAGGATCTGAAGCGACGTAGCCCCCAGATCAAAGAAGTTGTCCTCGACGCCCACGGTCTCCTTGCCGAGGACGCGCCGGACGATCTCTATCAGTGCCGCCTCGGTGGTGTCCGTAGGAGCGCGTCCGGACGATTCCGGAACGCGCGGGGCGACCGTGGGCAGCCGCCCGCGGTCCACCTTGCCCGTGGGGGACAGGGGCAGCGCGTCCAGCTGGGTGATGCACAGCGGGATCATGTAGTCGGGCAACTCCTCGCGCAGCGCGGCGCGCAGCGGGTCGAGGGCCAGGGGGGCGTTGCCGGGCGTGGTGACAAAGGCGCTGATCTGCCGCGGGCCGGTGCCGAGCGGCGAACAAACGACGGCCGCGTCCTGGACCATTCCCGTGGCCCGCAGTCGCGCTTCGATCTCATCCAGTTCCACCCGCTTGCCGTTGATTTTCACCTGTCGGTCAACGCGTCCGAGGAATTCCAGGTTGCCGTCGGCGCGCTGCCGCACCCGATCCCCGGTACGGTACAGACGCGCGCCAGCCTCACGGCTCAATGGATGCGCAATAAAGCGCTCGGCCGTCAATTCCGGTCGGTTCAGATACTGCAGTGCCAGCCCCGCACCACCGACATACAGTTCCCCGTCCGTGCCCGGCGCCACCGCGCGGCGGTCCTCATCCAATATCAGCGCTTCGGTCTGCCGGATGGGGCGCCCGATGGGAACGGGGCCATCGCCGGTGTAGTCGTGCGGGATGCTGTAGCAGCAGCTGAAGGTGGTGTTCTCGGTCGGCCCGTAGCCGTTGATCAGGCGGCAGTGCGGCAGCCCACGCAGCGCCTTGACGACGTGCGGCGGAGACAGGACATCGCCCCCGGCCAGCAGTTGTCGCAGCGGTCTGAGCCCCGCAAGCTGATTGTCGACCATCAGGTGGAACAATCCCGCCGTCAGCCACAGCGTCGTCACCCTGTATTGGGCAATTGCGGCGCTGATGTCCTCCAGCGACGGATAGGGGTTCGAAACGACCGCGAGCGTGCCACCGTTGAGCAAGGCGCTCCACAGCTCGAACGTTGAGGCATCAAATGACAAGGGGGCCAGTTGCAGCACCACCTCATCGGGCCCGACATGTGCGAAATCGTTGTCCAGCACCAGGCGCAGCACAGCGCCGTGCGGCACGACCACGCCTTTGGGACGTCCGGTTGATCCCGACGTATACATTATATAAGCAGGGTCGCTGGCCGCGATTTGCGCCCAATCACAATCCATCGCGGCATGCGCGGGCATGGGTTGCCCGAGCTTCAGGCACTCCCCCTCCCAGAACGGTTCGGTGCCGTCGGGCTGAATCAGCTGCTCCTGGACTAGCATCGCCGAGGGCGCACTATCCTGGTAGATGTATTGCAGCAGCTTCAGCGGATAGCTGGAATCAAACGGGACATAGGCCGCGCCTGTTTTCAGGATGCCCAGAATCGCGGTGACTGCCTCGGCGCAGCGATTGGAATACAGGCCGACCGTGGCGCCGCGTCCGACGCCGCGGGCCCGCAGCATGCCGGCGATGGCGTCGCTTTCGGCGGCCAATTGAGAATACGATAACGTCCGCGACTCGCCGCGAAGCGAGGTGCTTCCGGGCGCGGCCAAAGCGGCGGCAGCGAAAGCCGCGGGAATCGATGACGCTGGCATATTCACTGATTTTTCACTGATTTCGGGTTGCCGGCGCATAACCAAATCACACCGTAACCTTCCCCGAACCTTACACAGAGTGATTGTGCCGCGATTCTCTAGACAGGCATAGCTGAAACCTAGCTGAAGCTCGATTTGAGGGGTGACGCAAGAGTCAAAACTGTGCGTTCGTTCAGGTTTTTGCCATCAGGCGCGGGTCAGGCCGGTGTCGCGCTCCATGAGATTAGGTAGTATTCCCGGATGACAGCGACTCCGGCCTTGGGGGAGGGCCCGGACAATCCTGCGGTTCTGTCCGTGGAGCTGGCGGCCCTGCTGCCCACGGGCGTCGCTGCCGCGCACCTTTACCAGGCGGCGTCCGAGGGGTTGCTCCTGGCTGCGGAGGCGCCAAGCACGAACCACTGGTCCCGGAAGCGCTGGCAGGATTTCACCGCCGGGCGGGTGTGCGCGCGCCGCGCCCTGCGGCAGTTCGAACTGGACGATATCCCGCTGCGGGCCGGAACGGACGGCCTGCCGATTTGGCCACCCGGTGTGACCGGTTGCATCACCCATACCAATGGCTATGCGGCCGCCGTGGTCGGACCCCTCACGCGCGTGCGCAGTCTCGGCGTCGACAGCGAGGTGATCGCCGCCGTGAATGAGGAAGTGTGGCCATCCATCTGCACGCCCGCCGAGCACCAGGCCCTGTACCTGGAAACGGTGCAGAGTCGTGAGCAACGCGCCGCGCTGATCTTTGCCGCCAAGGAGGCGTTCTACAAGTGCCAGTACCTGCTCACGCGGGAGTGGATTGAATTCGGCGAGGTGAGTGTCGTGATCCGCGGCAGCCTGTCACTCAGCGGTGAATTCGAGATCCGGCCGGCCCGAGCCCTGCTGATCGAGCGGCAGATGCCGGCACCGCTATGCGGCAGGTACCGAATCCACAGTCCCTTCATTACCGCCGTAATGGCCGCGCCTGCGATTGAGGCTAACGGCTAAGGCCACGACAGCCACCTGCCGTTGCCTTGATCGGGGCGACCGTGGTCGGCGATATGTCGTGTCAGACGATGCCTTCAAGGAATCGCGTCCGGGCGCGCCTGTTGCCCTGGTCCGGAACCGCGCAGATTATGACTGTGAATCCCGCGCAGAATCGTAATCGTGAGGACTGGGCAATGACCAAGCAACCGCTAGGCTGGCGTGGCGTCTACAGCACGTATCGATTCTGTCAGCACGGTCGAATCTGGTCGGCCTGGCGCGCCTGTTGTTATGTGTGGGCCAATCAGTCTAAAGAGGAACGGCCGCCGCGCAGCAGAGGGGCGCCCCTCCTCAAAGCGCTAAAGGCGCCCGCCTCGTATCGGTAGCGTCGTCCCGCTCAGGACGGATTCTCGAGACTGAATGCAGCATTCTCATCGTCGTAGGCAAACGCCTCGGCGTAGCGTCCCAAGCTGATCATCGCGCGCAGCGTGCGCTCGGCATCATCCTCGCTCATGTGATCCTCGAGTTCGTCCGAGAAGCGGCTCTTGCGCGCGACGTGCGTGGGTCTTTCATCCAGCACCCGGCGGATATGTTGAGCCAGCGGCACATAATTGAGCAGCTGGCGCGAAAAAATGCGCTTGCGTTCGTCGGGCTCGGCATTGGCGAAGGCATTGCCCAGTTCGGTGAGGCGGATATCACCCCCGGCGACTTCGGCAAATCGCATCATCTGCAGCGTCTCGGCCACCGGGAACAGTTCGTCGATTTCCATTTGCAGGTCCGAGGCAATTTTCGGCAGGTCGGCGGTGCCATAGAAAGGCGCGCCAGCCACGGTTTCCATCAGTCCGGCCAGCAGGTTCGATGACACATGCGGCAGCACCGTGCCGATTCCCAGCCCCGGGAAGCGCTCATTGCGTGCGTGCGCCTCCCCGGCCAGGCGCGTGGTCATGACCACGTAGATGCTTTCCACCAGCGCGCGGAAAGTCGGATCGAGGCGGTTGCGCGGCTGGGGCAGGGTGACCCGGATTTCGGTGAGAATGCGCCCCGGGTTACTGGCGAATACCAGTATGCGGTCGCACATCAGCACCGCCTCTTCGATATTGTGGGTCACGAGGATCACGCCCTTGATGGGCATGCGCCCCTCGGTCCACAGGTCCAGGAAGTCCGTACGCAGGGTTTCCGCGGTCAGCACGTCCAGGGCCGAAAAGGGTTCATCCATCAGCAGGATATTCGGATGTACGACCAGCGCGCGTGCGAAGCCCACGCGCTGTCGCATGCCGCCGGACAGCTCGCGCGGGTAGGCGGATTCGAAGCCGTCCAGCCCGATGAGGTCGATGGCGGCCAGGGCACGGCGCCGGATCTCCGGCGGCGCGACGCGCAGGGCCTCCAGGCCCAGCGCCACGTTCTCGTACACCGTCAGCCAGGGGAAGATCGCGAAGCTCTGGAACACCATCGCGATGCCGTGGGCCGGGCCTTCGATTGGCTCACCCAGGTATGACAGCGTCCCGCCGGTCGGGCTGGACAGACCCGCGATGCAGCGCAACAGCGTGGACTTGCCCGAACCGGAGCGGCCGAGCAGCCCGACGACTTCGCCCTCATTGATCGTCAGGTTCACACCTTCGAGCACAATGTGCTGGCCCTCGCCATCGGGCTTGGGAAAGGCCTTGCAGACGTCTTTGACCTGTAACAGTGGTGCGGTGTTCATGGCGGATCCCTAGGCGAGCCGGTAGCGTCGCTCCGCGTAATAGTACAAGGGCCGCCAGAACAGGCGGTTGATGATAATCACGAACAGGCACATGGACACCGTGCCCAGCACGATGCCGTGAAAGTCGCCGGCCGCACTGGCTTGCGCCAGGTACGCGCCGACTCCGTGGGCCGTGACCTGGGTCGATCCCCAGCTGGTGTATTCGGCCACGAAGGCCGCATTCCAGGAACCGCCCGAAGCGGTAATCGCGCCCGTGACGTAGTAGGGAAATACCGCCGGCAGCGCCAGGGTCTTCCACCATTGCCAGCCGCGCAGGTTGAAGTTCTGGGCCGCATAACGCAGTTCTCCCGGGATGGAGGAGGCGCCGGCGATGACATTGAAGAGGATGTACCACTGGGTTCCCAGGATCATGAGCGGGCTTAACCAGATGTCAGGGGTCAGTTTCCAACGCACGATGAAGAACACCACGACGGGGAACAGCAGCTGCGCCGGGAAAGCTGCCATGAATTGCGCTGCCGGCTGCACATAGGCCATCACCCGGGGCCGCAGGCCAACCCACACGCCGACCGGCACCCAGATCAAGCTGGCGACGCCGATGAAAACGAACACGCGCACCATGGTGATCAGGGACAGCCCGCATACCCTCAAGGCTTCCGTCACCGTGGTGTTGGCAATCAGGTCGGCGGCGATGTGCCACAGTCCCAGTGCCACGATCGCAATGACCAGCGTCAGGAACAGCCGATCGCGCAGGGTGTTGTCCGGCGCCGGTCCGGCGCGCGCGGTGCGCGGTTTTGCGATCGGCAGCTTTGAGCTGGTCCAGCGTACCGTTGCGAAAAAGCCGTCCGTGATCAGGGACAGCAGCCGCGAACGCTGCATCACGGTCAGCGCCCACGAGGAGGGCGGCCGGCCCGTGGCGTCCTGTTCGAACTTCAATCGGTCGGCCCAGGCCACCAGCGGGCGGAACAGCAGCTGGTCGTACAGAATGATCACCACGAGCATCGCGCCAATCGCCCAGCCGATGGCGGCCATGTTTTTCTGTTCGATGGCGACGGCGATGTAGGATCCGATGCCGGGCAGCGCCAGGGAGGTGTGGCCCACGGTCAGCGCCTCCGAGGCCACGACGAAAAACCATCCCCCGGACATGGACATCATGGTGTTCCAGATCAGGCCCGGCAGGGAGAAGGGCACTTCGACCTGCCAGAAGGTCATCCAGCCGCTCAAGTGGAAGGACTGGGCCGCTTCGCGCAGTTCCTGTGGCACGGTGCGCAGGGACTGATAGAAGCTGAAGGCCATGTTCCAGGCCTGACTGGTGAAAACCGCAAATATGGCGGCGAACTCCGCCCCGACCACCCGTCCGGGGGCCAGTGACATGAAGAACACCACCGTGATCGAGATGAAACTCAGGATGGGCACGGACTGCAGGATGTCGAGTATCGGCACCAGCAGCTTGCCGGCGCGGGCGCTCTTGGCCGCCCAGGTGGCGTAGGTGAAGGTGAATACCAGTGAAACGCCCAGCGCCGCAAACATCCGCAGGGTGGAGCGGGCCGCGTAGAAGGGCAGTTGCGCAGGGTCGAGTGAAATGGGGGTGGCCTTGAGCTTGGCCAGGGGCTCCAGCAGGCCACGGCTGGCCTCCCCGAGTGCCACCACCAGGCCCAGCACAATGACGAGCGCGACCGCATCCCAGCGCGTGGCCAGCTCACGTACAAAGGCAAAGGGTTCGGTTCTCTTCATCGCGCAGGTGCGTCCCGTTTTCGCTTCGTCCGGGCGTCAAACAGCCGCGCATTGGACCACTAACCTGTGACAATCGCTAGCTGAAAAGCTCTGCGGTTCGGGCACGCGGTGCGCTGCCGCAAGGCGGCTTGGCAGCGAAATTTTTTTCCGTGGTGCGCAAGTCCACGCGAGCACCTATTCTCGCTGCGCCGATCGCGGTGGTGTCATGACCCGCTGACCGTGACGGGTATCACACTTTCTGTGGATCGGCCTAGAATGCTTTCGGTGACCTGACACGCCGTCAACACGCGGTCATTCGCAGATTTGTTTACACAGGACACGGCATTGCGGGCTAATCGACCCATACGCAAGGCGGCGTCGGCGAAGCCGCGCGCAGTAGGTCTGTCGGGCCTTACGTTGGAGACCTACGAGCGCAGCTGCGACCTGGAATCCCTGCGGGAGGACTACGCGCACCTGAACAGCGAAACGACGCTGCCGCTGCCGTTTACCCTGCACGAATGGCACAGCGCCTGGTGTGCGCATTTCATGTCCAGCGATACGGCCATCAAGGACTCCCTTATCGTACAGGTGGTCCGCATGGCAAGCGGGCAGTGCGTAGGTATAGTGCCAATGGTTCATACGCGGCGCTCGGTGGGCCCCTTCGCCGTCGCATCGCTCAATCTTCTGTGTGCCGACCCCGCGCTGACAGAAATCCAGATGCCGCTGATCGCGGCCGGGTTTCACGCCGAAGTCGCGCGCCTCGTCCAACAGCATCTGGGAACGATTGGACACTGGGATTGGTCGCAGTGGATGGGCGTGACTCCGGCGTTCATCCAGGCCCTTTCCGGCTCCACGCAAGTGCAGGCGCAGCCATGCCTGCTGGACTATGTTCTGGACCTCCCGGCCGACTGGGAGACTTTCCGCAAGAAGCTCAAGCGCAATATCCGCGAGTCACTGCGTCACTGCTACAACTCGCTCAAGCGCGAGAATCTGCAGTTCACGTTCGCCACGTTGAGCGAACCTCCGGACATCCAGGCGGGCCTGGACACCTTTTTGCGGCTGCATGAGCTGCGCGCTCGCCTTGGAGGGGCGGTCACCCATCCCAATCATTTTGCCTCGGCCGAGTCCCAGGCGTTCCTGCGCGATGTCTGCGCACGGCTCGCGGCCCGCGGCATGACCCGTGTGTTCCAGCTCGAGATCAATGGCCAGCCGGTGGCCAGCCGTATCGGATTCGTCCTGGGCGACACCCTATACCTGTATTACTCCGGCTATGACCCCGCATGGTCCAAGTACAGTGTCATGACGACGACGCTGGCAGAAATCATCAAATTTGCCATCGGCCAGGGAATACGGACGGTGAATATGTCGCCCGGCACCGACATCAGCAAGACGCGCTGGGGACCGCGGGAGATCCCGATTACGCGCATGATTCAAGTGGACAAGCGCCTGCGGTCCAGGGTCGCACGCTTCCTGTACGAACAGTCCATGAACTCGGCCGCCACGGGCGGCTGGGCTGCCAAGTTGTTCGGCCGCGCCCGGCGCAAGTGGGCCTGATTTTTGGGTTCCGCGCCTATTGACGATTAAAGTATCGTCGGACAGCCTGCCGTGATGTCTCAAAATCGGTGAACCGCCATGCCGCACCACAGCCGTTCCCGCGCCGTCTTCAATTTGCTGAGCGCAATTTCCCTGGCCGCACTCGGTGTGCTGGCGGCCTGCGGCGGCGGCGGATCGACGACCACGGCCGTAATGCCCTCGACTGCGGCGACACCCACGACGCCCACCACTCCCACGACCCCTACGACGCCAACCACGCCCACGACGCCGACGGCCGGCACGGATGTCGTCACCTACAAGAACGACGCGCAGCGCACGGGCCAGAACACCACGGAGTCGGTACTCATCACCGCTAACGTCAACATGTCCACGTTCGGCCTGCTGCGCAATCTGCAGGTGGACGGCAAGGTGGACGCGCAGCCTCTGTATCTGTCGAAACTGACGGTCGCCGGCGCCAGTCATAATGTGGTGTTCATTGCCACCGAGAACGACTCGGTGTACGCCTTTGATGCCGACGCGGGGAATGCGCTGTGGATGGTCTCGCTGAACGGCGCTGGAGAAACCACCAGCGACGCGCACAGCTGCAACCAGGTGACGCCACAGATCGGCATCACCTCGACACCGGTCATCGACCGCAGCGCCGGCGCGCATGGCACGCTGTTCGCGGTCGCGATGACCAAGGATGCCTCCGGCAACTATCATCAGCGGTTGCACGCCCTCGATGTGACGACCGGCGCCGAATTGACGAGCAGTCCAACGGAGATCACGGCGACCTACCTGACCACGAGCTTCGCGCCCGGGCAGTACGTGGAGCGCGCGGCGTTGCTGCTGCTGAACGGCACGATCTACACCAGCTGGACCTCGCATTGTGACTACGCGCCCTACGGGGGCTGGGTGATCGCCTACAGCGAGAGCACGCTCGCGCAGAGCGCCGTCCTCAACGTTGCCCCCGGTTCGACCGGCTCCGGATACGCAAGCCAGGGTCCCGCAATTTGGATGAGCGGCGATGGCCCCGCGGCGGATGCGGCGGGGAATGTCTACGTGCTCACGGGCAATGGTCGCTTCGAGACTACGTTGAATGCCAATGGCTTTCCCAGCGGCGGTGACTACGGGAATTCATTCGTGAAGATTTCCACGAGTGGCAGTGTATTGGCGGTAAACGACTACTTTGCGCTGACGAACGCTGTGACCGAGTCGCAAAATGACGTCGACCTGGGTTCCGGCGGAATAATGTTGCTGCCCGATCTGACCGACAGCTCGAGTACGGTCCGGCACCTGGCGGTCGGTGCCGGCAAGGACGGTAATCTTTACGTCGTGAGCCGCGATTCGATGGGGAAATTCAGCGCTGCGGGCAATAACATCTGGCAGGAGCTGGACGGCGTGCTGCCGGGCGGCATCTGGTCGGCACCGGCATACTTCAATGGCGTCGTCTACTACGGACCCAGTGGCAGCGCCCTCAGAGCATTCGCGGTGACCAATGCGCAGCTGTCCACCGCACCGTCCTCTCAGAGCGCGACCCAGTTCACCTATCCGGGGACCTCTCCGGTGATTTCCGCCAATGGCACGATGAACGGAATTGTCTGGACCTACGAGAATACGACCCCCGCCGTCCTGCATGCCTATGACGCGACGAACCTCGCACATGAACTGTACAACAGCAACCAGGCGGCCAACTCCCGCGACCAGTTCGGTGCGGGCAATAAATTCATTGCCCCGATGGTGGCCGACGGCAAGGTCTTCGTCGCGACCACCGGCAGTGTCGGGGTGTTCGGGTTGCTGCAGTAACAGCGCCGATCAGCCGGGTTTTGGGTTGCGCCGGGTCGCCATTATCTGGGCCGTGCGCCAGAGGAATATGAAGTTCCCGAGCAGGTAGCGTCGCCACAGTCGGTGCGGTTCGAGAAGCAGGCGAAACACCCACTCCAATCCCAGCCTGCGCATCAGCCTTGGCGCCCGCCTGACCCGCTGCGCCATGAAGTCCAATATTGCGCCACCGTTTATGACCAACATGGGTCCGGGCAGGTCCCGGGCGATCATTGCACTGAGCAGCTCCTGCTTGGGCATGCCCATGCCGAGGATTACGATGCGTGGCCGCTGTGCCCTGAGCGTCTGCAGGTAATGGTTGAGCGGCTGGAATCCATCGCAATGGGTGACCTGGTGCACACCGCTTTGTTCGAGCCATGCCGCAGCCGCGGCGGCCGTCGAGGCGGTCGAACCGCACAACGCTATCGGGTGATCCTTGCAGGCCAGAATCAGTTTCGGAATGAAGTCGGTACCATTCATGTTCAGGCCAGGGTCTTTTCCGATCGCGGTGAGCAGAATCTGCATGCCGGCACCATCGCGCAGCAGCAGGTCCGCAGATCTAAGCGCGTGCATGAACTGCGCGCTTTGGCACGCCAGGTTCATCGCGTGCGCATTGACGAACGAAACGACGTAATTGCGATCCGCCATCATCTCGTTGATTAATCTGTCCGGATTCTTGCGAATCAACCGGATTTCATCGACCAGGGTCATCATGACCGATGCGGCCGTCTCCGGCCGCGCTGCCGCCAATTCCAATTCGTATTTCATAGCGATGCTAGCTTGGATGTTGCCAGTCGCCAGTGAGTAGGACGAGGAATGATCCGCCTGTAGGAGAATCGGAAAATCCGCCGTTCATTTTTCCTGTTCTGTTCGACGCGCCCGCGCCAGGCGTTGGCGTGCGAAACGCCATGCTAGTATCGAATCACTTCCTTGTCAGACGTTTGCCGTCTTGAAGATTGCCTACTTCGTCAACGAATATCCGAAAGCGAGTCACAGCTTCATTCGGCGCGAAATCCACGCCCTCGAGCGCCAGGGGTTCGAGATCCTGCGCGTAGCACTGCGTGGCTGGGAGAATGAACTCCCGGACGCGCAGGATCAGGATGAGTGCACCCGCACCCGACACGTACTGCGCGCAGGACTGGCCGCACTGATCCTGCCCACCATCGCTAAGCTGTTGCGCAGTCCGCTTAAATTCATAGGCGCCTTGCGGCTGGCCGCCCATATGTCGCGCGACTCGGAGCGGCCGCTTCCCTACCATCTGATCTACATCATGGAGGCATGCCGGATCCTGGAATGGGTCAGGGAGTTCGGGGCGCAGCGGATTCACGTTCATTTCGGCGACAATTCGACGGAAATCGTCATGCTGGCCCGTGCGCTGGGCGGACCGCCGTACAGTTTCACGGCACATGGGCCCAACGAATTCCTCAGGAACTGGGGCCTCGATCAGAAGATTCACCACGGCGAATTCGCCGTAGCCATCAGTTCCTACGGCAGGAGCCAGCTTTATTTGCGGTGTGACCCCCGCGACTGGTCGAAGGTGAAGGTTATCCATTGCGGCCTCGAGAAGTCCTTCTACGATGTGCCGGCAGCGCCATTACCGGCCAACGGCACGATCGTGTGTATCGGGCGACTGTGCGCGGCGAAGGGCCAGCGGCTGTTGCTCGAGGTAGTCGGGCGCCTGGTTGCCTCGGGTATTCCCGTGCAGCTGGTGCTGGCGGGCGACGGCCCGATGCGGGCCGAACTGGAGCAGCGAATCGTGCAGCTGGGGCTGAGTGCGCAGGTGCGCATCACTGGCTGGATCAGCGCGGCAAAGGTCAGAAACGAGATCCTGGCCGCCCGTGCACTCGTGCTGCCGAGCTTTGCGGAGGGGCTGCCGGTGGTCATCATGGAGGCCATGGCGCTGCGCCGACCGGTTTTGACTACGTATATTGCCGGCATCCCGGAGCTGGTTCGTTCGGGTGAAAACGGTTGGCTGTTTCCCGCCGGTTCCGCGGAGGCGCTGGAACAAGCCGTTCGCGAATGCCTGGCAACGCCGGTCGAACAGCTGCAAAAGATGGGCAATGCAGGATTCGAGCGCGTGACCTCTCGTCACAACGTCGATCTCGAGGCCTCCAAACTGGCGGCGCTGTTTCGCGCCGGGGGTGCCGCTGCCAGCGAACGGGGAAGCCTGCCCGTGCTCAGCTTGTCTCGAACATCCTGAGCCCCCGTTTCGGCGCGGGCCCCCACACCACTACTCGCTTCAGTCCGCGGAAAATCCGCGCGGCGAGCATCAGCTTGCCGGACATCGGTTCCTGGCAGAACGCGACCTTACGCACGTAGCTGTCGATCTGCCATTGTGCCTGCGTGCCACGGGCAAAGAAGTAATTGCTGCCTGCAACCAGCTGCCGCGTGGCACCGGACGGCAACGTGAGGGTGACGGCGCCCTCCAATATGTAGACGGTTTCGTCAATCGCGTAGAACCAGTTGAAGCGCCCCGCCGTGCAATCCCACATGACCGTAAACGAGGTGCCGTCAGTGCTTCCGGAAAGCAGGGCAACCCGGGCTCTTGGACTGCCCGCGAGAATCCATGCAGGAGCGATCGGCGCATTCTTGAATTCGCAGGTTTCACTCATTCGCTAGTGTGTAGCAAATGGCGGCGCCCGGTCTGTCAGATCTGTCCGACATGAACACGGACTGCAGTCACGATCATTTCGCTGACGTCAATGCCGGCATGATGTATGTGGCGGTGAATCCGGCGCCGTAGGCAAAACGCGTCAGGGGTCCGAAGCTGTTGGCCGATACAAGTCCGACGAAGTACAGTCCCTTCACCGAGGATTCGAAGTTGCGGTTCAGGACCGGCGTTTCAGCGACGCTGCGGATCCTGTTGCGCAGGGCGGAATCCAGGAGGGCCAACCGCTGTAGGTCGACTCGATAGCCCGTGGCGGCAATCACATGATCAATCAGCAGTTCGCCTGCCTTTGCGTGCTGCTGAGTAAAGCGAACACTGATCTGATTGCCTTTGACCAGTGGTTCCTGGAGGGCTGCACCCAAGTGCGGCGGCAGACCCGCAATTCTCTCTCTCATGAACCAGCCCGGCGACGGGCCAAGATGACGCTGCGCGGCGCGCAGACGTAGTTTCTCGTGAAACAGGATTCGCTCGCGTCGCGCCACCACGTGGACATCCACGCCTGCTGCATGCATGGGCGCGGCCAGGTCAATGGCAGAGGAGCCGGCGCCGATAATGGCAATCTTGCGGCCCCGCATTGCGGTCACGTCATGATGTGCCGAGCTGTAAAAGGCCGCGCGGCAGAACGCGACGTTGGCCTTCTACCCGAGTGCCAAGGTGCCCGCCGTCCAAGCCGCCCCTGTGCTTGAGACGGCGCAACCCGCTGCGGCATGAACGCGTCTTTGCAAATTCGAATGATTGTGAGCTTGATTGCCGTCAAGCTTCGCGGCCTCAGTGAGCGCCTCGCTCTGGTTCTTTTGCAGATAGCGTTTCCCGGATGGTTTTCGTCCCTTCGAGGCACTGCATCAGGTTTTTTACTTCTTCCGCTGGTACCAGCACCCCAACAAGAACGGCGGGGAGTGCTTTACCGGACAGACCGGGGATTTCCGGTACGGCAATCTCCCATTCGATCATCAGCTCCCCCTTTGTTGATAGGCCGAAGGAAAACGGCTTCTCTACCGAAAACCATTGGGTAGGGCGCTTTGGCTCGTCGGTCATTGAGTGTGCTCCTAGGGGACGCTGGCCGGTGCCATTCCTACAGGTTTCTGGCAAAGGTCAGGGTGCCCTTATCCTTGAACACGGGGGTCATGTCATCCGTCAGTCCGCGCAGCGTGGCAGCGTCTACGCACTGAGCATTGGTCACGTTCAACTGCAAACCCTTTGTAGCCATCGCGGCTGTCATCGTCCGAGCGGACGCCTGCGCGGACTGCGCAGTGCAATCGGGATCAAGCGTGGCATATATGCGGAATTGCGGACCCGGGCTCAACCCTAAGACCACTCCCATGATGATCGAGTAAATCACTGGACGCCCCTTACCCTAACCAAGCCCTGAAACACAGGCTGATGCACGCCGCGAGTCCGAGCACTGGCGGTGCAAAGATATCGACCACGAGGCGCGCCCACGCTACATGCGGTGCACGTACATACAGCCGAGAGACATCCCCGACACGGCGCTTCATGTCGTCGTACTCCTGCTGGTCCTGTTCCGTCCAACCCTCAGAATCGTTCTCGATGCGCTCCCTGTAATTCTGGTATCGGAGCCGCCAGTTGAAGTAGTCCGAGAGGCCGTACACCGCGAACGCGACGCTGAGATATAAGACCACGGCCGCCAGCGCCCACGTGAGGCCCTTCTGTGCGCCTAGCGAGAGGTCGATACCGAGCGCCGATATCTTCGTCGGTACGAGGCCGCCCAAAGCCGCTAGCGCACCGACTGTGCTAGCGATCAACAAATCACGTCGGGTTCGCCTCGACTCCGGCGCTAAAGGATCGACGAGGAAGTCTGCGAAAGTGGGTTCGCGGCGTGGGGTGGCTGCGTTGCTCGGCGTGGTGTCGCTCATTGGGCCTGCGACTTCGCGCACGGCCACGTCTCGCGCATCGCGTATAGGACGCCCAAGTACTCCATCAGGCTCCAATTTTCCGGGTGCGTCATAGCCCCGACCAGAGCCACGATCATGAGCACCCACTTCGACACGGCGGACTCCCTGTCTTGCCAGGATGCCAGTGTCCTCCGGGGTCTCAGGGGGTGACTGTGCGGGCAGTCACGGGGTTTTCATCTGCAATCTGCGGATTCTTTCCGTACAGGTTCCGTACGGCGGCTTTTCTCGATCCGGATTCGCTCTAACCCCTTGTATCTATTGGCGTCCCCAACGAGATTCGAACTCGTGTTACCGCCGTGAAAGGGCGATGTCCTGGGCCTCTAGACGATGGGGACGCGGGCTGTACGGCCGAGAGCGGCCGCAAGGGTACACGTCCGATAGGCCGTATACAATAATCATCTTCAGGGATCCAACCAGCGCTTCCCTCAAAGCTAATAAGCGCTCTTGCTGCCGCGAATCATCAGTCCCAGCGTGCGCCACAGGATCGTGATGTCCAGCCACGGTGACCAGTGCCGCAGGTATTCAAGGTCGTATCGGACGCGTTCGCGCATCTTTTCGATGGTTTCGGTCTCGCCCCGCAAGCCATTTACCTGGGCCAGGCCCGTAATCCCCGGCCGCACCTTGTGGCGGATCATGTAGCCACTGATGAGTTTGCGATACATCTCATTGTGCGCAATCGCATGGGGCCGCGGTCCCACCAGGCTCATCTTGCCCTGAAGCACGTTGAACAACTGCGGCAGCTCATCCAGCGAGGTGCGGCGGATGAAGCGACCGAACGGAGTGACGCGAGGATCCTCCTTGGTAGCCTGCAAGATGATCGGGCCGTCTTCGGTCGTCTTCATGGAGCGGAACTTGTACACCAGAATCTCTTCGCCGTTCAGCCCATAACGGCGCTGGCGAAAGAGGATCGGACCCTTCGACGTGAACTTTACCGCGGCGGCTATGGCCAGCATGAGGGGGCTGATCAGCAGCAGTCCGATGCTGGCCAGCACCAGATCGGTGGCACGTTTGAGCACCGCGTCAATGCCATGGAACGGAGTATCGCAAACCGAAAGGGCGGGCATGCCGTTGATCTCGACCAGGCGTCCCTGGATCAGATCGAACGCGAAGGCGTCCGGTACGAAATAGACCGAGGCGGTGGTATCGCGCAGGGCATTCACCAGCTCACTCATCCGCGGGACGTTTGACAGCGGCAGCGCGATGTACACCATGTTCACGTTATGGCGCCGGACATATTCGGCCACATCCTTGCAATGGCCCGCCAGCTTGTCCGGCTCCACCATGTGGGCGACGCGGTCCATGCTGCGGAAGTCAAAGTAGCCCAGAAAGCCTTTGGTCGACATGCGGCGTGCCAGCTCAAAGCCGACCGCATTCGCCCCGATGATGATGTGGCGGGGGGCGGAGGCGCCATTGGCGGCGAACCAATGCGCGCGCCGCCGCAGGACGTGTGCCGCTGACAGTGCCACGGGGGTGACGCAAAACCAGGTCAGCACCACCCGGCGCGACATATCCGAGCTCACCTTGAAGGCGAATGCCGCAAAAAGGAGCATGGCGACGACCGAAGCCCATTGCAGCAGAATGGGTCCGTAGGTGCGGGAGAAATCCGAAAAAGCGTGGCCGGATTCGCGAATGTTGAGCCGGCTGAACAGCTGCCCGGTAAGGATGTAGGCGAGCGCGGCGTAGGCGCCCAGCGAAGGGGTGAATCGGTCGCGGTACGCCAATTCACAGGCAAAAAGCGTGCAAATGACGATCAGCGGATCCAGCTGTTTCAACAGCGCAACTGCCGCGGGCTCGACATTGCCGAGCCGCACGCGCCGATGGGAGACTGATTCCATTACCGAAGACATGCGAAACCTTACGCCTGGGGCGCCATTACTATTCTAAGCCGCCATACCTGTACCGCTGTAATCCTGCACCTACATAGCATGCAACTGTTATGCCCATGACGACCGCAGAGGGAGCCTGTGATTATTCGATCCACTCCGGGCATGCCATGGCAGGTTGCGCATCAGTTTGACTGACCTGGGCATGACGGCACAAGGGTTGGGGCCGTAGCTGTGCACGATAATGAGACAAATCACACGCTCCTGCTCCAGCGCGAGTCGCAGCCGCACGAAACGAGGAAGAAGCAACGAATTCACCAATGCGCCACGACACCGAAATGAGTGTGTGCCGCATCGAGACTGAGGGGCAGTTCCGCTACCATGTGGCAGGCCAGAGCAAGGGAAGGCGTTTGGCGGAGTTATTAGGGATGATATGTAAACTCAGTATCGGCGCCGGTGTGCTGTGCGTACTCCTCAACTGGAGTGCAGCTGCGGCAGAGCCGGCCCAGGCGCCAACGGTTACGCCGGCCACCCCCGCTGTGACTCCGGACTACATTATTGGCCCGGGAGATGAGCTGCAGGTTTTCGTGTGGCGCAACCCTGAACTCACGGTGACGGTACCGGTGCGTCCCGACGGCAAGATCTCCACGCCACTGGTGGAAGATATGCCGGCAGTCGGCAAGACACCGTTGACGCTTGCCAGAGACGTGGAGAAGGTGCTCGCCGTCTATGTCAAGGCACCCCAAGTCAACATCATCGTCACCAAGCCGGCGAGTGCGTTCAGCCAGGTGAAAGTAATCGGACAGGTGCTGCATCCGGCAGCGGTCCCTTATCGCGAGGGCATGACCGTCCTGGATGCCGTGCTGGCGGTCGGCGGTCTTGCCAACTTTGCCGCGGGCAATCGCGCACACATCGTGCGCATGGAGCAGGGTCGGCAGCTGCAGCTCGCGGTGCGGCTCGAGGCGCTCGTGAACAATGGTGACATGAGTCAGAATCTGCGCTTGCAGCCGGGAGATGTACTGGTAGTGCCCGAGAGCCGGTTCTGAATTGATTGAAGGAGTCAGCTTGAATCCGTCATTGCAGCAACTATTCGATCAGTTCGTCGGTGTCTGGCGTTACCGCTGGCCGGCAGTCGGCGCGGCGATGGTTGCGGCCTTTGTGGGATGGGGCATCGTGTTCTCGATGCCCGACCGCTACGAAGCCGAGACGCAGGTGCTGGTGGATAGCCGCACCGCGCTGAAGCCGGCACTGAAGGATCTGACCAACGATCAGGACGTGGGCGTACAGCTGTCGTATGTCCAGCAATCACTGCTGGTGGATGCGCAGCTGTGCAGGATCGTCAATGCGGCAGGAATGCTGCCCGAATGCGCCGCCGATCCGGGCGCCGCGCAGATCCCCCTGGCGCAGATCCGCAAACGAATTCAGATGGCCGTGCAGAGCATCGATGACCGCTCGGGGCAGCCCGGCTCGGCGGGGGCAACCTTCGATATCACCTACCAGGACGAGGATCGTGGCCATGCCTTCAAGGTGGTCAGCGTGCTGCTGGATACCCTGATCGCGCAGACTATGGGCGGCAAGCGTCAAGGCTCCGAACACGCGCAGGAGTTCCTGGGGTCACAGCTCAAGGAGTACGAAAAGCGCCTGCAGACCTCGGAGGACAAACTGGCCGCGTTCAAGTCGCAGCACCTGGGCCTGCTGCCGAACGATGACGGGGGCTACTTTGCCCAGATGCAGAAGGAAAACCAGGCCGTGGCGGAGGCCAAGATCACCTTGCTGATGGCGCAGAACCGCCGTGCGACGCTGGAGGGGCAGCTCCACGGCAACGCCGCCGTGCTGGCTTCCTCCGTCGTGCAACCGTCCAACGCGAATGGGTCGCCGGCGACGGATACGGCCTCTGAAATCGCCGCCACGCAGGCGCATCTGGATGAGCTGCTGCTGAAGTTCACCGACAAGCATCCGGATGTGATCGCGACCCGCGCGGCGCTGGCCTCACTGAAGGCGCGGCGCGCAGCCGAGATCGTCAGTTTGCGTAGCGGGGATGCCGCCGCGGCAGCCGCCACGGGCGCCAGCAGCAACCCGGTTTTTCAGAGCATCCAGCTGGCCCTCAACAAGACCGACGTGGAAATTGCTGATTTGCGTACCCAGCTCGAACAGCACGAGAGCAAGGCACACGACCTGCACCAGTTGGTGGACACGGCGCCGCAGGTTGAAGCCGAGTATTCGCAGCTGACACGTGACTACGACATCAACAAGGCGCAGTACGCCGCGCTGCTGTCCAGCTACGATAAGTCCAAACTCGGCCAAAGCGCCGATGCTGCCGGTTCGGTGGGGTTCCACATCGTCCAGCCCCCGACGGTCAGTTTCAAGCCCGTTTCACCCAAGCGCTCCGCGCTGCTTGCCGAAGTACTGGTGGTGGCGCTGGCGGCGGGTCTCGCGCTGGCCTATGCACTGGATCAATTCAATCCGGTGCTCGGGTCGGCCAGTGCCGTTGCGCAGCTGACCGGGCTGACGGTCCTTGCCGAGGTCGGGCCGGCATTTCCGACGCGCGCCAAGGTGATCTCCAGACGTGAGTTACGCCACGTGTCGATTGCCATTGTTTGCCTCGTGGCAGTGTTTCTCATCGAATTATCTTTAAGTGGTGCAGGACTCAGGCTGGATATTCCGGCGCTGCAGCATATGGTGCGCACATGGGTGTAATTGAAAGCGCGCTGGAAAAGTTGCGCCGCAATGGCGGCGCCGCGGAAAGTACTGTGATTCGGCAGCAAGCCGTGGCCCTGGAGTCGTGGTCGAGCGCCGGGGGCGGCCCGGAGGTCGTTCCCAGCCGCGTGATCACTTTGGATCGCACGCGGTTACGCGCTGCCGGCTACCTGCCGGAAGTGGGCCATGAACTGCGGTTTGCGGACTATTACCGTGAAATCAAGCGCCCCCTCATTCAACGGGCACTGGCGGCGGGCGCCCCCGCCAACCAGCGCCTGATCCTGGTGGCGAGTTCTTTGCCTGCCGAGGGTAAAACCTTCACCGCGTTGAACCTTGCCCTGAGCATCGCCCGGGAACGGGATCTATCCGTGCTGTTGATCGATGCCGATTTTGTCAAAGCGCAGATCGGCCGGGTGCTGGGCGTGCACGAGGAACCGGGATTGCTGGATGCGATTGCCGATCCGTCTCTTGATATCGAGTCGCTGGTTATCGGCACCAATATCAAGGGGCTGGACATTCTGCCGGGCGGCCGCACTTCCGGGGGCGCGGCGGAACTCGTGGGCAGCGGGCGTATGAGTGAGATTGCCGCCAGGCTCGTGGCGCGCAATCCGCGGCGGCTGGTGCTGTTCGACTCGGCGCCGCTGCTGGTCTCCAGTGAGGCACGAGCATTAAATCATCTGCCGGGCCAGATCATTCTCGTTGCGCGGTCAGGAGTGACGCCGCGCCGTGCACTGCAGGAGGCAATTGCTCAACTTGACAACAAAAAGCTGAAGGGCCTGGTACTGAACAATGCATACGCTACGTCGCATAGCCATTATTACGGATACCCGGTACCTGTCGGTCGCGGACCGGGCGGGGATATGGTCTAGATACCTCGCCGCCGCGCTAGGCCTTTGGATCGGCCTCTCCCCGGCAGCTCACGCACAATCGGTCACACCCAGCATCACGACCGGCGCCGCGATTCCGGAAACGGAGTCCTTGACGCCGACGCCAGTGACGGGCCGCAGTCAGACCTTTAATTTTGGCGTCACCGTCGGGTTGGGTGAGACCGACAATGTCGCACAGACACCCACGGACGAGCGCTCCCAGACCATGGCGCTCACGGGCATCGATTTCGGCTGGATTCGTACCGGTTCGGCGCTCAATGCCAACGTTGTGGGTGACTTCAATTACCTTGATTATGTGCAGGGCGCGTATGCCTCGCAGCTGCTCGGGCGGTTCGACGGGCTGACCAGCCTGTCGTTGTTCGATGACCATTTGCAATGGTTTTTGCAGGATGATTTCGGCGAAGGGCAGTTGAATCCCTACACGCCGTCCACGCCGACGAACCTGGAGAAAGTGAACTTCCTGACCACCGGACCGGAATTCACGTTGCGTCCGCTGGATGACACGGTGCTGCAACTGGGCGGGCGCTACGCGCTGGCCACCTATCAGTTCAGTCCGCTGAATGGGTGGCGGTCGTCGGAGAATGTGCTGTTGGAGCGCCTGCTATCGCCCAATTCGAACGTGGCGCTGGGTGCCGACGCGGAACAACTGCACTTCGACAATACGATCATAAATCCCGAGTACGATCGCGACCGTTTCTACATCCGCTACGACATCACGGGGGCACGCACGCACATCACCGCGGCGGTAGGCGAAACGCAGACCAATGACGGTGGCGCCTGGGTGGCCACTCCCCTGGTGCAGTTCGACCTGACGCACGATCTTGCGCCGCAGACCGTATTGAACCTTACCGCGGGGCGGCAGTTCACGGATGCGGCCGATGCATTCAGCGATCTGCGCAGCGGCGCCGCCGGCGGAATTGTCGTGGCGCCGGTGGCCCAGACGAGTGAGGACTACCTGCGCAACTACGTGACTGCCTCAGTGCAGCTCACCGGACGCCGGTCCACGATCAGCGCCACCGCAGCCTACGAACGGGACGTCTATGCGATCGACGACACATTTGATGTGACCCGTGCGGACCTGGAGTTACGCGGCAGTCGGCAGCTGAATGCGATTTTGAGTGCCGAGATATTCGGTGCAATAATGCAGTCGCGATACTTCACTCAGGGTGGCCATATCAATAGCAATATCGTCGGTGCCAATATGACCTGGCAGGCGAGCCGGACGCTGGCGCTCGAAGGGCGCTACACGCACGACTTCCAGAGCACTAACGGTGGTGGCTACGGGTACGCCGCGAACCTCATATTCGTGACACTCACCTACCGGCCGTTGCCGCCGACGCAGCAACCGTTGCCGCAACAACAACAGCAGTAGCAATGCGTAAGTTGTTGGTAACGGGTGGAGCCGGCTTCATCGGTGCGAATTTCGTTCATTATTGGATCGCCCAGCACCCGGACGATCGGCTGGTGGTGCTGGATGCTTTGACCTACGCCGGTAACCTGGCCAATCTTGAATTGGTCAAGTCGACGCCGGCCTTTCGGTTCATCCACGGCGACATCTGTGACACCGAGCGCGTGGAGGAACTGCTGCGCGAGGAGGGCATTGACACCATCGTGCACTTCGCCGCTGAGTCGCATGTTGATCGGTCCATCCACGGACCGGACGCTTTCATCGAGGCGAATGTCCTCGGTACCCATAGCCTTCTCAAGGCGGCACGCCAGGTTTGGCTGCAGGATGGGTCGGCGCAGGAGCATCGGTTCCATCATGTCTCGACGGATGAGGTCTATGGCTCATTGGGACCCGCAGATCCGGCCTTCAACGAGAACACGGCCTACGCACCCAATTCACCGTACTCGGCAACCAAGGCAGCCTCGGACCACCTGGTGCGCGCCTACCACCACACCTATGGACTGCAGGTCAGTACCAGCAATTGCTCGAACAATTACGGGCCGTACCACTTTCCCGAGAAACTCATTCCGCTGGTGATCGTGAACATCCTGCATGGGCGCCCGCTGCCGGTTTACGGCGACGGGCGCAATATACGGGACTGGTTGCACGTCAGCGATCACTGTCGGGGTATTGAGCTGATTCTGAACAAGGGGCGGGTTGGAGAGGTGTACAACATTGGTGGCAACTCGGAGTGCGAGAACATCAGGTTGGTCCAACTGCTATGCCGTATCGCGGATGAGGCCTTTGACAAGGACGAGACCCTTCGTGCCACTTATCCGCAGTGCCCCGCTGCGCGCGGCGAGAGTACCGCGACCCTGATCAAGTACGTCACCGATCGGGCCGGTCATGACCGCAGGTACGCCATCGATGCCGCCAAGATCGAACGGGAACTGGGCTACCGCGCCGCAGTCTCCCTGGAGGCCGGTATCCGCGATACCTTGGCCTGGTATCTGGCCAATCCGGTCTGGTGGCGCGGCGTGATGGACGGCAGCTATCGGACCTGGCTGGCGACGAACTACAGCCACTGAGGTGCGTTCAAGGACGTAGTCACTCGCCCACCAGTGGCGGATCAGCGCTGGAATGAGCCAGATTCCCGGATGCGGATTCAAAGTCGGCGGCCACCGCCCGCTGCGGCGTCCTGAACCAATGGTAGAGGCGTGCGGGCCACTGGCGCTCAGGCCACGGCTCGCTAAGCAGGTTCTTGATCAAGGTCTCCTCGCCCCAGGGAATGTCGTGGAACGCGGACGACTTTTCGGTCGCACCCAGCTTCCAACGCCAGGCTTGCGGAAAGAAGGCAACGGTCGGCTCCTGGATCGTCAGCGCCGCAGGCACGGAGGGGCGACCGGACACGTGTGCGCACAGCGCCGATGCGAGAGTTTCCTGATCGGGGAACTGCAGGTGCCCCAACTGCGTGCAGCGCGGATTCATTTCGATCAGATAGGCGACATCCGAGTCGCGCTCGATCATGAAATCCAGCCCGAAGAATCCAGAAAGTTTCAGGCGCGCGGCCAGTGCACTGGCCGCTGCCGCGAATTGCGGCCGCCAGATACGCCGCACGATATTCGCCGCACCGGTCGCGCCCTGGCAGGACAATGCCTCGACGCTGACCTGCGCGAGCACCTGGCCTTGCCAGCAGGCAACCATGATATTGGCCGGGGTTCCGACGATGTATTCCTGCATGGTGACGCGTGCGCGGGTTTTTCTTCGCCAGGTCCAAAATGCGTAAGGATCGCGATTGACCACGGCACGTTTGGCGGCCGTCGGTGCAGAGGTGGCCGACCGGGCCCGGCGAAATGCTGCGGCAGCCTCGAGTTCGGAGCCGACGATGCTGACGCCTTCCCCGCCATAGGTTCCATCCAGCTTCAGGACGGCCGATTGCGCGAAGTCGGCAAAGCGTTGCGCGGCCTGCGCGGCGGAATCCACCGCAAAGCTGCGCGGAACCCGGATTCCCAGTTCCGCGGCGACGCGCTGCAGGTGATTGCGGCTTTCCAGGATTGGAAACGCATCAGGGTGGCCGAGCGAACGCTCGATCATCGGGCGCAGATCCGGATATTCGGCGTGAATCTCATGCAGCAGGAACACGGTGCTGTCATCGCAGGGTACGATCAAATCCGGCCGCACCTTGCGAATCGCGGCGATCAACGACGCCTGGGTTGCAAGCGCGCTCAGCGGCAGCACCTCACTGACGCCTTTTACATAACAAAGCGGGCTGTGCGGCGGACACGCCGCTGCGACCGTCCAGCCATTACGGGCGATTTCGATGGCAATTCTGGCCGCAAGCGCCCACCAATTGCCGGTCGCAATCAGGACTACGGGCGATGCCGGCACAGCAGCGATGTGACCAGGTGCGACTACAGCCATGGGTAATTGTATGCGATTCAGCCGTTCACTCGATGTTAGCCAATTGCGACATATAAGACGCGGAATCTGTCACGGATCACGCTTTGAGCGCACCCAATCCAGTTGCCGCGACAACAGGAAGCCGATGTAGATCGGTACCTTGCGCAGCGCGTACACGGGTGCCGAGGCCAGGTCATAGAGCGAGATGATGTGTTGCCCGTACCGCACCCACGCCAGCAGCACGGAAAATCCGAGCAACGCCAAGGTGGCTGACGCCAGCGCGAGCGGTGCAGACCGGCCCCCCAGGAGCGCAAAGGCGCCATCGAGAATGACGTTGAGGCCCGCGAGCATCACGAAGAGGGCCAGGGGTGGGACCATCAGGTCCAGTGCCAGCGCGATTGCTCCCACGTTGGCATTGCGCAGGCCGGAAAGCAGCAGCCGCGGTGCCTCGGCCACAATCAAGCCCAGGTGGCCGTGCTCCCAGCGCGTGCGTTGACTGCGGATGCCGTCATCGGTCTGTGGGAAGAAGCTGGTGATGAGAACATCCGGACAAAAGTGTGCCGCTTCACCTGCGCGTGCCAGATCCAAACCCAGCTGCATGTCCTCGACGATGTGACCGGTCGCCAGTTGCGCCGAGCGGATGCACGCCCACGGAAAGGCCATGCCGGTTCCCATCAGATGGCAGGGCAGCGCCAGCGCCAGGTAGCCCGTCGGTCGCACCAGATTCTTTACCAGCCAGGCGAACTGGGCCACACGGGTCCTGGTTCCTGCCCCTTCGGGGGACTGCATCAGATACAGCCCCTGAATGGGGCGGCCGCGCGTAAGGCACTCCCGCGCCAATATGTCTATCGACCCTGCAGAAAAACTACAGTCGGCATCGGCGATGATCACGACTTCAGGCGGGCTGCGTTCCAGGTGCCGGACACCGAAATCCAGTGCGAAGCCTTTGCCCCTTCTGGTGGGATCGCGGCGCTCGATCACTTCGGCGCCCGCTGCCGCTGCTATGGCCGCCGTATCGTCGGAGCAGTTATCGGCAACGACGACGAGTCGATCGCCAGGCAGCAGCTGTGGCCGCAGATTCTCCAGGGATTGACGGATGCCGGTGGCCTCATCATGTGCCGGCATCAGGACCGCGACTTTCGGGCGCAGACCCTGCGGTTGCGCGGCGCCGCGTCGATAGGTGAGCGCGCACACGGTCTGTACAAACAGGATCAGCGCGGGAACGGCGAGCAGCACCGAAATCACGGTCAGAACAATGCTCAGAACCAGAATCATGTAGTCCGCATCCTCTTGCGCTTGATCACGGCAGGGATTCCGACCGCGATGGAATTGTCCGGTACGTTGCAGAGCACCACAGCGTTCGCCCCCACAATCACATCGTTCCCGATAGTGATAGGGCCCAGCAATTTGGCGCCCGCTCCAATATCGACGTTATTGCCTATCCTTGGCGCAGCGGGTTCATCGACATGGCGCAGGCCGACCACGACGCCATTGCGTATCCGGCAATTGTCGCCGAATCGGGCGTAGCCACTGATGATGATGCCACCGAAATGGTCGATGACGAAATTGCTGCCGACCTCGACTTCGCACGGCAATTCAATGCCCGTGACGATCTGCACCCACTTGTAGAGGATCTTGTAGAGGAATGAGAAGAGCTTGCGAACCGGCGCCGGCCGGATTCCGTAACGCCAGCGACCGAATCGATAAACCACCAGTGCCCAGAAGCCCTGGGCCCCCCAATCACCGCCATGGGCCTTGAGGTCAGCTCGTATGTTGGCGAACATGATTGTGGGGATTACTTGTATTCGATCAATCGCGACTGCACTCGTAGAAAGCGATCGCGCAGAAATTGGACCTGCCCCAGCATCTCCGGAAATTTTCCCAGAACCAGGAATAGGGCCCTGCGCCAGTTCTCGCCAGTGGAATGCCGGCCGCTGATGGCGAGCCGAATCATCTGCAGCGGGTACAGCCCGACAAGGGCGAGCATCTTCCAGCTGACTGCGGCACTCAGGATCAGGATTGCGCAGGGAATGAAAAGACCCCAAGTCCACGTCCGGCGATATTCCGACACCCAATGACGCTGCGGCGATGCCCCATGAATGTATGCCCCCTGTGCATATCCAAATCCGCCCCGCATGGATCGCTTCCACCACTGCCCGAACCGGTCCATCGCAGCGTCATGGATGGTCATGTTGGTGTTTATTCGCCAGATCCGCCAGCTCTGCTGCCGAAGTCGCACGCACATCTCCGGCTCCTCGCCACAGATCATGTCCGGACGATAGCCGTCAACCTGTTTGATGGCGGGCACGCGCGCCACGATGTCGCCGCCGCAAGTACTGGCCTCACCGACCGGAATGTCCTGCCATTCGAGATCGCAGATACGGTTGTACACGGATGCGTCGGGATAGCGCTCGCGTCGGTAGCCGAATACCACGGCCACATCCGAATTCTGGCCCAGAAATTCCACCGCCAGATTGACCCATCCGGACACCACCTCACAATCACCATCGACAAAGAATACATAATCCAGGGCCGGATGGATCTGCAGCAGCTTCCAGAATCCGACATTGCGAGCTCGCGCGGCGGTAAACGGCTCCGCCATGTCCAGGTTAACGATGGCGACGCCATACTCGCGGGCCAAGGCCACCGAGTCATCGGTCGAGCCGGAATCCACATAGACCGAATGGGGCTGAAGCGCGCCCAGCGACTGCAGGCATCTGCGCAGTCGCTCGCCTTCATTGCGCCCGATGATGACGACCCCGGTCCGGGCATCTGCAGGGCCCGGTTCGGGCCGCGGCGGCGTAATGGGAATGGCGTTGATGTTGTTCACGGGCTCGCAGGAGGACTAGCCAAACATTGCAGACGACCCGGATGAACCGTGACCGAAAGCTCCGCTCTATCAGCTACCATCATTGGGTTTCGCCCGCAAGCGGCGTACACCGCGTCCATATGATTGCTGAAGATTCTGATTGGTACGACCACGCCTTGACTGAAGCTCATCATAGCCGTCGCTGGCAAGTGAAACCATAGAAGTGTCCGACCCATTTAGGTGCGTTGGCACTGATGCCAGGATCGCGCCGAAGTCTGATATTCTGAAGCGCTATGAACATCCAGGATCTGACCCTTGATACCTTTCTGCCGCTGCAAAGGATGCGGGAATCGGCGTCGTTGGCGCATGCCGAGTATGTAAATGCAAAGCCATTTCCCCACATTGTCCTCGACAATTTTTTCGATCCCGCGCTTCTGGAGATGGTCCTGGCGGAGTTTCCGCGACCAGGGCAGATCAAGTGGCAGAAGTTTGATAATGAACAGGAGATCAAGCTCGCCTCCGCGCGTGAAGCTTCATTCGGACCGGTCACGCGACTGCTTTTCTATCACCTGAACTCCATTACATTTCTCCAGTTCCTCAGTGAGGTCACCGGCATACCGAACCTGATATCGGACCCGGGTTTTGAAGGTGGCGGCCTCCACCAGATCGTCCGGGGCGGCAAGCTTGGAGTGCACGCGGACTTCAACAAGCACCGCGACTACGGACTTGATCGTCGGCTGAATCTGCTGCTGTACCTCAACAAGGACTGGCTGCCGGAGTACGGCGGGAACCTGGAACTTTGGGATCGCACCGTATCCAAGTGTGAGGCGCGAGTCGCGCCACTGTTCAACCGAGTCATGGTTTTCGGCACGACGGACTTCACCTATCACGGACATCCCGATCCATTGCAGTGTCCGGAAGGAATGACTCGCAAGTCGATGGCTCTCTACTATTTCTCCAACGGACGACCGGCCGAAGAGGTAACGGGTGAGCATTCAACGCTGTTTCGTGCCAGGAACCCGAATGATTTCCGGCCAACGGCGGCGCAGAGACTTCGCGGTCTCGCCCAGGATCTGTTACCGCCGATTCTCAGTCGACAATTTCGCCGCATCCGGTAACTGCATTGCGCGGTTGCGGGGCCATAAAACGCTGTGCCGGATGAGATCCCGGATGTAGTGCGGCACGCCGGCGCGCCGCTTGCCCTGCAAAATGCGTTTGAGATAACCAATGGAATTGGCCAGCAGCGCGACCAGATCGATGGCGGCCGCGTGCCACAGGCCGAATGCCAGAACATAGTAGCGGCGCCGCGACTCAAACCAATAGGGCGGCAGGCGCTGTAGCCCCTGGCGCGTGTCCGTCACACTGGTGCTCTGGCCCATGATGTGCATCACGCGGCTGTCTGGCACATACCAGGTTGAATGGCCCGCGAGGCGGGCGCGCCGGCAAAAATCTGTCTCTTCGAAGTACAGAAAGTAGTGCTCATCCATTCCGCCGATCGACGTCAGGACTGCGGGCCGAATCATCATTGAAGCGCCGCAGATCCAGTCGACGGGTTGGGGAATCCTGGTCATGACGCGGGCGACTACCCAGCGTTTGAGCAGTCGGGACACCACGCTCCACTGCAGCCCCGCGTCGACCTCGCTGAATATGGTCGGGAAGCGGAACGCGATCGGCCAGTCGCTGCCGTCGAGATTCTCGAAGCTGCTGCCGGCGATTCCGACATCGGGTCGGTCGGTCAGGAACCGGACCAGGGCCGTGATGCCACCGGGTCGGACCTGGGTGTCGGGATTGAGCAGATAGATATAATCGGGAATACCGCCCGCATAGGCGTGCGCAATGCCCAGATTGTTGCCATACGCAAATCCGCCATTGCGGGGTGCACCGACCAGCGTGAGCCAGGACGACCAGTCATTGTGTTCCAGCGCCTGTGCGATGAGGGGCAGATCTCCCGAGTCATTGTCGACAACGATGGCGCGCACCCGTAAACGTGACGTGGCTCTTTCGGTTGCGACCGAGCGCAGCGCATCGATGGTCAATTGCGCCGACCGGTAAGTCACAATAACAACCGCGACGTCGGGGTCTGACATACTCGTTGGATCTGTGAGGCTACTCACGGTTTTTGTAGGCAAGCAAGAAAATCCACGTAAGATTTATCCTACGATGCTGTAAGACGGCCTTAAGAAACTGTTGTGTGCCGCTTACACGATGGCGAGCGGCTACGTTCTCATGGCCGATGTAACCTTGGCAACGGGTATGGAATGGAGCGAGTTTATGTCGTCGGTAAGGCACACCATAGAATCACAGTTCGAACTCGTTGCGCGCGAGCAGCGGCGCAAATTAACGCCGCTGACAGACGATCTTGAACTTCTCCATACCGGCTTGGATTCCCTGAGTTTTGCGCTTATCGTTGCACGCCTAGAGGACTGCCTCGGCATCGATCCATTTGATGCCGTCGAGCGCTTTCCGGTCACGTTCGGCGACTTCGTCAGCCTGTACGAGTCTCATTCGGGGTAATGGCATGTGGCTGTGGGGCGCGATGACGGCTTCTGGCGCATTGTCCGATCGATTTCTTGTCGGTGCGGGCGCCGGCCTGCCTCTTGCTCAGTTGGCAACGGTTTCGAGCCTGGGTGAACGATTGGAGGAGCTACGCGGGCGCAGTGTACTGATGCTTGCGCCCGACCCGTTCACAGCCGCCATGCTACTCGTTGAGCTTGACGGGGTTGCGCGACGCATCGTGCTGTGCCCGCCGGATCTGCCTGCGATCCATTTCCCGCAGATCGTGCGTGAAGCCGATTGTGACGCATGGGTGGGGCAGGCAGATGCTGAGGTGGCGGCTTTGGGAGTGCGCACGGTTGTGGTACCCGGGCAGCCAGTTGCTCACAGCGTTGAGCGGCGCGGCACGCAGGAGACCGAGTGGGTATTGCTGACCTCGGGCACCACGGGGACACCGAAGCTCGTCCTGCATACGCTGGCGACTCTTACCCATGCGTTTTCGCGGATCGAGCCTGCGGCGCCGGGAACGGTCTGGACAACCTTCTATGACATTCGCCGCTACGGAGGCCTGCAGATACTATTGCGCGGCCTGCTCCGCGGTTCGCTGGTGCTCGCAAGCCCCGATGAGTCCATCGGTGAATTCCTGGCGCGGGCTGCGGCTGCCGGGGTAACCCATATTTCGGGGACCCCGTCGCATTGGCGCAAGGCGCTGATGAGCGGGGCGCTGGCGAGCGTACATCCCCGGTACCTGCGCATGTCAGGCGAAATTGCGGACCAAGCAGTTCTCGACGCTCTGCGCAGGGTATTCCCGCAGGCCGTTGTGGCGCACGCATTCGCGACCACGGAGGCTGGCGTGGGGTTTGAGGTGCAGGATGGACAGGCAGGGTTTCCCGCAGCGCTGCTCGATGCGCCAGGTGGCGCGGCCGAAATTGATGTTGCCGATGGTCGTCTGCGATTGCGGTCCGGCGGTTCGGCCCGCTGCTATCTCGGCACCGATACTGCACCGCTGAAGTCCGAGGACGGATTCGTCGATACGGGCGATGTGCTCGAACTGCGTGATGGCCGCTACTTCTTCATCGGTCGCAGTGGCGGCGTCATCAACGTGGGGGGTCGCAAAGTCCATCCGGAAGAGGTGGAAGCCGTGATCAACTCGCTGCCGTGGGTGCACATCTGTCGTGTCGCCGCACGCAGGAACCCCATTACCGGCGCCATTGTCGCGGCAGATGTTGTGCGTCGCGCCGCGGCCGCCGGCTCCGGGGAGCTCTCCAACGAGCAATTGCAGCTCGCGATCATCGATGCCTGTCGCAAGACCCTGGCCGCTCACAAGGTACCGGCCTCGATCCGCTTCGTGCCAACACTGGAAGTCGGGCCCTCCGGCAAACTGGTTCGCGCTCATGCGTAACGTCATCGTAACCGGCGCAAGCCGCGGGCTGGGTCTTGCCATTTCCCGGGCGCTCGGGGCCGAGGGCTATCAGGTCATCGCCATCGCCCGATCGGAAACGGCGCCGCTGCGCGCTGCCATCGAATCCGCCGCCGAATCCGCCACGGGCCGCGTGCACTTTCGCGCCTGTGATCTGGCGCGCACGGCGGAGCTGGGGAGGTTTGTGGGTGCGCTGCGCAAGGAGTTCGGCCCGGTGTATGGACTGGTTAACAACGCCGGCATCGGTACGCCTGGAATCTTGAGCCTGATGCCGGACGAACAGGTCGAAGCACTGGTGCGCCTGAATACGATTTCGCCGGTGCTTATGACAAAGTACGTCCTGCGTTCGATGATGGTCGCGGGACACGGCCGGATCATCAATATGGCCTCGATCGCCGCGACCACCGGCTACAGCGGCCTTGCGGCCTATTCGGCGACCAAAGCGGCGCTGTTGGGATTCACGCGCTCGCTGGCGCGCGAGGTTGGGCCCCTCAACATTACAGTAAACGCCATCGCGCCGGGGTTTATCGACACCGAGATGACCCACACTCTCGATGCGGAACAGCGCGCACAGATTGCGCGCCGCAGTGCCCTGGAGCGCCTGGCTGGCGCGGACGACGTGGCCGGCGCAGTATTGTATCTATTGAGCGACAGCGCACGTAACATTACCGGCACGGCAATCACGGTGGATGCTGGCAATTCCGCTTAGGTCGGCACGAAGGAACACGTGAGCGAGCCTTTGTACTTTTCGTCTGGTGACCATGACCTGTTCGCTTGGCTGCATCGGCCAGCAGTGCTGAATTCCAGCAGCGTCGGGTTGGTGGTATGCAAGCCGTTCGGCTACGAGGCGCTGTGTGCACACCGTGGTGTCAGGGCGTTTGCGGAGGCCGCCGCCAAGCAGGGCGTGCCGTCCCTTCGGTTCGACTACAGCGGCTGTGGTGACTCGGCCGACATAGACCCTGATGCGGATCAGATCAAGGTCTGGGTGGATGATGTGCTCGCGGCGGTGGCCGAGCTGCGGCGCCGCACCGGCGTCCAACATGTGTGTCTACTCGGGGTGCGGCTCGGCGCGTTATTGGCCACGTTGGCTGCAGCACGGTCCACCGGTATTGCGGGCCTGGTGCTGGTGGCTCCCGTGATCAAGGGCAAACGCTATCTTCGCGAATTGCGGACGGCTCGTCTCGCGGCCCAACTGGGAACGGACCGTCTGGCAGCCGGTCACGGTGATACGGACGTCGAGTCGACAACGCCCGGCTCGATGGAGTTCAGTGGCTACGCGATGTCGGCGCAGTCCATGGCCACGTTGTCGGGCATCGACCTGGCCGAACTTGCAGCACCGCCGGTTGCGCACGCGCTCGTCGTGGATCGCCAGGACCTGCCGACGGCGCATGGTTGGTATGAAGCACTGGTTGGTGCGGGTGTGGCAGCGCAATACCGGAAACTGTCCGGTTTCGTCGAGATGGCGCTGGTGGCGCCGCACTTTGCCGTCGTATCGCAGTCAATGACTGAGGCGATAGGCAACTGGCTGAAGCACCTGGTGAGTGAACTTGGGTTGCGCACCGAGCAGTTGACTGCGGCGGCGTCACCGGCAGCGCTCGGCACCGCGCTGCCCGAGTTGCGGCTTCCTGCGGCCGGCTCAGAGGGGGCGGGTCCAACGGAACTTCCGGTCTTCTTTGGTTCCGGCTTCCCGTTGTTTGGCATCATGACCCGGCCGCCCCAACAGGAGGTACGCCGGCGCGGCGTCATTTTGCTCAACGCGGGTGCGGACTACCACATGGGTGCGAGCCGCCTGTATGTGTCTTTGGCGCGCCTTTGGGCGCGCAACGGCTACTATGTTCTGCGCATGGATATGGGGGGCCTGGGCGACAGTGACACCAGGGCCGGCAAAACCGATGACGAGATCTTTCCCGCAGAGGCGCTTGATGACATACGTGATGCCGTCGCATACCTGCGCGATCGATACGACGTCAGGGAAATCACCCTCACGGGGCTTTGTTCGGGGGCTTATCACGCCTTGCGTGCTGCAGCAGTCGGACTGCCGGTGGAGAGGGTTCTGTTGGTGAATCCGCAGAATTATTTCTGGTCGCCAGATATGACTTTGGACGATCTGCAGCTTGCGGAGGTCGTGCGCAATCCCACCCTGTACAAGGAGCGCATGCAATCCGCGAGCGCGTGGCGGCGCCTGCTGTCCGGACACGTCAACGTGTGGCGTATCTTCAAGATCTACGCCTATCGACAGATGCTGGTCTCGGAAGCAGCCTTGCGCAACGTGGCCCGGACCCTGCGCATCAGGCTACGCAACGATCTTGGTCGTGAGCTCGAAGAAATCGTTGGCCGCGGCGTGCAGGTCACATTCATATTTGCCGATGGCGAGCCGGGAATCGATTTGCTGAAAATACAGGGCGGCTCGGCGGTGAGGAAGCTCGGCGACTATTGCCGTGTGCGGATCATTAAAGATGCGGATCACACCTTCAGTCGCAGCGGGCCACGATCGGCCATGGAACGTGTGCTGAGCGATGAGTTGTTCCTTTTGCCCACGACCCCGATGCCGGTGTCGCCCAAAGGACTGCGCGGTGTTGCTGAGTCGCGCTGACGATGCCTAATTTCAAAGAATTGGTGGTGGTGCTGGGTATCAGCACGATCGCCTTCATGTGGCTGAAGCCGATCGCCCTGCGATTTACCGCAGAAGCCGATTTTCTGCGGCGGCGGAATCTTTGGCTGTTACTGACGTTCATAGGCTTCCTCAGTCCCAATATCTGGCTGTATGCACTGCTGGCCGGTCCATTGATGCTGTGGGGCGGTCGGAAGGATTCCAACCCCATCGCGCTCTATCTGATATTGCTGCAGGTCATTCCCCCCGTGGCCATTCCCATTCCGTTCACCGTCCCGGGAATCAGCACTCTCTTTGACTTCGGAAATTACCGGCTTCTGGCTATTTGTATTCTGGTCCCGACGATAGGGCGGATCCGCAAGGACACGGCGGCAGGCGAGATGCGTGCCTTGCGGAGTACGGATCTGTGGCTGCTCGGATTCGGATTGCTGCAGACACTGCTGTACATACGGCCGGACATGGCGAATGCGTATCTTCTGCATGATTCGCCGACTAACATGTTGCGGCGTCTCGTCCTGTTCCTGCTCGACATCTATGCGCTTTACTACGCGGTCAGTCGCTCCTGTACCAGCAAAGCCAAGATCGTTGATGCCATGGCGGCATTCTGCGTCGTAAGTTGTGTGATGTCGCTCGAGGCGGTGTTCGAATCCCTGCGACACTGGCTGCTATATCAGGGATTGGCACTGCGGCTCAGCCCTGGCGATCTCGGCATGCTATTGGGATATCTCATGCGCAATGGTGTGTTACGCGCGCAGGGGGCTGCGGGGCACCCCTTGGCGTTGGGCTACTTGTTTGCCGTGGCTTTCGGTTTCTGGCTGTATTTGCGACCGCAGATCGAGTCCAGATTTCAACGAGTCTCCGTCACGGTTGTGCTGTGGGCCGGCCTCATTGCGGCCTATTCGCGCGGCCCGTGGATAGGTGCCATAGCAATTTACTTCGTCATAGTCGCCCTTGATCCGCGAGCCTTTGGGCGGCTTGCCCGGGTAGCAGCCGTAATGATCCTGCCTGCGATCGTGATAGCCCTCACTCCGTTAGGGCACCGGATCGCGGCCGTGCTGCCGTTCATGGGCGGGTCAGTGGACTCCGGGGATTTGGATTACAGACAACGCCTGGCAAGCACGTCGTGGGATCTGATCATGAATCATCCCTACTTTGGGGATCAGGATTTCATGGCGAAGATGCACGAGTTGCGGCAGGGCCAGGGCATCATCGATATCGTGAATACCTATGCGGGGACCGCGCTCGAGTATGGACTCGTGGGCTTGTCCCTTTTTGTCGGATTCATGCTTGTTACCATGATCAAGGGTTATCGATTCATGCGGCAAATCCGGCAGCGTGATAGTGACCTCGCGCGGCTTGGTAGCTGCATGCTGGCTTGTATCGCGGGAACGCTGTTGATGCTCTATAACGCCAGCTTTGCCTTTGGCTACGAGAAGATGTTCTACGTGCTTGCCGGCCTAACCGCAGCGTATGTGCGCAGTGGCATGGCGCAATCGGAAACTACACCAGCCAAAGAAGCGAAGTTGCGAGGTTTCAATGGCGACGCACCGCAGCCGGTGTAGGTGCGTGTGCCCGCAGTTACTGCTGAATGTATTTCATGGCGGCTTGATATTTGGGCGGGGCGGAGGGTAACGGCGTGACGGTCTGCATGACCGATTCCAGCAGGCCCCACATGCCATAGGTGGAAAAGGGATAGATGTCATTGAAAATGTTGTTGACGTTGGCATTTGTGCCGCCAACATTTGTCTGCCAGAAGCTCAGGTAGTCGCTGTAGGCGGTTCCCATGCGGGGATCGCGCTCGGCGGCCGTGACTAACGGGATCCACCCGGGGCACGTTCCAGCCGTCGTTGCGTAGAAGGCTTGCCCACCTTCATAGGCGATAAGTTTCATTGACGGGTAGCTGGGCATCAGGGCGGTATAGTTTTTAATCCAGCCCTCGGCCTGCCCGAGGTAGCCGCCTGCGGGTACGCTGCTATAGGTGTAGCCGCTGGATCCGCTCTGGCTGGTGAGCGTGGCAAAGAAGTCGTCCAGTCCGCCGTCGCTTTGACCGGTCATTACCGTGCAATCGCTTGGCGAGGGGTTGTTACCCCAATAGGGGGCAATCGCAATCGCCTTGATCGGGTAGCTGGAAGGAGGACCGCTCCCGGTTGTCCAGTAGGTTGCGGCCAGTGCGCGTGTGGCGGTATCGGTGGTTGCCGCCTGCGCCCCGAGCACCGGAATCACTCGGGTAAAGAGCCCCGTCCCCACGGCAGTTTGCAGGTCTTGCGCCATTTGCGCGGTTCGCATGCCGAAGTAGTTCCGGTTCCAAGCGTAATTACCGCCCGACGCAGAGGAAGTCGGCCAGGTGGCTCCCCCTAGCGATGCGGCAATATCGTATTGAACGAATGATCCATTCCAGACCTCATTCGATAATTCAAAACTCGCTGTCAGGGGCGCTGACAGCCCGCTGAATCCGCTTTGCATGTTACTTCCCGACATCACCAGCTGTGCCATTGCTGCAATATCGGTATCCGAATACGTCAACGGTACATTGAGACTGCAATTGGCCTGGAGCTTGTTGCAGAGCGCGACGATCACTTCGAGCGGCACTCCATCCTGGAGATCCCAGAATGCATTCGAAGGCTGTGCACGCGTCGCCCAGGTCTTGTTGATTACGTAGAAGGGATCGTAATAGGTCTGAGAGCCCCACTGCCAGGTGCTCCCGCTGCTGGCGATCGTATTCAAGAGGCCGCCGGTCCAGCTGACCGATGTGGAACCAAGGGTGAATGTGGCTGTACGCCGCTCACCATCGATAAAGATGATCGGGTAAGCCCCAGACGGAGAGCTCCACGCAGTTGACAGCGTGAGACTGGTTGCGCCGGCGAGCAGGGCGCCCGAATTCGCATATCCTGAGAATTCGTAGTTCAGCTTCATCCACTCCATGAAGCGCAGGCTGGAAAATCCACTCAGTGCAGATATGAAGGCAGGATTGAAGATAGCCCCCGCGTCGTAAGCCGAAGCATAGGCATTTTGAACAACGCTGATGTCACGGGGATGGTCGGTGCCATTGGTGATCGCGGTGATTTCGAGCAGAATTCCCCCAGTGGCGCCTGGTTTACTGACGGTGAAGGTGCACGAGACGTAGGTGTTGGCGCCGGTGTTGCTCAAGGCCAAACTGGAGGGGCACGTATTGCCGGAAACGTAGCTGGCATCCCCAGCTACCTGCACCGTGCCTTGGCCCTCGAATTTGAGTCGATAAGTGCCCGGCGGGTAAACGTTCGCCTGTCCCGGTGCAACGCCGGGCATGTTGTAGTTGAGCGCGGCCTTGACGAAAGTGAATTGCTGGCTCCCCGGGAGCGAGGCAGATGCCGTGAGCGATGTCGGATAGCCATCCGAATCCAACTGCAGATAGGCTTCCTCGTTGGTATCGAAGGCGGTGGGGGTGGCGGTATACCAGCCTATTGAACTGCTAAGGTTAGATGAAGTGCCTCCGCTCTTGACGATATTCAGAAATGGCTGTTCAGGCGAGTAATAGGCTACGGCGGCAAGATTGATCCCAAGCGCGTTGCGCGCGGTCAATCCCGTCACGGAGCTGCCGACGACAGGGGAGCTGTTGGACAGTGTGTTGGAGGAGCTTGCGGTAGCTGGGGAGCTGGAGGTACTGCTGGCTGACGTGCCAGGGGCGCTGCTACCCGAAGTGGTACTCGACTGCGTTGTGGATCCGGTAGCGCTATCGGCTACCGCCTGACTCGTAGTGCCGTCAGTGCTGTTCGCGTGGCATCCACCAAGTGCGGCCAGGACTCCCAAAGCACACGTCACTACCAGTGAACGTCCACAAAACACCGAATTCATCATCGCGCAGCGACCCCACTTCCGTCAGTTCATTCGCAAGCGGAGGCTGCCGAGCACTGCAGACGAAAACAGTTTGAATCGTCGTAATCTGTCGAACTCAACCGCATCATTTGTCGCAGTTGAGGCAACCCCGCTGTCCTGAGCCCTTGGCTGTTAGACCGGAAGCTTTGCGTCGCCGGCTTTCACCGGTTTTGCGTAACTCTGGGCACACCTTGAGCGTCAGGGGCAATGAGCAAGTGCTGTGCCATGCCTGAAAATGTCAATATTTACATGGGGTTATGTCGAAATCGGGCGGTACCGACGAGACATAATTTAATCTCTTGTAGGCGTTCGCCGACGCCATCTATCGGCACTTTCCTACATCCAGGTATAACGACTTGATTTTATTGGAGAAACTGGATGTCGCCGAACGCGGACGCAGCTCGCTGCAGTGCGAGCACGATCCCCAGGCACCGATAGTCAGGGAATCCGCGCGGTTAGGCAAGGCAAGCCGTCGTCAGTGCGCGGCATTTCTGCACCGTCGCAAATCAGGCACATCGATGCGCGTCGCAGAGGCTGCGAATTGCGAGTAGGCGCCAGGAATTATCAGTGCCCGATGTAATTCAAGACGGCTTGATACTTCGGCGGTGACGAGGACAGCGGGCTGACGGTTTGCATGACTGACTCCAACAGACCCCAGGCTCCGTACTGAGAGAGGGGATAGATGTCATTAAATAGATTGATGACATTGGCGCCAGTGATGCCGACGTTGGATTGCCAATAAGCCAGATAGCTTGCATAGGCGGGACCCATTCGGGCATCACGCTCAGCGGCCGTGACCAAGTTGGTCCAGCCAGTGCACGTCCCGGCAGAGCTTGCAAGGAAGCTTTGACCTCCTTCATAGGCAATCAGCTTCATCGCCGGATAGGTGGACATCATCCCGGTATAGCCCTTGATCCACCCTTCGGCCTGTCCGAGGTAGCCACCGGAGGGCACGCTCGTGTAGGCGTGGCCGCTGGGTCCACTCTGGCCGCTCAGAGTGGCGAAGAAATCGGCCAGGCCGCCATCCTTCTGGCCGGTCATCGCGGCGCAGTCGTCTGCCGAGGGTTTGTCACCCCAATAGGGCGCAATGGCGATGGCTTTGATCGGATATTTGGCGGCGGGACCAGCTAACCAATAGGAAGACTGGAGGGCCAAGGTTGCAGAAGACATCGAGGCCGCCTGAGCCCCGAGTACGGGAACGACTCGGGCAAACAGCGCGGTTCCGACGGCGGTCTGCAGCGCACTTGCCATTTGCGCGGTTCGCATGCCGAAGTAGTTCCGGTTCCATGCGTAATTACCGCCCGAGGAAGCGGCAGTTGGCCAGGTGACTCCCCCGAGCGATGCGGCAATATCATATTGAACGAATGATCCATTCCAGACCTCATTCGATAATTCAAAACCTGCGGTCAGCGGAGCTGAGAGTCCGCCGTATCCGCTTTGCATGTTGGTTCCCGACATTACAAGCTGAGCCATCGCCCCAATGTCGCTGTCCGAATACATCAAAGGTACGTTGAGATTGCAGCTGGCTTGGAGCTGATTGCAAAGCGCGACGATCACCTCGAGCGGCACGCCATCCTGCAGATCCCAGAATGCATTCGAAGGCTGTGCACGAGTCGCCCAGGTCTTGTTGATGACGTAGAAAGGATCGTAATAAGTCTGCGAGCCCCATTGCCAGGTATTCCCATTACGATTGATGGTATTTGCAAGGGCTCCGCTCCAAGTGACGGAGGTCGAGCCCAACGTGAAATTGGCGGTACGTCTCTCTCCATCTATGAAAATGATCGGATAGGAGCCGGATCGGCCCGGCCACGCACCCGATAGCGTGAGACTGGTTGCTCCGGAGGGCATTGGGCCGATGTTGGAATAGCCGGAGAATTCGTAGTTGAGCTTCATCCACTCCATGAAGCGTAGGCTGGAAAATCCACGAAGTGCCGCTATGAAGGCAGGATTGAAGATGGCTCCCGCGTCGTAATTCGAAGCGTAGGCATTCTGCACGACGCTGATGTCACGGGGATGGTCGGTGCTGTTCGTGATGGCCGTGATCTCCAGCAGCAGGCCTGAGTTGGCACCGGGAGTGCTGACCGTAAAGGTGCACGAAACGTAAGTGTTGGCGCGCTTGTTGCTCAGTGCCAGATCAGACGGGCATGTATCGCCGGAAATATGCGTGGCATCCCCGGCCAGCGCGACGGTGCCCTGTCCTTCGAACTTCAAGCGATATCGTCCCGGGGGATAAACGTAAGTTTGGCCGGGTGCAGGCTTGGGAAGGTTGTAGTTGAGAGCAGTCCTGACGAAAGTGAATTGCTGCCCAGCGTGCGGTGCGGGACTGGCAGTCAGCGAAGTAGGGTAGCCGTCCGAATCCAATTGTAAATAGCCTTCCTCCTGGGTATCCCACGCATTGCCGCTGGAGGTAAGCCAGCCAATTTCACTGCTGACGCTCGAGGAGACGCCTCCGCTCTTGACGGCATTCAGGAAAGGCTGCTCCGGGGAGTAGTAAGCAATTGCGGCAAGATTAATCCCAACAGGATTCGCGGCCTGCGCATCGACCGCGATTGCCAGCGTCACGGCAAAAATCAAAATATGCCTGAGGGAGAGCATGGCCATCCGTATGTACTCGATAATTCCTGCCAGGACGTCGAATTAATTATGGCTCAACTGATACAGTTCAGGTGGCGATATAACCATGCAAAGCGGCGGCCATAGTGTGGTTTCGCTGGAGGGACTTGTGAGTGATGCGGATAAAGAGAAAGTAGAATTCCTGATTTCAGCGGAAATACCAGACTGGTCGCGGGAAGGAAAGGCGCTGTTGGTTTGGGACCCGGCCCGCTCGCTCCTGGCGAGCCTGCGCGCGTATCAGCACCACTGCGAGTCTCGCTCCTTACTGGCTGCGGCTCATCGCAAAGTCGCTGTGCTGCGGCATCGGTTCTGGAGTGCCGTCACGGGGGCCGATATTCCTCTGACTTGTAAGATCGATGGGGGCTTGATGCTGCCGCATCCAAATGGAATCGTTATCCACCCGGAGGCTCGAATTGGGCCCAATTGTTTGATATTTCAGCAGGTTACTATAGGCATTGGCGACGGCGGTGCGCCGGTAATCGAGGGCAACGTAGACATTGGCGCGGGCGCTAAATTGTTGGGGAGAATTGTTGTCGGCGCGCGCGCAAAAATCGGCGCCAATGCAGTTGTCATTCGAGATGTACCGAGCGCGGCAACGGCGGTAGGAGTGCCGGCAAAAATAATTAGGCGTTCCCAAACAGGGGATCGTGGTTGACGTTCGTTGCGGACCTGGACCCGGCCCGTGGCCCCGTCACGCGACTTGCGCGCCTGTAGGCGGATTCTTACGCCATCTTGGCTCAAAGCTAAATGCGCATATTCACAAAGATTAATCTGAAAGGTGACCTGGTCGCTTCGCTCGCCACATTTGCGGGGCTGGCGATCGTCAAATTTGCCAGCAGCCTGATCCTGACTCGTATTCTGCTGCCGGACGCGTACGGAATAATCACGATTCTGATGTCGGTTTCACTCACCCTCGCATTGCTTTCGGATGTCGGGACTTACACGTCGATTGTGCGGGCGCCAAATGGGGAAAGCCCGACCTATCTGAATACCGCCTGGACGATTCGCTTTGCGCGGTCAGTTCTCAACGCGACGATAATGTTCTTTGCGACGCCTGTAATTGTGCATTTATTCGGCACGCCAGCCCTGGCCGCGCCGCTGCGGGTCTTTGCGCTGTGGTTCCTGATCGACGCGCTGGAGTCGAATTCCGTGCCCATCGCGGCGCGCAAGAAGAATACCCGTGTGGTCGTATATTCGGATTTGATTGCCACCGTAGTAAGTACGGCTTTTACCGTCATCTATTGCTACTTTCACCGCACCTTCTGGGGCATGGTGTACGGCCTGTTGCTGAATCGGGCACTGTTCGTATCATTCAGCTATTTTTTCTACCGAGACTTCCGGCCGCGATTTGGCTTCGATCGTTCGGCTGCCCGCGACATCTTGCAATTCACGCGCTTCGTCATGCCATCCAGTGTATTGACGCTGGTGTTGAGTCAATTTGATAAAGCCGTCTTCCTGCGGTTCTTTGATTTGCGACTGTTGGGCATTTACGGTGTCGCGAGCAATATCGCCGGACAAGTGGAGTCGTTGATTTCGCGAACCAGCGAGATGGTCGTGTATCCACGCTGCGCACACAATTTCCGGGCGGATCCCAACACTTTCGCGGAGAAGTACTACACCGACAACGTCCGCGTGTTTGCCGTCACCGGTGGTATGGCCGCGGCCGTAGGGGGGGCGGCGCAGCTGATCATTTCGGTTCTCTATGATCCACGGTACGCATTGGCGGGAGTGGTGCTTCAGACCGTAATGATTCGCGCAGTGTTGCTGTCGCTGGCGTCGCCGGCAGAAACGATGCTGATTGCCGCCGGCCAGTCGCACGTCATTCTCGTCAGCAATATTTATCGTGCGATATCGATTGTGTTGGGCAGCATCGCCGGATTCTATGCGTTCGGATTCATCGGGTTCCTTTACGGCATGGCCCTGAGTGGGCTGCCACCGGCCGTCTACCTGCTATTGCGGCAGAAAAAAATCGGCTCGCCCGTCCTGCGGTACGAGTTGTATCGAGCCGCGTATATGGCCGTGATTGCGATTGCAGCCTTCGTTACGTCGCGAACGATAATGACGATGTTCCATGTATCCAAACTGAAAATATAATGCTCATTGTCAATTGTATTCCGGAAGACAGGGGGTGGACGCCCATACAGTACATGGTGAGCATGGCTGCACAGATGCTGGAGGCGCAGGTACTCGTACTGGATCACAGCATGCCTTCGCGAATCACCCAGGCACGGTCCATTCTGACCCGCCGCGATCAGAATGCTGGTGACGAGATATGCTTGATGGTGTGCCCGGGACCTGGAGATCTTTTGAAGATTCTGCAGGTGGGTGAGTGGCGCAGTAGGTTCAAATTCATCGCGGCGTGGATCATCGATTCATTTTGGACCTCGCATATATCTGCGGTGGTCAGATTTGCCAATCCGTTCGATCAGATACTTGTAACCTCGGTCGAGGACGTTGCCCTATGGAAGTCGATCACCGGAGTTCCAACGTCCTGGTTGCCGTGGGGTGCGGACGTACTCGGATGTGGCCGGATGACCGCCGAGCGCGAATGGGACCTCACGCGGGTGGGGCGGCAGCCACCGCAATGGACGGATGATCCGGAAACATCGCAGGCAGCGCGCAGTCTTGGCATCAAGTTCCGCGGCAGGCCCGACAGTGAGGGCTTGACGACGCTTGAAAACCATCGCTTCCTGGCGGATGTATATGGCGCTTCCAAGTATATTCTGGCGTTTTCAAATTCGGTCAATCCGGAAAAATATACGCATCCGACTCGACAATATCTGACCGGGAGATGGGTGGATTCGCTGGGTTGCGGCGCGACCGTTGCTGGTATCCGCCCACGCAGCGATACGGCCGATGAGCTGTTATGGCCCGGAGCAACCCTGGAGTTTCCGAGCATTCAGCGGCACGAGGGGCTGGAAATACTCGCCGCGGCGCTTGCGAGCTGGAATCCGGGAATTGCGGCAGGTCATTACCGCATGGCATTGCAGAGGCTGGATTGGCGCTGGCGGTTCAACACGCTTGCCACGCTGTTTCGCATAAATCCACGGGCGCTGGCGGATGAGCTGGTGCGCTTGAGGAAACAGATAACCAGTTTGGAGCATTCAGGCGCGGTGCAGTGAAACAGGAGCACGAACTCGCCGGTATCGAAATACTGCGCTTCGTATGCGCCTTCGCAGTGCTCATTTGGCACTACCAGAATTTCTTCTTTATCGGCGAGTGGATTCCGGCGGTTGGCGATGCACTTCGGCCTACGCTGCCATTGTATCGAGCACTTTCCGTTTTTTACGATAACGGATCGCTTGCCGTGCCGTTCTTCTGGGTGATATCCGGATTCATTTTCTACTGGCACTATGCCGCGACGATCAGGAGCCGCGCCGTCAAGTTCTCCGATTTCCTCGCGCGCAGATTCTCCAGACTTTATCCACTGCACTTCGTCACACTGATAGCGGTCGCCGTTGAGCAGCATTTCTATCTAAGGGCGCACCAAAGCCCCTTCATTTTTGCGTGGGACAAACCGATCTGGTTCGTAGCCCATCTGCTATTTGCATCAAATTGGTTCACGCGGGAGCCCTTGTCGTTCAATGGGCCGATTTGGAGCGTCTCGATTGAGATTCTCATCTATCTTTCATTCTTCGTCATTGCGCGTACGTTCAAACCGCACATTCTGGTGGCGGCATGCGCGGCTGCAGGTTTCTCGGTCTGTTTCAATTTCCTGCACAGCTTCATCAGTCCGGATGTATTTGCCTGCGGCATGTATTTCTTTGCCGGTGGCGTCGCGCAACAATTGGCGGCACGCCCTGCGGCCTTGCCAATTGCGGGTTGCGCCATAGTGGCGCTACTGATTGCCCTCACCTTCGGTCATTACGGGCTGAATGCGGCGTTCCTGCTGTTTCTCGCGACGGGTTCCGTGATCGTTTTTACCCGGCTTGGCGAAAGCGTTTTGCGCCTGCCATTCCGCCATCTGGCCTTTCTGGGTAATGCAACCTATTCATCATATCTGCTGCATTTCCCATTGCAGCTCCTGATAGTCATGGCAGTGGACGCGATTGGCTGGAAACGCAACCTCTTCTATAGTCCGGTCAGCTTCCTGGCTTTTCTGGGGCTCGTGGTGGGACTGTCCTTGATCGTCCACCGCTATTTCGAAATGCCAGCACAGAATCTGATCAGAGGAGTGATACGGGCGCGCAGATCGAGCCGACAGACACAGGTGCCTGCAGCCCAGCTATAGTTTCTGCACGCCGGCCTGAATCAACCGGTGCGCGGGCCCGTCAAGCCTTACGTAGGCGCGTCGCGTTCGGTCCTCGAAGTAGAGCTCTTCGACGTTGTGCGGATCGTATCCTTCCGCCAGCAGAGTTTGCTTGCGCAGCTTGAAGGTTCCGGTCAGTTCCAATGCGGGAACGATGCGTACGAACACCGGTCGGGCATAGTCGGGCAGCCTTGCCGTGAGGAAGTCGCGGAAAGCCTTCAGATCGAATTGCGGCCCGACCACAATTGCCGCCATGCCGGCCCGCCCGTCGGCACCGGCCACCTGGACGCCGTAGACGACCGCATCGTGGACTCCCGGGGCGGCGACGATAACACCGGTAACCTCCGCGGCCGAGACGTTCTCACCTTTCCACCGGAACGTGTCGCCGATGCGATCGACAAAGTAGAAGAATCCCTGTGCATCGCGGCGCATCAGGTCCCCGCTTCGGTACCAGGCATCGCCGGCAACGAAGACGTCGCGCAATATCTTGCTCGCCGTGGCCTCCTCATCTGCATAGCCCTCGAAACGGGCCAGCTGCTTGCTGTCCGTGGATTGCAGCTTGCCGATTGCCTCGCCTGCGTCGTTGGGTTCGCAGCTCACGCAATGGCCCGCGGCATTGCGCGCCGGGGTTTGGGTTTCCGGATCGAAGCTCACGATCTCGACCGGCATGCGGTGTTTCAGGAAGGGCGGAATGCGGCCGATGGCGCCCGGCTTGCCCTCGCAGTTGTAGAGTGAAAAGTTGCCTTCCGTCGAGGCGTAGTACTCGAGGATCTGCGGAATGCGAAAGCGGGTCTGGAACTGTTCCCAGACATCGGCGCGTAGACCATTACCGCAGCATAGCCGCAGACTGTGGGCGAGTTCCTGCGGCGCTGGCTCGCAGCCGACCAGATAGCGGCACAGCTCTCCAATGTATTGAAAAAGTGTGCAGCGTTGATCGACAACGTCGCGCCAGAAATTGCTCGCGGAGAATCGCTCGCGCAGCACCACCGTGCCGCCGCCCACCAGCGTCGCACCCGTGGCCACGATGCCACCGATACTGTGGTACAGCGGCAGGCAGTCATACATGCGATCGCCGGGCCCGGTATCCATCATGCCGGCAAACCAGTGACTCCACTGCATGACACGGTAGTGGCTGACATTGGCTGCCTTGGGCAGGCCCGTGGTACCTGACGTGTATATGAAAAGCGCCCGCTCATCGAGCGCGGGAAGTGCTATCTCCTGCGGGCTTACCGGGAATGTGGGTAGGTCGGCCGCCGCCAGGTCTACCCTGGGCAGCTGATGCGAACCGCCTCCGTAAGCCCACCAGGCGACACCTGGATCAAGATACGGTTTGACGCCCGGAACCGCCTCGCATAGTTCAGCGCCGACGATAACCAGCTTGGGTGCGACGATTCGGATGCAGTGCGCGAGCACTTCTGCGCGCAGCTGAGTATTCAGCAGGGCAACACACACTCCAGCCCGCGTGAGCCCCAGCCACAGGGCCATATAGTGGACACCGTTCGGCATCAGCAGTCCCACGGTATCGCCGCTCCTGAGGCCTTGGGAGACGGCCCAGCGGGCGTAGCGGCTGCACTCGGCCGCCAGCTGAGCGTAGGTCAGTGCCGCATCCGGTGAGACCAGGGCCTCTACCGCCGCGAAGCGCTCCGCAAGCTGGTCAATCAGGACGGGCAGGGTGCGCAGGGGCTCGCGCTCGATGGGAGCGGTCATTTCCAGGGCGCGAACCCACGCTTTCAAGGGTGATTTCACGTTTCAGTTCTTTCGGTCGGCGTACTAGTATGCAATCCAAGGCCAAAGCCATTGCTATTGTGTATCTGAAAATGAAACCTGAAACCATCGCCGTACACGGCGGGTATGACAGCGATCCCACCACCAAGGCGGTGGCCGTCCCCATTTATCAGACGGTCGCATACTCCTTCGATAGCGCCGAACACGGTGCGGCGCTGTTTAATCTGGAGGTCCCGGGGTATCGATATACACGTATCGCCAATCCCACGACGGACGTCCTCGAGAAGCGTGTTGCCCAGCTCGAGGGCGGGGCGGACGCGCTGTGCGTCAGTTCGGGACAGGCGGCGCTGTACTATGCGGTGCTGACGATCACCGAGATGGGTCGCAATATCGTCTCCGTGCCGCAGCTGTACGGCACCACGCACACCTTGTTTGCGCATGTGCTCCCACAGTTCGGCATTACTGCGCGCTTCGCCAAATCGGACCAGCCGCAGGATCTGGCCGCGCAGATCGATGAGAACACCCGCGCGGTATTTTGCGAGACGGTCGGTAACCCGGCCGGAAATGTCTGTGACCTGGAAGCAATCGCGCAAGTCGCACATCGCGCCGGGGTCCCGCTGATCGTGGATAACACCGTGCCCACGCCCATATTGCTGCGGCCAATCGAGTACGGCGCGGACGTCGTGCTGCATTCGCTGACGAAATTTCTCGGCGGCCATGGCACGACCCTGGGTGGAATCCTGATCGATAGTGGTAAGTTTCCATGGACACAGCATGCCGCGCGCTTCCCGATGCTGACGACACCCGACCATTCGTATCATGGAATGGTTTACACCGAGCACTACGGACCGACCGCTTACCTGGGACGGGCGCGCAATGTGTTCCAGCGCACCATGGGCGCGACATTGTCGCCATTGAGTGCGTTTCTGCTTCTGCAGGGCATCGAGACCGTTGCCCTGCGGCTGGAACGTCATGTGCAGAACGCGCGGCGGGTCGCGGAGTTTCTGCAGGCCGATCCGCGCGTCGTCTCCGTGAGTTATGCCGGCTTCCCGGAAAGCCCGTACTACGAGCTGGTGCAAAAGTACCTGAAAGGTCGCGCCTGCTCGTTGCTGACCTTCGCAATGCGCGGCGGCTATCACGGCGCGGTGCGCTTCTATGATGCGCTGAAGCTGTTCAAACGCCTGGTGAACCTGGGCGATGCCAAGTCCTTGGCATGCCATCCCGCCTCCACGACGCATCGTCAGATGTCGGCAGATGAACAACACCTGGCCGGGATCGGCCCCGAAACCATGCGCCTGAGCGTTGGCATCGAGCACATCGACGATATTCTCAGCGATCTGGATCAGGCCCTCGCGGCGGCTGTCGGCAGCTGAGGGATTGGGTCATGAGTGCGCTGTTTCCGGAGGTAGCCGAAGGAGTAACAACAGATGACTGGCTGACCCGGCAGCTCGCGCAGGCGCTCGGCCGGGTGACCCAAGGTTCGGTCATGCCCACTGCGGACATGCCAAGCTTCCGGCGGGAGCTCGCGGCGCTGGACTTCGCGACGCCGGTGGCTACGCGCGAGCTCCTGGACTGGACCATCAAGCAGCTCGAGGTGGGCACGGTGCATATGACGCACCCGCGCTATTTCGGGCTCTTCAATCCGGCACCCACGGCGCCAGCCCAGTGGGCCGACCGCATCGCCGGGGCCTTCAACCCGCAACTGGCAAGCTCCGGCTCCTCGCCGGTGCCAGTGGCGATCGAAGCCCATGTCATCCGGGCACTGGCGGGCCGGGCGGGCCTGCCGCCTGAGACGGTCGGGCACTTTACGAGCAGCGGCTCGGAGGCGAACTACACCGCGCTGGTGTGTGCGCTCACACACGCCAATGCGAACTTCGGCAATGACGGCGTGCGTGCCTTTGCGGGTCCCGTGGCCTTCTACACTTCTGCCGCAAGTCATCCGGCCTGGACCAAGATCGCCCACCAGGCGGGGGTGGGTCGCGGGGCGGTACGCCTGGTGGCAACCGACGGTGCCGGCCGGATGGACGCACGGGAGCTTGAGCGGGCGGTGAAGGCTGACCGGGCACGCGGCATTGTGCCGGTGCTGGTGGCGGCCACGGCGGGGACCACCAGTGGGGGCATGATCGACCCGCTGCACGCCTGTGCGGACATCGCCGTGGCGCATGATGTCTGGTTTCACGTCGATGCGGCCTGGGGCGGAGCCGCCTTGAGCTCCGAGCGTTTGCGCAGCCTTCTGGCCGGCATCGAGCGCTCGGACTCCATCACCGTCGATGCCCACAAATGGTTCGCGACCACGATGGGCTGCGGCATGTTCATCACGCCTCACGCTGCGGTCCTGAGCGAGGCATTCAGGGTGGCCGCGGATTTCATGCCTTCGAATGCCGCCGCGACCGATCCGTACCTGAACTCGCTGCAGTGGTCGCGGCGCTTCCTGGGGCTGCGGCTCTTTCTTACGCTGGGCGTGGCGGGCTGGCAGGGAGTCGCGGATCACGTGGAACGCGCGGTGGAAGTGATTGCACAGGTCAAAGCGCGGCTCGTCGCGCGTGGTTGGACGGTGGCAAATGATTCGTCGCTGGCGGTTTTATGCGTGGAACCTCCCGCCGGTGGCCCAGGTGTGCGCGAGATTGTCGGCCGGACGTTGGAATCCGGACGCGCCTGGGTGGCCCGTTCGACTTTCGAGGGACGTGAAGTGATCCGGATATGCGTCACGCACGGGCAGAGCAGCCTCGCGGACGTGGACGAGCTGGTGCACGTGCTTACAATAAAGCCATGAAACTCCTCGTCTCAGATGAACCGAATAATTTCGATACCATTCGCATCGCGATGGCATTGCTTGTCGTTTGGTCACACTCATTCGCGCTGTATTTCGGAACAGAAGCGAATGAGCCGCTGTCGCTTCTTACCGCAGGTGTGGCGAACGCCGGGAACATCGCAGTCGACGTATTTTTCATCGTCAGCGGATTTCTAATCCTGAAGAGCTTCAACCGCTCCAGGAGCTACGGGAGCTTTCTTAAGAAACGCATAGCACGAATTGTGCCCGGGTTCATGGTTGCCACAAGCCTGTGCGCATTCGTGCTGCTGCCAGCCGTGGCTGGTACACATTACACAATTGGTGGCGTCGCGAAGACCCTGGGCCTGAATCTGCTGCTGCAGGGGTGGTTCGTCGAGTCAAATCCATTTGCACACAACCGCATGCAGACGTTGAATGGCTCACTGTGGAGCATACCGTTCGAGTTCTGGTGCTATCTGGGGGTATTGGCGTACGGCATATTAAAGGGCGGAAAAGCTTTATTGGTGTCAGTGCTGATCGTCGTGATCGCGCTGGATGTCTGGACGAACGCGACGGGCAAGCAGTGGGGTGGGGGCATCATCGCCAAGGTCGTCGGGTGGCCCAATTTTTGGTTCAGGATGGCACCGTGCTTTATGGCCGGAATGCTCGTTTATGTATACCGAGATCTGCTTCCGAGGTCGGGTTGGATTGTTCTATTGAGTCTCGTTCTTCTGGTTGTCTGCGCGCGATTCTCACCGCTGACGGCAAAGGCGTTTCTGCCAATTGTTTTGGCGTACACCGTGTTCTATTACGCTTTTTCCCGCCAATATTTTCATGCAGCCAAGCACGGCGATTTTTCCTATGGAACGTATCTATACGCGTTCCCCATCCAGCAACTGATTCTGGCTTTTACGGTTTGCAGTTTCCCGATCTTCGTCGGTACTTCGATGTTGCTGTCCTGCCTCGCCGGTGTTGCCAGCTGGTTTGCCGTGGAACGCTGGTTTCACCGCACCCGCGAACCAGTCGCGTGCGATCATAAAGCGCTACTGCCCGCTAGCCAGTAGCGGCGTGGAAGCGGATCCTGTACGGGCTAGGGGTTGGAGGCGGTTACCAGCATCCGAGAAATCAGCGCTTCGATCGAGGCGAGTGAGGCGAAATTCTCCGGGTTGATATCGGCTTGCGCAATGGCGATATCAAATTCCGCTTCGACGCTGAGCATCAGGTTCACCATCTTGATGGAACTGATCCCCAAATCGTTGAGGCGCGCATCGATGGGCAGCGGACGGCCACAGCCGGGCGGCCCCAGTGTCTTCCTCACCAATGCCAGCAACCTCTCCCGAATGGTGAGGTTTCGGTTCTGTGGCCCGGGCTCTTGCATCGGCGTCACTATAGCATTCCTGCATATTGCTCAGTCTGGCCGTGCGCTTGTCAGTACAAACTGACGCACTGTGCTTTGCGGGAAATCCGACATAATCGGCAATCATGCCGGGGTGCCGGATAAGGTATCGTTTGACTGGAACGAATACAGTGACAGGGGTCACCTGATGGAGCCAGTGGAACAGGTTAGCGACGAGTTGACGGCGCGCGTCACGGTGGCTGCTGGCATAGCGGCAAAGCATGCTGCGGCTGTCGATATGGAAGCTCGGTTTCCGGCGGAGAGTTTCGCCGCGATCAAGGCCCAGCAGCTGTTGGGCATCATGGTGCCGACCGATCTCGGTGGCGCCGGCGCGACGCTCTGCGAGGTTGGAGACGTTTGTTACCAGCTCGCGCAGGCGTGTGCCTCCACGGCGATGATTTTCGCCATGCACCAGATCAAGACCGCCTGCATCCTGCGCCACAAGGGCGCTAACGCGACGCTGGCGAACCTGCTGCGGCGGCTGTGTGCGCAGCAGCTGCTGCTGGCCTCCTCCACCACGGAAGGCCAAAGTGGCGGCAACGTGCGCTCCAGCGAGGCAGCGGTGGAATATCACGGTGAACGCATCAGCCTGGAGCGGCGCGCCAGCGTCATCTCATACGGCGCCTATGCCGATGGCATAGTGACCACCGCGCGCCGTGCCGCGGATGCGGACGGGACGGATCAGGTGCTGGTGGCCTTTGTGAAGAGCGACTACACCCTCAGCCGCCTGCAGGGCTGGGACACCATGGGCATGCGCGGGACCTGCAGTGAGGGGTATATCCTGAAAGCCGCTGGAGACGCCGATCAGATCGTTCCAGAGCCCTACGAGACCATTCATTCCCAGACCATGGTGCCGACGGCGCATCTGCTGTGGGGTTCGGTATGGGCCGGCATCGCAGCGGGCGCCACTACCCGAGCGCAGGCATTCATCCGTCAGGCGGCCCGCCAGGCCGGCGGCCAGCTGCCACCGGGTGCACCGCAGTTCACCAAGGTGCTGGCTTCGCTGCGGACACTGCGCGCGATGCTGGGCAATGCCATGCGTGTGTACCAGCGCGACATGAACGATCCGAGGGCACTGGCTACGCTGGAGTTCCAGTCGATGATTGCGCTCACCAAGGTCGAGACTTCCGAAATGGCGGTGGCCATCGTGCTGGCCGCCTTGCGGGTGTGCGGGCTGTCCGGCTATCGACGGGATGGCGATTTCAGTATTGAGCGCAGCCTGCGCGATGTGCTCTCCTCGCCTATCATGATCAACAACGAACGAATCCTCGCGAATCTGGCCGGCACGGCCCTGATGACTGCGGTCCCCGGGTCCGTGCATGACTGATCGGCTCGAGCAGGTGGCTGCCGCCATATTCCACCCGCTTGGGGTTGACGGCGTCTATGCGCGAACCGGTATTTACGAACAGGTGATCGAGCGGCTCGGCGCCTACATCTCGGCGCAGCGCCCTCCCCAGGCGGAAGTCCTGCACTTCCCGCCGGTCATGAGCCGACAGCAGCTGGAGAAGTCCGGCTACCTCAGCAGCTTTCCGAATCTGCTGGGCTGTGTCTGTGCGCTGCACGGGACCGAAGCGCAGATCCGCGCCGCCGCGCAAGCCCACAGCAGCGGCGGCGACTGGACGAAATCCCTGGTGGCGGTGGATCTGGTGCTCTCTCCGGCGGCCTGCTACCCGACATATCCCCTGGTCGCCGCGCGCGGTGCGCTGCCCGGCACGGGACTGCTGTTCGACGTGGAAGCGACTTGCTTTCGACGTGAACCTTCAAAGGCACTCAGCCGCCTGCAATCCTTCCGCATGCGTGAGTTCGTCTGCATTGGGACCCCGGCGCAGATCGCAACGTTCCGCGAGGAGTGGATGGCGCGTGCCAAGCAGTTCGCGGGCCAGCTCGGGCTGCCCGGCGAACTGGACGTGGCCAATGATCCGTTCTTCGGTCGGGTGGGACAGATCATGGCCGTCGCCCAGCGGCAAGATGCCCTCAAGTTTGAACTGCTGATTCCCTACCATCCGGGTGCGACGCCAATCGCCTGCATGAGCTTCAACTACCATAAGGAGCACTTCGGCGAGGTCTGGGGAATCAGGAGCGCCGCCGGGCAGATCGCACACACTTCCTGTGTGGCCTTCGGCATGGATCGTCTGGCGGTTGCTTTGTTCTGTATTCACGGCATAGAGATCGCAAAGTGGCCTACCGGCGTCCGGCGTACGCTGGGGTTTTGAGTCGGCGTCGGTCGGGCCCCTGGCATGCCACTTGATCCGGGCGCCAAGCGGTTTCTCGACCGGCTCGCGGCCATGAATCCCCCGAGCGCGTTGTCCCGCTCGGTCGCCGAGCGTCGTGCGGCGCTTCACTACATGCTTGATTTCTCCGGTATTTCCGCCCCCGTCGGGGCGGTCGAAGACATCGTGGTCCCCGGCCCGGCCACGGCATTGCCGGTCCGGGTGTATACGCCACCTGGGGCAGCTTCGGGTGCGTTGGCCGCGCTGGTGTATTTCCACGGCGGCGGCCTCGTGGCCGGGAGCCTGGATTCGCACGACGGAATCTGCCGCTCGCTATGTCGGGCGAGCACCTGTCGAGTGCTGGCCGTGGATTATCGTCTGGCGCCGGAGCACCGCTTTCCGGCCGCAATCGCCGACAGTATCGCGGCGACGACTTTCATTGCCGGGCACGCGGCCGAACTCGGAGTCGATCCGAGCCGGTTGGGCGTGTGTGGCGATTCAGCCGGGGCCACTTTGGCGGCGCTCGTCGCTCAGCACCTGGCCGCGCATGGGGAAATTGCCTTGGCGTTGCAGGTGCTGCTTTGCCCCATCATGGATCTGGCCGCACAGACCGCATCGCGCCGCGAGTTCGCAACAGGGTATCTGCTCGATGAATCAACGTTGGAACACGACTTGAAGCACTATCTGGATGCCGACACCCGCGCAGCCGATCCGCGCGTGTCGCCGTTGCGGGCCGGCAGTGTCGCGGGGCTGGCACCGGCCTGCCTGCACACCGCCGAGTTTGATCCGCTTCGCGATGAGGGACGCCTGTACGCCGAACGCTTGCAGCAGGCGGGAGTAGCGACGCGGTATACCTGCCACCCGGGTATGATTCATCTTTTCTACGGCATGGAAAAGCTCATCCCGTCGGCGGCGACCGCATGGCATCTCATTGGCGGCGACATCCGTGCGATGCTCGCCCTGGCATGAGTATCGAGGGCAGCTCAATGACCGAACGTCCCAGGCTGGAGCAACGTTTGCGTGAGCTGTACGAGGTTCGCTTGAACGGATCGTTGGAGAGGCTGTGCGGCTTATTTGCACCCGAGGTGCAATTCCGCATTGCCGGGACCAGTGATGGGAAGCCGATTGCGATCGGCGCACAGGGGATGGAGGCGGTGCGCCCGTGGCTGTCGATGCTGGTGAAGACCTTCAGGCTTTCCGATCACGCGGTCCTGTCGCTATTGGTGGACGGCGACCGTGCGGCCGTTCACTGGAGCGCGCGCGTGCACTCGCGGATCACCGGATCCCAGGCCAGCACCGAGTTCATCGACCTGGTGACGTTTCGGGACTTGCAGATTGTGTCGTATGCGGAGTTCTTCGTTCCGCACTGAGACGGCAACCATCACCACAGCTGCCACTGCCCCAGAAACAGTACCCACACGGCGATAAGTGCGTTGGTGGTGGCATGAGCGGCAATGGCCTCACCGATACGTTCGGTGCGCATCGGCAACAGGCCATAGAGCAGTCCCGCCGCTATGGCCGGCAGCCACCAGCTACCGTGTCCGACGCCAAAAATGATTGAACTCAGCAGTAACGCCCAGAGTCCTGCGTCGCCGAAGCGTACCGACTCGAAATCCGCACTCCTGAACCTGCGCAGCAGGTAACCGCGGTAAGCCAGCTCCTCGGCGATGGGCACAGTCACGACACTGGCGATAACCCGTGCCGCGATCCACAGGTCTCGCTTCAGGGGCGACAGGGCGGCGAGACCCACCGGCTCGGGGCTGCCGCGGGTGAGAAAATGCGCGCCCACCAGCCACAAGGCGAATACCCCCCCTCCCATGGCGATGCCACGCCAGGTGAAGTGGAAATTCAGCGCCCGCAATTTCGGCCAGCAGTACCCGATTACCAGCGCGGCGGCCAGCAGCCGCAGGGGATACAGCGTCTCGAAGCTTCCCGAGGCGGCGCGGCTGAGCATTCCGACGGCCAGGATGGTCAGAAATGGCAGCAGGTAAGCGGCCGTGCCCGGCGAGGTGACGACGGGGGTGGCGGGGCTTGCGGTGCGGCTGAACCAGCTGCTGCGCAGGCTGAAATAAGCAATGCCGGCGGCCGTGCAGTTGAAGGCGATCCAGCCGGCCTGCGAGTGAAATCCGTAGATGGCAATGTCCGCATAACCGGCATGGCCGATCAGCACCAGCGCCGCGATGCGCAGCACGTTCAGCACAAAGAGCAGTGCCAGACCGATGGGGATGATGAGCAGGGCGCGTGGGAAATAGTATTCGTGGCGGAAGTACACCAGCCATGCGCAGCAGAATGCCAACAGCAACCCGGCCCCCTCCAGGCCCGAACACAGATAGGAGACCTCTACGGCAAAGCGGCCGGTATCAAGGACCCGCGTGGTGGCATTACTGTGCAGCGAGGGAATCAACGGCTGCAGAATATGATCGACCAGTTCGAACGTTATCTGCGTCGTGGGTCCCCACAGCATCTGGCTCAATTGCATGGCCGAGGCGGCAACGATGGCGGTCGCTGCGGCGTAGAACCACAGGCTCCCCATTGCGGCTGCCGCATCCCGCCACGTGTTCCACGACGCCATGGCCGCGAACAGCGCCAGGACCGTGGCAGTCGCAACCAGCAGCCACAAGGGTGCCAGCAGCGTCGCAGACCATTGCAGCCCGTGATTTCCGTAAAACGAGAAGGTCAGGGCGGCGAGCGGCACCAACAGCGTGGCATGCACCGCCAGCCACTGCAGTCGCAATGCCTCGCCCCGGACCTGGACATTCAGGTTCCTCAGGCGCGCATCGCCCCGGACGTAGCTGAACAGTGCCAGTGCGGCCGCGAAGGTGACGAGGCCGCGCAGGCCCCAATGCTGTGCATTGCGCAGGTACACCCCCAGGCCGCTGGACGCATGGACCGCATCGAAATCCACCAAGAGATTCAGCGCGGACTTCTCGCAAGCGAGCAAAGCGGCGGCCAGACCGAAGCGCCAGAACAGGGTCAGTCGCCCACGGATTTCGGCAATGGGACTTATTGTGGTGGTCGGCGGGGTCGGCATCGGGGCGATTCTACCCACTGCACTGTGAACAGCGGCACAGTATTCAGCGCCAGTGGCGGTAGGCTTTACAGTGGGTTTGTAAAGTTTTAAGCACTCTGCATAGCCGTAGGTACCCAGAATTGAGTGAGCGCCGCAAGTTGTTGATCCTGGAGGACGATGCGGCAATCAGCCGCGAGGTCGTCGCGGTATTCTCGGATCTCGATGTCACCTGCAGCCCGATCGGCGAACAGGCGCTGAAACTGATTCGGCGCCTCGAGCCGGATGTCGTGCTCTTCAATCTCGGCGCCTGCGCAGGCGCCGGCGAAAGCCACAACCTGGGCCTACTGCGGCAGATCCTGGACCTGGCCCCGGGCACCAAGATCGTCGCCATGACCGGCGCCAACGGACGCGATCTGGCCGTGAAGGCGGTGGGACTGGGTGCCACGGACTTCTACCACCTCCCGCTCAACCCCGCAGTCCTGTCCATCGTCGTGCGGCGCGCATTCCGCATGCGCGAGCTGGAAGCGGAAAACGTCCAGCTGCGCCAGCAGACCGGATCAATGGTCCTCGAAGGCATTATCGGCGTCAGCGACAGCATGCGGGCCCTGTGCCGCGCGGTGGAGAAAGTGGCTCCCACCGGCGCCACCGTGCTGGTGCTCGGTGAGAGTGGCACGGGCAAGGAACTGGTGGCCCGAGCGCTGCACCGTCTGTCGGGCCGCGCCCAGGAGCCCTTCGTGGCCATCAACTGTGCGGCCATTCCCGAGAACCTGCTCGAAAGCGAGCTGTTTGGCTACGAGAAGGGCGCCTTCACGGGCGCCGCGCAGCGCACGCTGGGCAAGTTGGAACTGGCCGGCAAGGGCACCGTATTCCTGGACGAAATGGGCGAAATGCCGGCTTCGCTACAGGCAAAGCTACTGCGTGTGCTCCAGGAGCGAACGGTGGAGCGCATTGGCGGGCGCACTCCCGTGCCCCTGGCATCCCGGATCCTGTGCGCCACGAACCGCAATCTCCAGGAATTGATCGCCGCCGGCAAATTCCGCGACGATCTGTTCTATCGGATCAGCGAGGTTACGCTGCGCATCCCGGCGCTGCGCGATCGGCAGGGGGACAGTGTGCTGCTGGCCCAGTGGCTGCTGCAGCAGATGTCGGCGCGCTTTGGCAAGTCAGTTCGGGCGTTCTCCCCCGAGGCCATTCGCGCCATCCAGGCGCACAAGTGGTTGGGCAATGTGCGCGAGTTGGAAAATCGCATCAAGGGTGCCGTGATCATGGGGGAGGGCTCGGTCATCACCCCGACGGACCTGGGTATGTCCGACCAGGAATGCGATGCCGAGCATTTGAATCTTCGCGTCGCGCGCCAGAAGGCGGAGACGCAGGCTGCCCGCCAGGCATTGGCGCTCGCCGGTGGAAATCTGTCGCGCGCTGCCGAATACCTGGGCGTTACGCGGCCGACGCTGTACGACCTGCTCGAAAAACACCACATCGACGCCACACAGTTCGTGCGCCACACCGCCGCCAAAACCGCCTGAGTAACCGCCGGGTGCGGTTCAGCGCTGTTTGAATTCCTCAGGCGTCAACTGGTGGCGCCCGAGCAGCTTGTAGAAGTCGGTGCGGTTGCGCTTCGCCAACCTTGCCGCCTGGCTGACATTGCCGCCGGTGATCTGCAGGATCTGCGACAGGTAGCTGCGCGTAAACTCATCGCGCGCCTCATCGAATGAAGGCAGCTTGCCCTGACCACCGCCCAGGGACTGTTGCACGAGTTCCACGGGAATGATCGGTGTTTGCGACAGGGCGACGTTCTGGCGCACGACATTCTGCAGCTGGCGGATGTTTCCCGGCCAGTCGGCCGTGGCCAGCAGTTCCACCGCCTCCGGGGCATAGATTTTGCGCGCACCACTGTCCTTGGCCATGTTCGCCAGGAAGTGCGCGACCAGCAGCGGAATGTCCTCGCGACGTCGGTTCAGCGGGGGCATGTCGATGTGCACGACGTTCAGCCGGTAGTACAGATCCTCGCGAAACACCCCGCCTTGCATCAGCGACTGCAGGTCGCGGTGGGTGGCCGAAATCACCCGCACGTTGACCGTGATGGCGGAGGTACTCCCCACCGGGCGCACTACGTTCTCCTGCAGCACGCGCAGCAGCTTCACCTGCAGCGGCATCGGCATGTCACCGATTTCATCGAGCATCAAGGTGCCGCCATCGGCGGCCCGGAACAGTCCGTCATGCGCGCGATGCGCCCCGGTGAAGGCGCCCTTTTCATGGCCGAACAGCTCCGACTCCAGCAGCTCCGGCGCCATGGCGCTGCAGTTGACCGCGACGAATTCCTTGTTGCGCCGCGGGCTCGCGAGATGGATGGCGCGCGCCAGCAGCTCCTTGCCGGTACCGCTTTCCCCGGTGATCAGCACCCGCGCATCGGTGCCGGCGACCATATGCGCCTGGGCGAGCTTCTCCTCCATGACCGAACTGCGCGTGACAATGTCGGCGCGCCAGTCTTCATCCGAGGCGCCGAAGCCGGAGATGCGCAGGGCCTTCTGCACCTGGTCGAGCAACTCCTGCTTGTCCACCGGTTTGGTCAGGAAGCCGAAGGCGCCCATCTGCGTGGCCTGCACGGCATCCGGAATGGTGCCATGTGCCGTCAGCATGATGACCTTCAACCCGGGCCAGCGGTTCTGCAATTCCTTCAGCAGCGCGATGCCATCCATCGGCTCCATGCGCAGGTCCGTGATGACCAGGTCCGGGCGGAACCGGCTGGCGGCCGCCACGGCCTGCGGGCCGCCTTCAACGGCCTCAACGTCGTAGCTCTCGGCGCGCAGACGGATGGTGAGCAGGCGCAGCAGGCCCGGGTCATCATCCACGACCAGGATTCGGGCTTTGCGTTTGCTGGCAATGGTCACTATTGCGTTCCCCCCGGGGGCTTGGGTTTGTTCAAAGCCCGTTCGATATTGGCGATGGCATCCAGTTTGGCATGGGCTTCGTCCAATTCCTTGTGCAGGCGCGCATTGTCGTCCATTTCGCTCTGCAAGCGGCGGTTCAGTGCGGCGAGCTTGTCCCGATCACTGTGATCCACCGGGACCTGCAGACGCTGGTTTTCCGCGGTCTGCGACAAGGTCAGGTCCACGTTCTTCAGCGTCAGGAAGGCCATGGCCCGCTCCGTGGGCAGCAGTGTCTCCTGGGTGGCGATCAGCTCCCGCAGCAGCTGCTGCGCCTTCGCGCAGTTCGTGCCCGGATGACCCGGCGTGGCCAGCACCATGGCATAGCGCAATTCATGGCTCGGTGTCGGGGCGGTTTCATAATCGTGGCGGGCACCGCTTAAGATTTCGGCCTGTTCGGCCGGTGGCCCCTGCACCACGCGCTGCAGTACCTCGAGGTAGCTGGCCAGCAAAGCCGCCTGGGTGGCGGCCCGATCGATGGTGGGCGGATGATCCGGCGGCGGCGCATCGTGATTGGCACCCAGGTTGGCGCAGCCCCCCAACAGCACGCTGGCGAGCACCATGGGCAATCCCCCTTGCAGCCGGAAACTAGGCGGCATTGGCCTGTGCCTTCGAGCCGCCTGGGCCGTCGATACGCGCGGGGCCCGCCGGCCCGCTGCCGCCCGCGCTTTGCGTTCCCTGGCAGAACAAGGGCATGGTGATGCGGAAATGGGCGCCGGGAAACTGGCCGTCGACGATCTGCACCGTGCCGCCATGTGCCGCGACGAACTCCAGCACCACCGACAGTCCGATGCCCGTGCCTTTCACGCTGACGCCGCGGGCCGCCTTGCCCGTATAGAAAGCTTCGAAAATATGCGCGCGTTCATCATAGGGAATGCCCGGCCCGGCATCGGCAACGTCCATCATCAGCTGGTTCGCATCCGCCGTGGCCGACAGGTAGATGGCGCCCCCCTTGGGTGAATACTTGATGGCGTTGGACAGCAGGTTGTCCAGGATCAGGCGCACCTTGCCGCGGTCGGCATTCAAGGTGACATCCTCGATCTTCACTTCCAGGCGCACGCGTTGACCCAGCAGCGTCAGTTGCTGGTTTTCCAGTACCTGCTTGACCAGGGGACGCAGCCGGAACTCACTGGTTTCCAAGCCCACGCTGCTGGTCTGCCAGGCGCTGAACGACAATAAATTCTCAATCAATCTCTGCAATTTAAGACCATTCTCCCGCAATATTCCGGTGACTTCGCGCTGGTTGGTATCCAGCTCCCCCACCGCACCATCCATGAGCAATTCGGTGCCTTCCCGGATGTTCGCCAGCGGCGTCTTCAGCTCATGTGACATGTGCCGCAAAAATCGGTTTCGTTCGGCCGCAAAGTCCAACAGGCGGCCGCGCAGCCATTCCAGTTGCCGTGCCAGTCGCTCGATATCCTTGGGGCCACTGACGCTGATCGGGTGCGATAAGTTCCCGCGCCCCAGTTCGCTGATCGCCCGATCGATCCTGCGCAGTGGCTGACCGACACCGAAGGTCAGCACCACGATCGCGAATACGCCAAGCGGTATGAGCAGGCCGCTCTGCCACAGCAGCAGCCGCTGCGACCGTGACGTGCGGCGCTGGATGCCGGCAATCTGCGCGTCGATCTGCGCCTTGCTGAGCACGGCGATGCGCTGCGCCAGGATGCTCATCTCCGTGAAATTCTCACCCACGGTCTGGGTATTGGCACGCGCCCCCTGGACATCGGCGGCGATGCGATTCTGCAAATCGCCCAGCCGGGTCAAGGCCTGAATGCCCTCGGTGGTGCGCAGCTGGTGGGCCAGCTGCGTGCGCGAGGCGGTCAGCTGCGCGTGATCCTCCCGGTAGACCTCCAGCAGCTTCGGGTCAGCCAATACCTGCTGCTGCAGCGTAGCCCGCTCCAGCAACAGTACTTCGGACATCAGGTCTTCGCTGGCGCGCGCGGCGCCGATGCCCTCGGAGGCGATGGTGCGGCTGGAATCCGCCAGCTGCTGAATCTGCAGCGCAGCATTGAAAATGGCGACCAGCAGCGGCACGGCGATTACCGCGACGCCCAGAAGCATCAGACCGCTTAAGGACTTAGGCCAGAGAAAACGCATCCTGCCCATTCTACGCCACGGGGAATGCCCCCCTACGTGACAGTTTTCCCGTTGGGCTGAGGCCTTACCAGGGCTCGCGTAGCAATTTGGCTTCCCAATCCAGGGAACTGCGCACAATTGTATCGAGATCGTCAAGGGTCGGGCTCCAGCCCAGCAGGGCGCGGATCCGCTCGGCCTTGGCGACCAGGACCGCGGGGTCCCCGGCGCGCCGCGGTTCTTCGCGGATCGTCAGGCTGCGGCCGGACACGCGCTGCACGCTGTCAAGCACCTGACGCACGCTGTAGCCGTGTCCGTATCCACAGTTCAGTACCGCGCTGGCACCATCGCGACGCAGATGGTCCAGTGCCGCCAGGTGTGCAGCAGCGAGGTCCTGGACATGGATGTAGTCGCGGATGCCGGTGCCATCGGGCGTCGGGTAATCGGTGCCGAATATGCTCACATGGGGACGCTTGCCCACGGTCGCTTCACTGGCCACCTTGATCAGCAGTGTCGCGCCCGGCGTCGCTTGACCGATGCGACCGTCCATGTCGGATCCGGCGACATTGAAGTAGCGCAGCGCCACGTAGCGCAGATCGGAGGCGAACGCAAGGTCGCGCAACATCCACTCCGAAATCAGCTTCGACGTGCCGTATGAATTGATGGGTGCGGTCGCGGAGTCCTCGGCGGCCAGATCGCTGGCCGGGGTCCCGTATACTGCCGCACTGGAGGAGAACACAAAGTGGCGAACGCCGGATTCTGCACAGCATTGCAACAAGTTGCGGGTCCCGCACACATTGTTGGCGTAGTACTTGAGCGGGTCCCGCACCGATTCGGGCACGATCGTGAACGCCGCAAAATGCATCACGGTGTCCACCGCGTGTTCGCGCAGCAGGCGGGTTACCAGCGCCCGATCACCCATGTCGCCCACCACCAGCGGCGTGTCCAGCACCGACTGCCTGAAGCCACGCGACAAATCATCCAGCACGACCACGGACTCGCCACGTTCACGCAGTTGCAGGACCACATGGCTGCCGATATACCCCGCGCCGCCCGTGACCAGAATCGTACCTCGCCTCATGTGCACCCCCGCAACTGTGCTGTGATGTCGGCATGATAAACAGAAAGTCCCCCGGCCGCGCTGTTCAACCACCGACGCGCCCTTTTGAGGCATTGAGCCCGGATGTGGTGCTGGATGCCGCCGCCTCCGTTGGCATCGAAGGCGATGGGCGGCTGCTGGCGCTGAACTCCTATGAGAACCGCGTGTACCAGCTCGGTACGGATGCGGGAAATCTCGTTCTGAAGTTCTATCGAGCCGGCCGCTGGAGCGATGCGCAGATCGCCGAGGAGCACGAATTTACCGCCGAAATGGCCGCCGCCGAGCTGCCGGTGGCTGCGCCGCAGCGAATCGCCGGTAAAACGCTGTTCGAATATCAGGACTATCGTTTCTGTGTGTTTCCCTGGATGCCCGGCCGTGCGCCGGAGCTGGATGCGGCCGAGTCGCTCGCGCTGCTGGGCCGCGCCATCGCCCGGGTCCACCAGATTGGCTGTGTGCGGCCATTTGAGCAGCGACCCTGGCTCAGCTCCGAGCGTCTCGGCTGGCAGGCACAGGAGGCGGTGCTGGCCAGTGGCCTGATGCCGCAGGAACTGGCGCGCCGCTACGAGGAAGTATCGGGCGAACTGCTGGAAGGGGTCGAGGCGGTGTTTGAATCCGCGGGGGAGGTGGCCGCCATCCGCATCCACGGCGACTGTCATCTCGGGAACCTGCTGTGGAACGAGCGCGGTCCGGTATTCGTGGACCTTGACGACTGCATGATGGGTCCGCGGGTACAGGATCTGTGGATGCTGTTGTCCGGGCCGGCGCCGGATCAGCAACGGCAGTGGGGTGAGATCCTCGAGGGCTATCAGCAGTTCGCCACTTTCGACTACCGCGAGGTACTGCTGGTGGAGGCCCTGCGGTCGCTGCGCATGCTGCACCACGCAGCCTGGGTGGCCCAGCGCTGGCAGGACCCGGCCTTTCCCCGCGCGTTCCCCTGGTTTGGTGAACGTCGCAATTGGGAGAACTACATCTTAGACCTGCTGGAACAATCGTCTAACATGCGCGAGCAGCCGCTCCTGCAATAGTGGCCGGATTCATAAGGCGCAAACGATGGGACGCGTTCGAGGCATGTGGATCGCAACGATGGTGGCAGGCGCCTGTGGCCTGCTCGCCGCCTGCAGCCATTCCACGGGCAGCGCCACGACGCCGTTCATCAAGCGCCATGCCGCAGGCACGCCCGGTGGGAGCGGTGCAACCCCGGGCAATGTGGCCGATCCGGGCCCCACCGATCTGGTGTCTGCCGTGTCCGGCGGGGGCGAAGGACCGGTCGGGCTGAAGTTCCAGGTGACGCAGCGACCCGTGTCCGGCGCGCCAGTGGTCGTCACCTTGCGCCTGACCGCCAATCAGCCGCTGGAGCACCTGGAAGCTCGCTTTCATCCCGACGAGGGAATCGAGGTGACGCAGGGGGGGGATTTTGACCCCGAGGGACCGATGGAGGCGGGTTCGGCAGTGGACCATGCCCTGACGGTGGTCCCGAGCCATGATGGCATCTACACGGTGATGGCAACGGTGACCACCGGATCGGCCGCGGAGGCGGTCAGCCGCAGCTTCGTCATCCCGATTGTCGTGGCATCGCAGGTCGCGCCCCCCGCCCCGACAGCCCCCGTCATTCCCGTCGCCCCGGTGGTTGCGGCGAAGCGCAAATAGCAGCGCGCCGCAGGCCTTCGAAACTGCTGGAAACCGCGACCCGATCACGCGGCTGCCATCAGGCAGAACCTATGATGGGACTGGCCTTTTGACGCTCCTTATGACAAATCCGCTTCACGCCCAGCGCCCACCCGGCGATGTGTCCGCCACGGCAAGTCATGCCACCACGGTCGTGCGCATCGATCTGACGGCCACCCTGGCCGGCGGCGAACCCCTGCATCCCCTCATGCTCGCGCAGATACGCGAACTGAAGCTGCGCACCGGAGCGGAGCAGCCCGAGGCCGCCGCGCTGTTGCGGCTGATCAGCAGCCACTACACCGCCGTCGATGAGGAGCGGCGCGGCATCGTGCGGACCATGCAGCTCATGGCGGACGAGGCGCGGGCCCTGGCACTCGAGGCGCAGGAGCAAAGTTCCGATCATCTGCAGATCGTCCTGGACAACATCAAGGACGTGGTGCTGACGCTGGATGAGTTCGGTGTCGTACTCACATTCAATTCCACTGCGGAGCGCGTCTTTGGCTATCCGGAAACGGATGCCGTGGGCTTGCGGATCGAGGAATTTCTGCCGCAGCTGGGCGATCGCGGCGACTCCGCCGAGGCGCTCGAACGCATGGCGGAGAGCACCGGCGATACCCACCTGGATCTTTCGGCGCGCGAGATTCGCGGTCGGCGACGCAGTGGGGAGGTCTTTCCGGCCGAGTTCGCGGTGAGTCGCGCGCCTCTGCGGCGTCGGGCCCTGTTTGTTCTGTGCCTGCGCGATATTACCGAGCGGCGGGAGGCGGAGCGCCAGCTACGGGAGAGCGAACTGCGCTATCGCATGCTGGTGGACCACGCGCCCGAGGCCATCCTGGTCTTCGACGTGGATGCCGGTCGGTACGTGGATGCCAACCCCAATGCCGAGCGCCTGTTCGCGATGGACCGGGCACAACTGCTGCAGTCCAATCCCAGCGACTTTTCACCGCAGTTCCAACCCGACGGACAATTATCGGCGGATCAAGTCCGCAGCAACGCCGCGCGCGTCATGGCCGGGGAGATGCTGGTTTTCGAGTGGGTCGTCCGCAATGCGCTGGGCGCACAGCTGGACTGCGAAATGCGGCTGTCGCTGGTGCCCTCAGGCACCCAGCGGCTGATCCGGGTCAGTGTGACCGATATCTCCGCTCGCAAACGCAGCGAACGACGCGCCGAGGCGGAGCGCGAGGTGCTCGACCGCCTCACCGCTGGCGCACCGGTGCCCGAGGTCCTGGAGGCGGTCACCCAGTTCGTCGAGTCCGTGGAGCCGGGGTCCTTGTGTTCGGTCAGCATCCTGGATGAGAGCGGCACCCGTTTCGCCTCGGTCGTGGCCCCGGGGGTGCCCGCGCCGTTCCGTGCGGTACTGCTGGGCGCCGCGGTGGGTCTCGGGCATGGATCGTGCGCGGCATCGGTGTACCTGTCGCGGCCGGTGCTGGTCGCGGACATGTCCAAGGATCACTACTGGAATCAGAACCGCGCCGCTGCGCTCAAATCCGGTCTGGCCGCGGCCTGGTCGACCCCGATCAAGAGCGGCGACGGCAGGACGCTGGGGGCGCTTGGCGTGTTCCAACACGACATTGGGTTGCCCGATGAGGAGCAGGCCGACTCGATCGCCCATGCCTCGAAGCTTGCCGGGATCGCCATCGAACGCCTGCTGGCGGAAACCCGCCGCAAGCAGGCCGAACAGGCGGTCATCGCCGAAAAGGAACGCGCGCAGGTGACGCTGCAGTCGATTGGCGATGGCGTCATCAGCACCTGCGCCCGCGGCTTGATCGAGTATCTGAACCCGGTGGCCGAGAAGCTCACCGGCTGGTCCATTGCGGAGGCGCGCGGACGCCCCCTGGGCGAGGTGCTGAATCTGATCGATGAAGCCACCCGCAAGCACGTGAGCCATTCGCTGGAGCGGATGCAGGGCCATGGCGATGCCGCGGTACAGGCCACGCATCCGGTGCTGCTGACGCGTGAGGGACAGGAGGTGGCGGTGCAGGAATCCTCCGCGCCGATTCGTGACCGCAATGGCGAGGTCATCGGCGCGGTGATCGTGGTGCATGATGTCACCGGCGAGCGTCGGCTCAAGCGCGCGTTGTCCTACCAGGCCACGCACGATGCCCTGACCGGACTGATCAATCGTCGCGAATTCGACGTGCGGCTGCGCGATGCGCTCACCCTGGCGCAAAGCGGCGAGCACCATTACGCGTTGCTCTATGTGGACCTCGATCAGTTCAAGGTCGTCAATGACACCTGCGGCCATCAGGCCGGTGACCGGCTGATGCGCGATGTCACGAGCTTACTGCGTGCGCGCGTGCGCACCCAGGACACCATCGCGCGCCTCGGGGGCGATGAGTTCGGCATCCTCCTGGAAGGCACCACGGTCGCGCAGGCGGGTCGCATTGCCGACACGATTCGTCAGGCCATCCACAATTACCGGTTCATCTGGGCCGGCAGCACCCTCAACGTGGGCGCCAGCATCGGCGTGGTGCAGATCAATCGCGACACGGACAGCGTTGCATCAGTGTTGAGTGCCGCTGACATCGCCTGTTATGCCGCCAAGGAAGGCGGGCGCAACCGCGTGCAGGTCTACGACGGTGACGGCGCGGTGGGCCGCCATCGGGAGCTGCACTGGGCGGCACGGCTGACCCGCGCGGTGGAGGAGAACCGTCTCGAACTGCTCTACCAGCCCATCGTACCCATCTCGAATGCCGGACCGATGGCCTTCTACGAGCTCACCGTGCAGCTGCGCGATGATGACGGGCGTCTGGTACCGGCCGGGGAATTCATTCCGGCGGCGGAACGCTACAATGTGATGCCGGCCATCGATCGCTGGGTGATCCTGCGGGCCCTGGAGCGCCTGCGCAATGCGCCCCTGGGGGCCGCCGCCTCGCCGGTGCTGGCCGTGAACCTGTCGGGAAATTCGCTCAGCGACCAGTCATTCCTGGAGTTCGTCGTTGAGAACGCCGGTGCCCCGGACGTCGCGCGCCGCCTGTGCTTTGAGATCACCGAAACGGCGGCCGTGACCAACTGGTCCAATGCGCTGTACTTCATGAAGGAATTGCAGCAGCGCGGTTGCCGCTTCGCACTGGATGACTTTGGCAGCGGCCTGTCATCGTTCATGTACCTGCGGACGCTGCCGGTGGATTTCCTGAAGATCGACGGGCAATTCGTCGCCCAGGTCGCCTCCAATCCCGTTGATCGCAACATGGTGGAGGCGATCTGCAAGATCGGTCGCTCACTGGGCATCTGCACGGTGGCCGAATGCGTCGAATCCGAGACGGTGCTGGCCGAACTGAAGCGGATCGGCGTCGATTTCGTGCAGGGCTATTACCTGGCCCGGCCGCGCCCGATCGCGGAACTGTTGCAGGGCGCCTGAAGCTGCTAACCGGCGTCCGTCGCGCACACGAACAGATGCGCCGGCGGAATATTGCGCTTCTCCATGCTGCGTGACACTTCGCGAAAGGTGCGTTGCAGGACGGGCAGAACCCGGCTGGTGAACTGATACACCAGGAACTGGCCGCCCGGGGCCAGTGCGAGGCGCGTCTTCGCGACAATGTCCGCCCGCAGGGTCTCGGGCATGCTGCCCAGCGGAATGCCGGACACCACATACTGGGCGAGCGGCAGGTTCAGGCGCTCGAGGATGCTGCTCACATCGGCGGCGGACTCGTTGGCCACATGCAGCCGCGGATCATTGAATGACGTATTCAGAAACTTCACGAAGGCGGCATTGGTCTCGATGGCGACCAGGTGTGCATCCGGGCGCATGCGGCCGAGGATTTCGGCGGTAATCGTGCCCACTCCGGGCCCGTATTCGACGATCACCGTGGCGCGTTCCCACTCGATGGGCCGCAGCACCTCGTCGACCAGGTAACGGGAACTGGGCCAGATGGAACCCAGCATGAAAGGGTGCCGAAAAAAATTCAGGGCAAACAGCAGGCGCTGGGTCAGGGGCGAGCGGGTTGTCACCGGCATGTCGGATCCTTTCAGTCTGATCGGATGGAACACGTGGCTGATCTTACGTGATTCAATGGGCGCTATCATTCGGGCGCATGGACTACTACGTTTGGAAGCAATTGCTCAAGAACCTGGTGCTGCCGCCCACCGGGCCGCTGCTGCTCGCTGGCCTGGGGCTGGCCCTGCTGGGGTACCGCAGGGCGCGGCTGGGCGGCGCGATCCTGTGCGCGGTCGGCCTGGCCGCCTTGTGGGTGCTGGCCACGCCAATCGCTGCAGACTCCTTGGTGCGCTGGGCCGAGCGCTACCCGGCGCTGGATCCCGCACAAATCGGCGATGCGCAGGCCATCGTCATCCTGGGCGGGGGGGTACGGGTGTTCGCACCCGAATACGGCAGCTCGGCGCCGGGTGCAACCAGCCTCGAGCGACTGGTCTACGGTGCGCGGCTGGCCCGTCGCACCCATCTGCCGGTACTGATTTCCGGCAGCCGCTTTGAGAGCGCCTCGATGAGTGACTTCCTGCGCCAGGACCTGGGGGTCAGCGCGCAATGGGTGGAAAACCGCTCGCGGGACACCCACGAAAATGCCCAGTTCTCCGCCGCGATCCTCGCCCGTGCGGGCGTCCAGAAGGTGGTACTGGTGACCTCGGCCGCGCACATGGCCCGTGCAGTGGTCGAATTCAACCAGGCGGGAATCGACACGATCCCCGCACCGGCGGCCATCGGGACGCGGCGTGAGACCGGCATCGTGGCGTTCGTGCCGAACGCCGACGCGCTGGTGCGCTCGCAGCGCGCGCTGTACGAGGGGCTGGGTTGGTTGGTTCAGGATGTGCAATTGCGCTTCCGCTCAGGCACGGGCCTGATCGAGACCCGTCCACCGGGCGCTGCAGGCGAATAGCTCGTCCTGCAGGACGGGGTCACGCGCCGCCGCCGCCGCCGGCTGCACCTGCTGGTGCTCATCCAGGTACTCACCGTGCAGCGCGCCGGCCTGGCGGTCCAATGCGAGGTACAGCGTCGTGCGTGCACCCTGCTCGGCGCTCAGAATGACCCGTTTGAACAGCGGCCTGATGAGGTTCAGCCAGCCGGGCAGCAGGTTCGTGGCCACCACGCCCGGATGCAGGCAATTGACGGTGATGCTGCTGCCGGCCAATTGCCTGGCCAGCGCAAAGGTATCCAGCACGTTCGCCAGCTTCGAGCGCGAATACGCGGCAACACTGCTGTACCGGACACGGGGGTTGTCGACGCTGTCCAGGTCCATGCGTCCGCGGTAATGCACCTTTGATGCGACATTGATGATGCGGGCCGTGGAGGTGAGTGCGGGCAGCAGCAGCCGCGTCAGCAGGAAGGGACCGAGGTGATTGGTCGCAAAGGTCAGCTCATGACCGTCCACGGAAAAGCGCCGTCGGGTACTGACAATGCCGGCATTGTTGATCAGCCGATCGATGGGCCCGTGACGGGTCAGCACCTCGCGCGCCGCCGTGCGCACGCTGGTCAGGTCCGCCAGGTCGCAGTGCACGACCTCAACCTGGCTGCCCGGTGCGCGCTGCATGATCTCCCGCGCCAATACCGCCGCGGTCCCGACGTTGCGACACAGCATCGCCAGGTCATATCCGGCACGCGCCAGCGCATGGCTGGTCACGGTGCCGATGCCATGGGTCGTGCCGGTAATGACCGCGATGGGTCGGTTGCTCATCCGGGTTCACCATGCCGTTCCTCTTCCAGCTCGAATAGCGGTTGTCCCATGCGCACGGTTGCGCCGGCGAGGAGCCCCTCGGCGAGGCGCACACCCGGCGGGACAAACGCAATGATCGTTGAGCCATGCTGGAACCAGCCCATTTCCTCGCCGCGCTTCAGCTTCGCGGCGCAGGGAATGTGGTTGGGGCCGCGATACCGTAAGTGCAGCAGCACATCCAGGAAGTTCAAACGGATGCTGGCCACGAGGATGGCGGCCACCGGCACCAGCGTGACGATGTGGCCTGAGGGCTCAAGCTTAAGTTGGATGACCGCGCGTTCGTTCTTGCAGAACAGGTTCTCGATGCGCTGCAGGGCGATCGGATTGACGTTCCAGGTGTCCCCCGAAATGTACGTGACCTGTTCGACCTGGCAATCATGCGGGGCGTGGAAGCGGTGATACATGCCGGCGGTCAGTCGCAGGGTCACGTAGGATCCCTGCTGGTAGTGGCGTACCAGGTCGCGATCGGCCAGCAGATCCATGAGGGTGTAGGCAAAACCCTTGGCCTGCAGGCACTCCCCGGCCACGACCTTGCCCGATGCGCCGATAATGCCGTCGCTGGGGCTCACCACAGTGGCCGGATCCGGGTCAATCGGCCGGGCCCCTTCCTTGAGCTGGCGAGTGAAGCACTCATGCAGACTGCGAAAGCGCGTGGTGCGCGCATCGCTCAGGTCGACTTCGCAGAACAGGCGCCACAGCGCGATGGCCGGGACGCTGACCAGGGGATTCTCGATTTTGCTCAGCCACCCTACGAACAGCGTCAGCCAACGGCGTGGAATACGGTTGGTCAAGAGGAAATTGAGGTCCTCCTGCTGCACTACCCGGCTGATGGCGGTTCGGACCGTCATGCGAATGTCATTCCCATGCAATAGTTTTCCGGGCGTCTACTGGTGATGGAAGATCTCATGAATTCATACCTGCTGATGGTCCCTGCGGGGCTGCTGATACTGTGGCTGCTGTATCGGGTACGACTGCGCCTCGCCTTGTCGGCTGCCAAGCACCGCTCGCTCGCGGGGCATGCCCGCTGGTCGCGCCGCATGGCGCGGCTGCTGCCGTTTTACGAATATTCGGCAGCGCGCTTCTTCTGCGCCGACGCGGCGCCGCAGTCCGTAGCCGCTCAGCGCCGTGCCGGCTTCCAGGCACTGAGCGAATTGTTCGCCACGCGCTTCGCGCGCTCTGCCGGTGTGACCGCCGAGGTGGCGAAGTCGGTGTCCGACATGCAGTTTACGGCGCGCTACCGCGTGCCTTTCCAGTTCAGCCGCATGGTGCGTGAGAACCTCAAGGGCGGCTCGTTCCTGCAGGCCTCCTCGGGCGTGCGGCTGACCGATCTGGATGGCAATCAGTTCTACGACCTCGCCGGATCCTATGGCGTCAACGTATTCGGCTACGATTTCTACAAGCAGTGCATGGCGCGCGGCGCCGAGCTGGTGCGCGACCTGGGTCCGGTGCTTGGCACCTATCACCCGGTCATGGCCTACAACGTGCGCCGGCTGCGTGAAATCTCCGGTATGGACGAGGTGTCGTTCCACATGTCCGGCACGGAGGCCGTGATGCAGGCGGTACGGCTGGCCCGCTATCACACCGGTCGGCGGCACCTGGTGCGCTTTTGCGGTGCCTATCATGGCTGGTGGGGTGATGTGCAGCCCGGGGTAGGCAATCCGGCGACCGCGCACGATACCTACACGCTCAAGGACATGGCCGAGCAGACCCTGAAGGTTCTGCGCATGCGCCGTGACATTGCCTGCGTGCTGGTGAATCCGCTGCAGGCCCTGCATCCGAATGCCAACGCGCCCAGTGACGGCGCGCTGGTGGACAGTGGGCGGCGCGCGGGTTTCGATCGTGCCGCCTACAGCGCCTGGTTGCGACAGCTGCGCGAGGTCTGCACCGCGCGCGGTGTTGTGCTGATTTTCGACGAAGTGTTCGTGGGGTTCAGATTGGCGCCGGGTGGCGCGCAGGAATACTTCGGCGTGCGTGCGGACATGGTCACCTACGGCAAGACGCTCGGCGGCGGCTTGCCGGTGGGGGTGGTCTGCGGCCGTGCCGACCTGATGCGTCGCTATCGTGACGAGCGACCGGGGGATGTCTGTCTCGCCCGCGGCACATTCAACTCTCATCCCTACGTCATGGGGGCCATGCA
>DATHOA010000199.1:0-3335 GCA_035485475.1 Steroidobacteraceae bacterium | reverse complement strand
CAGCTCGTGCCCAGGGCGCGGCTACGGATCATCATGGAAACCCCCTAACGGTCTTAATTGTCGTATCTGAAGGAATGGCGCGATTTTATCCCGAAGGAGGGTTGCCCGTGCGATGACTCACGTTATAAGTGCCATGGTCGGCTGCGAGGGGATGGGCGCCAACCCGGCGCAATAAACCGGATAAGTAAAACGACCTATCTCATTAATAAATAAGACTAAAAGCGAGCAGTAAAACTCAGAAATGATCCCGTAGGACCGGACAGATGAACGGACCGCCTCAGTTGTCTCAGCAACGGCTCGACGCAAATTCAGGCCTCCTTCGGTTGCGCCCAGCCGGTCGGCAGCGGCGACGCTGTGCTGCCACCCGCCCGCTCCACACTACGGCACCGCCGGGATTCGTCCTACGCGCTCTCGCGAGTATTCGCACCCCTCGAACGGCGAGTAGCGCTGATGGTGAACACATCTCGTGGGCACCATGATCCGCACTGCTAGATTTTCTATGAAACATCGAGGGAAAACTCATGTCGCTCAGAACAGAATTGATTTCGGCCGCCGCGATCGCGTGCGGCTTGGCGGCTGGCTGTGCCACGGAAGGGCCACCACCCTCTGAAGAGGTGACGCGGGCGCGAACGGTCATCGAGCAGGCAGACCGGGCCGGTGCCCAGCGTTATGCGGCTGCCGACCTGCAGCGCGCGCACGACCAGCTCAGCAACGCCGAGAAGGCGAATGGCGAGGGCAAGTACGACGAGGCGCGTCGCTATGCCGAATCCGCCGAGGCGGACGCTGACGTTGCCACCGCGCGCGCTTCAGACGGTGAAGCGCAGCGAGCGGCCCACGAAGTCGTGCAGGGTAATGAAACCCTGCGCCAGGAATCGGCACGCGGTGCGGCCGCCAATGCGAACGCCCAATGAGGCGCTTCCAGGAGAATGCAATGAATAGAGTCATGTTAGTGGGCGTCGCGGCATCGTTGCTCGCCGCCTGCGCATCGGTTCCGCAGCGCAGTGAACAGGTCGCGCAGGCGCGCGCCGAAATCGATACGCTCTCCCAGGAACCCCTGGCCCAGCAGGCGGCTGGCCGCGACCTGGCGGCCGCGCGCGCATCGCTGCAGCAGGCCGAGGTGGCCCAGCAGCACAATCAACCACCGGCAATAGTGGATCACCTTGCCTACCTGGCCATGCGCCATGCACAAGCCGGCGAAGCTCGAGTGTCTGAAGCGCGGGCGCGCCAGGAAGTTGCCCGTGGGCAGGAGGATCGCAACAAGATCCTGCTCGACTCGCGGACCCGCGAAGCTCAGAACGCGCAGTCGCAGGCTCAGAGCGCGCAGGCGCAGGCCCAGAACGCGCAGGTCCAGGCTGATCTTGCCAAGAATGCGGCGCAGGCAGCCCAGGCCCAATTGGCCACCGCGCAGCAGCAGCTTGCGGATTTGCAGGCCAAGAAAACCGATCGCGGCATGGTCGTGACCCTGGGGGATGTGTTGTTCGACTCCGCACAGGCAACCTTGAAACCGGGAGCTGACCTGGTGATTGGTCGCCTGGCCGCATTCCTGACGGCCAATCCGCAGACCAAGATCATGATTGAAGGTCACACCGACAGCCGCGGATCGGACGAGTACAACGAGGCTCTGTCCGAGCGGCGGGCCCAGTCGGTTGCGAATGCGTTGAGCGTGCACGGTGTCTCTCAGGACAGCTTCCGCACAATGGGCCGCGGCAAGGCCTACCCCGTGGCATCAAACGATACGCCCGAGGGTCGCCAGCAGAATCGGCGCGTGGAAATCATCTTCAGCGACAATTCGGGGCAATTTGCCCAGGTGCCGAACTAGCAAACACTACTTCGCTGCCGCGACGTCAGGCCCAGGAATAACCGGGCCTGACGTTTTCACGACCCTGCAGTATTCTAGTTCCCATGAAGTCGCATGGGTTGATCCTCGCGCTGGCAGCCATTGCCTTAGGCCGGCTACTCGCAGCTTCCAGCGCGGCCGCTGACGGACAGATGCGCGGGGATGGTCCGGCGCCTGCCCCGCGGCCTTTCAGCATCACCCGGGCTGATCCGGGTTTGGATGCGCTGATCGCACCGGACACCCAAGTCGAGCTCGTGGCCTCCGGTTTCGGGCTCGATGAGGGCACGACCTGGGTACGGGACGGGCACGGGAGTGGCTTTCTGCTGCTCGGCGGCCTGCTCGACAATGTGCTGTACAAGATCACGCCCGACAATGTCGTCTCGGTGTTCATGGAGAAGGCGGGCTATTCGGGTACGGATGTCGACAACGTCGGTGCCCAGACCCGGGCGGGTCGCTCACACGTGCTGCTGATCGGGCCCTCGTGCTCGGGGGTCGACCCGCAGGGGCGGATTGTGTGGTGCGCGGATGATGATCGCACGGTTATGCGCCTGGAAAAGGACGGTCGGCATGTCGTGCTGTCGGCAGGGGCAGGGGGCAAGCGCTTCAACGGTCCCAACGACATTTCGATCAAATCGGACGGGGCCGTGTATCTCACCGACAACGACTTCGGTCTGCGCGGCGCGATGAAGAGCCCGCTGAAGGAACTGCAGGATGCCGTGTGGTTGATCAAGGATGGCAAGACGACCCAGTTGGTCACCGACAGTGAGCTGGGGGGCATTCCCAATGGAATCACCCTCTCGGCGGATGAGAAATTCCTGTACCTGAGCGCGTTCAACAAGATGATGCGCTACGTCGTGAAGCCGGATGACACGCTCGGGGAGGGCACGCTATTCACGCAGGGGGTGGGCATTGGCGATGGCATGCGATCCGACATGCAGGGCAATATCTACTCCACGGGCGGGGCCGGACCGGGTCTGGTGCGCGTGACGGCGCCGACGGGCAAGCTGTTGGGCACCATCAACCTGCCGGTACTTGGCGCGGAGCCGAAAAAGCAGATTTGCGCAACCAATGTGGCCTTCGGCGATGCGGATGGCAGGACGCTGTATGTGGCGGCCTGCGATGCGGTCTATAAAATTCGCCTGAAGGTCGGGGGCATTCTCGAGGGACCGAGGGACATCCAATGAGTACTGATGCTGCGAGCCAGCGGACTATCGCGGCCGTGTTTGATCTGAGGCGGCCGGCCTCATGTGAGGCCTTGATCAAGGTCGTGGGTATCGAAAACGCGGCGCAATTCAATTCGCCGAATAACCCCTTCGTGGTATTGGTTGTCGAGGGCCCGGATGGTGACCCTTCGCGCCTGGTATTTGAGGATGAGGAGCGGTTGCGTGGCTTCTATCTGGCCACTTTGCGTATCAACGCGAACCTGGACCCACAGCGGCGTGTTCAATTCGTGCTGCGCGACCTGGCGCCGACGTTTGAGGACACCTTGCGTCAAGCG
>DATHOA010000198.1:0-3128 GCA_035485475.1 Steroidobacteraceae bacterium | reverse complement strand
AACCAGGCGGGCTGTCCAGCGCGCGTCGTGACGCGCCCCATGGACACAGCCCCGTACGCAAAGGCATCGCTCTGTCGCTGCAGGTACCGCTGGTATTCGGCAGCGCTGCCAGAACCGGGGCCGAATACGGTGGCCTCGTCGACGTTACTGCCGGCAAGAATGGGAATACGCGCCTGACGACCCTGCGCAAAGATTCTGTTGGGCTGGTCGGGAACTACCCAACCATCCACGATGGCGCCGAATCGGAGGGTTTGATCGTCGCGCCAGGCTTTGAGAATCGTATCTACGGGAATGGTGCGCAGTCTTCCCAGTTCTTGCGGACCGGACCCGATGCCCAAATCCGCGGCCAGGCCTTTGCCGGCCTGCGACGTTCGGATCTCTTCATTCAGCGTGGCCTGGCAATCGCCGCTTTGCATGATGGCCTGCTGAAATAACCCCCGTGCCAGCGCCGAGGTCATCAGCAGACAAATGTCGACGGCCCCGGCCGATTGGCCCATGACGGTAATGCGCCGGGAGTCGCCGCCAAAACGCGCAATATTCCCGCCAACCCAGTCAAGCGCCGCGATCTGATCCAGAAGACCGTAGTTACCCGAAGCGTGGTGCGGGGATTCGGCCGTCAGCGCGGGCAGCGCCAGGAATCCCAGGGGTCCGAGCCGATAGTTCACGGTCACAACGACGACACCCAGGGGGGACAGCGCCGAACCCAGGGGAGTCAGCTGGCTGTATCCCGCCTGATTGGATCCTCCATGAAAATACACGATGACCGGTAGCCGGGCCTGCGGCGATATTTGCGAAGTCCAGACATTCAGATAGAGGCAATCCTCGCTCCAGGCAGGGTAGGGCAACCACTTTGCGGGCAGTTGCGGACAGGCCGGTGCATAGTGTGTCGCGCTGCGCGTGCCCACCCACGTCGCCGGCGGTTGCGGTGGTTGCCACCGCAGATCGCCAACCGGGGGCGCGGCGTACGGAATTCCCAGAAACGCCGCTTCGGTGCCTGTTGCACCGGAACTCAGCCCTTGTAGAACTCCCGTCGTCACCGTGATCTGTGGCACTCGAGGCGTTGCGTATGCGTTCACGCCGCATGCAAGGGCGAATGCGACAATGAACGCAAGCATGGGCGTACGCGTCAGGGGCTTCTCCGCGAGTACTCACCGCGAAAATCCGTCGACCAGGTGATGCCGTGATCCGCTGACTTTTGCCACAGTTGCTCCACCTTGTCAGGCCCCGCACGAGTAATGCTGATCCGATTGAGGAGTGCCTCGCCTTTCGGTCCCTGGCTGGGTCCCGAGAATTGCGCGGAACCGGAGGTGACTTTCCCCTCAACGAAGACATGCACGCGGCCCTCATTGTCGGCGAACATGCCGTGCCAGCTGTGATCGTCCTGACTGTAGGCAAACATGTTCTCGCCTTCGTGGCCCTGGCCCCCGCTCCAGCTCTCGACGATCATGCACTGGCCGAGCGCGAGGCGGACCCGGCTGGTCGCGTTGGGCTTGCCATCCGAACCGGCGATGGTCCACTCGCCGAGCCAGAAGTCCAGCTGCCGACTGTGCGGATTGGCCGCGCAAGCGGCGGACGGCGGTGCCCCAAAACTGCGCAGCCCCAGGCTTGCACACACGCCGACGGCGGCGAACAGCAAAAGATATCGGGCAGGCCGCGAGCGCCGGGTAGCGTCCTGATTCATATTTGGTTTCTCCTGATAGCGCGCATCTTAAAGTTTGCGCGCCGTGGATGCTGTCGATATTCTGACCAACTATGTCGAAATTACGACGCGCGGGGATTTTTGAACGGCTGGCTGACCGCGGTGCCTGGATCGTCACGCTCGCGAAAAGTTATCCGAGCGGCCATGCCATCCCGCTGCATTTTCACGACCGCGACCAACTGGTCTACGCCTTCCAAGGCGTGATGACGGTACGCACTGGCGTCGGATCCTGGATCGTTCCTCCCCACCGGGCGGTGTGGATACCCAAGACCGTTCCTCATACGATCACCATGTCGGGCGATGTGGCGATGCGCACGCTCTATCTGAAGCCGCGCCTGGCGCTGTCGCTGCCTCGCAGTTGCTGTGTCGTCAATGTGCCACCCCTGCTCAGAGAACTCATCGTCAGCGCCTGCGCTGCAGGCGCGCTGCGGCACAGAGTCGCAAGCGAACGTCACCTGATCGACGTCATCCTCGATCAGCTTCAGGTCATTGAGTTGACTCCTCTGCAGCTCCCCGGCTTGTCCGACCCGAGGGCGAGGCGCGTCGCGCGCTCCCTGCTCGCCAATCCGGCCGATCCCCGATCCTTCGATGCCCTGTGCACGGCCAGTGGTGCCAGCAGACGAACGATAGAGCGGCTATACCAGCAAGAGACGGGAATGACCTTGGGAAGGTGGCGGCAACAACTGCGTTTGATGCATGCGATGCGCCTGGTCGCGGAGGGCGAAAAGGTTACCCACGCGGCACTGGCTGTGGGCTACAGCACGGCAAGCGCGTTTGTGGCCGCCTTCCGTAAGGTCCTCGGTACGACGCCAACGCGGTATCTGCGCGCGCATTCGGGTGGTTACCCTCAAATATAGCGCTCCGAGGCACAATGGCGCGCCCATCCGGGCCGCATGGTGGACTTCGCTCCAATGAAAATTTCTCGCGCCAACCGCTTCACTCGCATGGAGTGGGCTGGCGCCTTCGGCGACCTGGGCACCCTGATTCCGTTTGTCGTTGCGTACATTGCGGTACTCAAGATGGACCCCTTCGGCGTCCTGTTTTCATTCGGCGCCGCGATGGTCGTGTGCGGCGTGTATTTCAAGACACCTTTCCCGGTTCAGCCGATGAAGGCCATCGGGGCGGTGGCGGCGACGCAGGCCGCTCAAACCGCGACGATCACACCAGGAACCGTATATGGCGCCGATATTGCGACCGGCGTGATATGGCTCATTCTCGGACTCACGGGAGCGGCCAAGCACATTTCAAGACTTGTGCCGCGACCGGTAGTCATTGGCATCGTACTGGGGCTTGGCATAGGCTTCATGCTCGAAGGCATTCGATGGATGAGCGGCGGGTGGGTCATGGCGGGGATCGGACTGCTCGGAACCGTGCTTCTGCTCTCCAACAAAGTGATCCCGGCGATGTTCCTGCTTCTCATCTTCGGCGC
>DATHOA010000197.1:0-16171 GCA_035485475.1 Steroidobacteraceae bacterium | reverse complement strand
CCGCCAAGGCCGGGGTCCTGGGCTTCACCAAGTCCCTGGCCCAGGAAGTCGCCTCCCGCGGCATCACGGTGAACGCCGTGGCGCCGGGCTTCATCGAGACGGATATGACCCGGGCGCTCAATGAGGAACAACGGGCGGTGTTGGCCGGGCGCATCCCCATGGAGCGGCTCGGCGCAGCCGAAGATGTTGCATCGGCGGTACTGTTTCTCGCCTCGCCGCAGGCGGGGTACATAACTGGCGAAACGCTGCACGTCAATGGTGGGCTGTACATGCCGTAAGCGCGTCGCGCGCCACGCTGGGCGCGGCGTTGGAAAATAGCCACAGCAAGGCGGGGCGCGGTGACCGATGCGGGCCTTGACGCAGCGGCATGAGCGTTTCGCCTGAAAAAACAACCACTCCCACACCATTTTCCGCGCTGGCAGACGGGGGGGTGTTCCCCTACAATACCGCGCCCCGTGCCGCCGAGCATCGGCTGGCGCAAGCGCTAATTCTTCATAAGGACAATCCCGTAATGAGCACCGTTGAGCAGCAGGTAAAGGCCATCGTCGCGGAGCAACTGGGCGTCAAGGCTGAACAGGTTACGAATGACGCCTCGTTCGTCGACGATCTGGGCGCGGACTCGCTGGACACGGTCGAACTGGTCATGGCTCTCGAAGAGGAGTTCGAAATCGAAATTCCGGACGAGGACGCCGAAAAGATCACGACGGTTCAACAGGCCATCGACTACATCAACGACCGTCGCAGCAAGGTTTAGCACTGCGCCGCGCGTCGCAGGTTGAGTACCGGGGCTGCGAGTGAGTAAACGTCGCGTCGTCGTAACAGGTATGGGTGTGGTTTCCCCGGTTGGCAGCACGGTGCCAACGGCCTGGGATGCCATCTTGAATGGGCGCAGCGGCATCGGGCCCATCACGCGTTTTGATGTGTCCGCATTCCCGGTGCGTATCGGCGGACAGGTGCGTGACTTTGACCTGGCCGCCTACATCTCCCCGAAAGAAGCCCGACGCATGGATGATTTCATGCACTACGGCGTGGCCGCGGGAATCCAGGCCATGGTCGATTCCGGCTTTGATGTCGCGAAAAGCGATGCGGGCCGCTGCGGCGCCATCATGGGCGCCGGCATCGGTGGCCTGGGCACCATTGAAGGTGAGTACGGCGAGTACCTGAAGGCACACAACCCGCGCCGGATCTCCCCATTCTTCGTGCCGGCCACGATCATCAACATGATCGCCGGACATCTGTCGATCAGATTCGGACTGAAGGGCCCGAACCTGGGGGTCGTCAGCGCCTGCACCACCTCGACACATGCCATAGGCTTTGGCATGCGCGCCATCCAGTACGGTGATGCCGACATGATCATTGCCGGCGGCTCCGAGATGGCCACGACCGTGTGTGGTCTGGCGAGTTTCGCGCAGGCCAAGGCCCTCTCCAGCCGCAACGACGCGCCGCAGGAGGCGAGCCGCCCCTGGGACAAGGATCGCGACGGCTTCGTGCTCAGCGATGGCGGTGGCGCCGTGGTGCTCGAGGAGCTGGAACACGCCCGCGCACGTGGCGCGACGATCTATGCCGAAATGGCGGGCTTCGGCATGAGCGGCGACGCCTACCACATCACTGCGCCGCCCGAGGATGGCGCCGGTGCGGCGCTTGCGATGACGAATGCGCTGCGCGATGCGGCCATGAATGCGCAGCAGGTGCAGTACGTCAATGCCCATGCGACTTCGACCGCATTGGGCGACCGGGCCGAAACCGCGGCCATCAAGGCCGCCTTCGGGGCGCATGCGTACCAGGTGGCGGTCAGTTCGACCAAGTCCATGACCGGCCATCTGCTCGGTGCCGCCGGGGTGCTCGAGGCGATCTTCAGCATTCTGGCGATCCGCGACAATGTCGCGCCGCCGACCATCAATTACCGCACCCCGGATCCGGACTGCGATCTGGATTTCGTACCCAACACCGCGCGGCCGATGCCGATCGATGTGGCGCTGTCGAACTCCTTCGGGTTCGGCGGCACCAACGGTACCCTCATCTTCCGCCGCTTCAGCGGCTGAGATGTGAACCCACAGGCACGGCAGCTGAATGTCCCGCCCGCGGTACTGCGACGCCTGGCGAGCGCCAATCCGGCCCGCTATCCGGCCTTGTTGGAGAGCGCCGTCGCCGGCCCGCTGGGGAAAGTCACGATCCTTGCGGCGCAACCCACGGCGGCCATGTGGAGCAGCGCTGATGGGCGCGTTCATGGCCGTGGCGTCGAACCGCGCGCGGGCAAGTTTCTGGACGCCCTGGAACTGTGGTGGCGGCACAGCGGCGCAGCCCCCAGCGGCCAGGAGTCTGATCTACATGTAGCCCGTCGCACCGGCGTGCCCTTCGCGCCGGGCTGGGTGGTGTACCTGGGCTACGAGATCGCCGCGGACATCGAACCGCATCTGCGCTTGCCGCCGACACCGCTCCCCTGGACGGCCTTTGCGCTGCGCACGCCCTGCGCGCTGGTGCACGTGCTGGACAGCAATGCCGTGTGGGCGGTCGCGGAAGCGGGCGCAGAAGGGCTGCTGGAGCAGGTGGTGACCGAGGCCGAGCGGCTGGGCGAGTCGGTCGCAGTCACGCCAGTGGCCACCGCGAATGAGCCGCTCGCGGCGCTGTTCGATGTGACCGAAGAAGATCCCGCCTTGTATATCGCCCGGGTGCTGCGTGCCAAAGAGTACATTCGCGCCGGCGACATCTACCAGGCAAACCTGTCGCGGCCGTGGTGCGTGCGGCCCGCGGCTGCACCCGGATCGCAGGGCTTCGCACAGGCGCTGGATTCGGCCATGCTTTATGAGCGGCTGCGGGCGCGCAATCCGGCGCCGTTCGCCGCGCTGGTGCAATGGGACGGCGTGAGCGTGCTGAGTTCCTCGCCCGAGCGGCTGCTGCGCGTCAGCGGCCGCGAAGTGGACACCCGCCCCATTGCCGGGACCCGGCCGCGCACGCTGCGGCCCGGTGAAGATGCACCGGAAGCGGCCGCACTGGTGGCGCACCCCAAGGAGCGTGCCGAGCACATCATGCTCATCGACCTGGAACGCAATGACCTGGGGCGCGTGTGCGAGGCGGGAACGGTGATCGTCAATGAGCTGATGGTCACCGAGACTTACGCGCATGTGCACCACATCGTATCCAACGTCCAGGGCCGTCTGCGCGCAGGCGTGACGCCCATCGGCGCGCTGCGGGCGGTGTTCCCCGGCGGCACCATCACGGGTTGCCCGAAATTCCGCTGCATGCAGATCATCGCGGAGTTGGAAGGGCAGGGACGTGGGGCATTCTATGGATCACTGGGCTACCTGACCCCGGGTGGCGAAATGGACCTCAATATCCTGATTCGCACCATGACCGTTGAGCACTCGCAGATCACGATGCGCACCGGCGGCGGCATCGTTGCGGATTCGGACCCGGAGCGCGAACTGAACGAAACCCGCGCCAAGGCGCGCGGCATGCTGGCGGTGTTCGCATGAGTACGGATCCCATCACCGCCCTGGTGGACGGCCAGCCGGCCACGGGGATCAGCCTTCTGGATCGGGGTCTGCATTACGGTGATGGCCTGTTTGAGACCATCGCCTGCCGCAACGCCCAGGCCAGCTTTCTGGACCTGCACCTGCAGCGGCTGGCCGAGGGCTGCGCGCGATTGGGTGTTCGTTATGAGGATTTTCCCGGGCTTGCCGCCAGGATCCGCGAGCTTGCGGCCACTCAACCTCGCAGTATCATCAAGCTCATCCTCACCCGCGGCAACGCGACCGCCCGCGGCTACGGCGCCAGGGGTGATGAGCGGGCGCGCACCGTGCTGTTGCAGTATCCGTGGCCGCAGGAGGATCCGGCTGCTTGGGAGCATGGGGTCGCCGCGCGCACCGCCGTGGGGCGCTGGGGTGAGAATCCGCTGCTCGCGGGCCTGAAGCACCTGAACCGCCTGGAGCAGGTCCTGGTCCGCGCCGAATGGACCGATCCTTTGATCCGCGAAGCCCTGGTCTTCAGTAGCTGCGGATGGCTCGTCTCAGGCACGATGAGCAATGTGTTCCTGGTCACGGATGGTCGGATCATGACTCCTGCAATCACCCACGCTGGAATCCGCGGCGTGATGCGCCGTGTGGTGATCGGCGCGGCGCAGCGCGGTGGATTGGACGTCACCGAGACGGCGCTGCAGGCGGCCGCACTGGCTGCGGCCGAGGAGATCTTTCTGACCAACGCGCGCATCGGCATCTGGCCGGTGCGTACCCTGGACGGGCGCGAGCGGGCGGTCGGCCCACTCACGCGTCAACTGCAGCAGTGGCTGCTACCGCTGCTTGAGACTGCCCATGCGTAAGGCCATCTGGATTCCGCTGCTGCTCCTGGTGCTGCTGGTCGGCGCGGCCGCAGGCGGCCGCGCGTGGCTGGCGATGCAATTCGAAGCACCGGGCCCGGCGCCGGCGGCGCTGCGCGTCACGGTCTCCCCGGGCTTGAGTGTGCGCGGTGTGCTCGCCCGGCTGCAAAGCGCGGGTGCGCTGCAATGCTCCGCATGCACGCAGCTGTACCTGCGCCTGACCGGGCGCACGCTCACAATCAAGGCCGGCGACTACGAAGTCGACGCTCATGCCAGTGCCAGTGATGTGATTGAAATGCTCGAGGCGGGGCGGGTGATCCTCGAACCCCTGACGGTGGTCGAAGGCACGCGCTTCAGTGACCTGCGGCGTGAGCTGGCCGAGGACCCGCATGTGCATTCACTGCTCAAGGGCCGCAGCGACGCCGACGTCATGGCCGCCATTGGTCATGCGGGCGAAAATCCGGAAGGGCGCTTCTTCCCGGACACCTACCGGTTCGCTTCGGGTGCGACCGATGTCGAAATCCTCAAGCTTGCCTACGACAGCATGCGCGATGCCCTCACCGAGGCCTGGAACATGCGCGCTGCCGATCTGCCGCTGCAATCTCCCGAACAGGCGCTGACTCTGGCCTCCATGGTCGAAAAGGAAACCGGATTGCCGGCCGAGCGGCCACGCATTGCCGGAGTGTTCATGGCGCGGTTGCGCAAAGGCATGCGCCTGCAGTCCGACCCGACCGTGATCTATGGGCTCGGGTCCGCCTACGATGGCCACATCCACGAGCGCGACCTGACCAGCGATACGCCCTATAACACCTACACCCGCGAAGGCCTGCCACCGACACCGATCGCGTTGCCGGGGCGGGCGGCGTTACTGGCGGTGGTGCGACCTGAGGAAACCGGCGACCTGTACTTCGTCGCGACCGGCGACGGCCAGGGTGGACATCACTTCTCCGCGACCCTCGCCGAGCACAACCTGGCCGTCCAGCACTATCTGCAGAAGCTGCGCGGTGCGGTCGCACGGCCATGACATCCGGGCGCTTCATCACTCTCGAAGGCATCGAGGGGGCGGGCAAGTCGACCGTGGCGCGTCACATCCTGGAATGGCTGCGGGCGCGCAACGTGCCGGCGTTGCTCACCCGCGAGCCGGGGGGCACGCCGCTGGCGGAGCGGGTGCGCGATCTGGTGCTGCAACCGGACGGGGAGGCGCTGCCGGCTGCCGCGGAGCTGCTGCTGATGTTCGCGGCGCGCAGTATCCATGTCACGAATCTGATTCGCCCGGCGCTGGCACGCGGTGAGTGGGTGATCTGTGACCGATTCACGGATGCGACGCGGGCCTACCAGGGTGGTGGCCGCGGCCTGGATGCTGCGGCCATCGAGGCGCTGGCGACCCTGGTGCATGCGGACCTGACGCCGGATCTGACGCTGCTGCTGGACCTGCCGGTGGAGCTGGGTCTGGCGCGCGCACAGGCACGCCACGGACAGGCCGATCGGTTCGAGCAGGAGCGCGGGCCGTTCTTTGCGTGGGTACGCGCCACGTACCTGACCCTCGCGCACGCCGAACCGCGCCGGTTCTGCATCGTGGATGCCGGCCGTGAACTGCCGGCGGTGCAGGCTGCCGTGGCCACTGCGCTGGAGGTCTTGCGGTGTCAGTGACGGGGGCGTCCTGGCTCGAACCGGCGCGCACGCAGCTGGCCGCATCGGTCCGGCAGGACCGGGTGGCGCACGCACTGCTGATCCAGGACGCGCCGGGAGCCGGCGGTGATCAGCTGGCATTGTGGATGGCACAATTGCTGTTGTGCCTGGCGCCGGGGCCTGAGGGTCCCTGCGGAGCCTGCGCGGGCTGCACGCGGTTGCGCGAGCACCGTCATCCGGACTTCACGCAGATCTCGCTCATCGAAGACTCCAAGCAGATCCGGGTCGAGCAGGCGCGCGATCTGTCGGCACACCTGGCCCTGGCCAGTCACCAGGGCGGCTACAAGGTGGCGCTGATCGATCCGGCCGACGCCCTGAACTGGAATGCTGCCAATGCCCTGCTCAAGACACTCGAAGAGCCGCCCTCGCGCACCGTGCTGATACTGGTCGCACAGCAGCCCTCGCGGTTGCCGGCGACCATCCTCAGTCGCTGCCAACGCCTGCGGATCGGCCGGCCCGAACGCGAACCGGCGCTCGCCTGGCTGACTCAATTCGTGGGGGAGGGGCCCTGGGACGCGGTGCTGGATGTGATCGGCAATGCGCCGCTGCTGGCCGCGGGGCTGGACCCCCGGGCGGTGCTGCAGATCCGTGATGAGACCCTATCGGGGCTGGGCGAACTGGCCGCCCGACGTGCGGATGCCGCGCAGCTGGCCGATACCTGGAGCCGCACCGAACTTCCCCTGCGCCTGAGCTGTCTTGAGAACTGGCTCACGGAACGCATCCGCCGTAGTCTGGGCGCCGGGACATATTCCACGGAATTGCGGGATGGTGCGCACCCGGCGCGCCCCGATCCGAGGTCAAATGCCCCTCAGCTTTTCGATTTGCTTGAGCAGCTGCGCGCCCTGCGGGCGGCCCTGGCCACCCCGGTGAATCGTTCGCTGGTGCTGGAGAGCCTGTTACGCTCACTGACTGTCTAAATACACCAACACGGCAATGGGACCAAAACCCGGACTTCTCACGCTCACGATCAAGGACAAAAGTGCCTTGTATCTGGCATACATGCCCTTTGTGCGCAACGGCGGCCTGTTCATCCCGACCAACAGCAACTACCGCCTGGGTGATGAGGTGTTCATGCTGCTGAACCTGATGGGCGAGGATGAGAAGCTGCCGGTGGCCGGCCGGGTGATCTGGGTGACGCCCAAGGGTGCACAGGGCAAGCGCACCGCCGGTATTGGCGTGCAGTTCAGCGAGCAGGATCGCGGCCAGACCCAGAAGAAAATCGAGACCTACCTGGCCGGAGCACTCTCCGGCGACAAAGCAACGCACACGATGTAATCGTCGCCCCCTGATGCGAACGCCTGGAATCATTTGCGCGACCGTGATCACTGTGGCGCTGGCGAGCCTATGTGCCTGCACGGGCGCCGGCCGGGCCCAGGCCGACTCCGAGCGCGATCTGGCGGCCGCGCCCCAGAGCGGTGAGTTCGGCGCCGTGAGTGCCGTGACGGTGACCTTCAGTGAGCAGGCCCAGCAACTGGCGGCGACCGATCCGCGGCTGACCCCGGATGCCGTGGCCATTGCGATCGAACACGAACTGCAGTTGCACCAGCTGTACGCGCCCGCCGCGGCCAATGTCCACCGCTCCTTGGCCATCATCGTGCAGAACTTTACCAACGCGCTGGCCAGCAACACCAAGGTGCTGGGTTACACCTATCGCAATGTGATGCTCAACGGCACGGTGCAGGTGCAGGACGGCGCGGCTGCGGGGCAGCCCGCGTTCGACGTGCACGCCCGGGTGCGAATCAGCAGCCGCGGCAGTGATGCCGAAGGCGGCTCGCTGACGCCGCTGTTTACCCGTTTTGCGGTGGTGACGGTGGCGGCGGTGCGCGGCGTGGAGCCGCCGGCGCAGTAACGGCTAGCGGGACTGGTGCAGTCCCACCGCGCCGGTGGTCAGGCCGCCGCGCAGGACGTAGGCATCAAAGCCGCGTTCGACCAGGATGTAGGCCGCCGCGGAGCTGCGGCGCCCGGTGTCGCAGTAGCACACGTAGGGCGTCTTCGGATCCAGTGTCGACAGCTTCAGCCGGATGAAGTACAGCGGGATGTTCAGCGATCCCTCGATGCTCATGTTCTGGTGCTCGCTCGGCAGGCGCACGTCCAGCCAGCGACCGCCGCGCGCGACGATGTCACGGGCCTGGTCATAGTTGGCCCACTGCAGCAGCGGCTCATTCATGAGCTCGCGGAAATCATCCTTGGCGAGCCGCATCAGCACCCCGTCGGTGTGCATGGTGATGGTGGCGTTGCGCTTGGCTTCCGCGATGAGTGCTTCTTCGCCGAAGGTATCGCCAACGCTCAGCTCGGCAAGCTTGATGCCGTCGCGGTTCAGGGGCGTCTCGCGCGTCACCACGCATTGGCCCTTGACGATCACGTAAAAGTAATCGCCTTCATCACCCTGCTTGATGATCACATCACCGGCCAGGTACGGCACGCGCTGCATGCGCATGAAGATGGCCTGGATGTTCGCCGGCGGGATGCGATGAAAGGAGCGCGTCTGCAGCAGCGTCGTCATCCAGTCATCGCCGTTGGCGCCGCCATTGAGCTGTGCCTGCAGTTCCTCGACCTCGTAGGTCCCGGTCTGGTCCCACGTGATCATCACATCGAGCAGTTCGCTGTCGATGGTCAGATAGGAAATCTCATCGACCGCGCGGGCGCTGACGGCGCGCGGTAGAGTCGGGGAGAGCGGATTGCGTGCCTCGGGCGTGCCGCCGCGGATCATGCCAACGGTGCGCTCGCCTTCGCGCAGCTCGACCATGCCACTCACCAGCCACACTTTGCGCTTGTCGGTGTCGCCTTCCTTGAACAGGTAGCGACCCGCGGACATCTTGCGGATGCTGACTTTCTTCGCCAGCGCTGCAATGTTCTCGCGTTTCAGGCCATCCAGCGGTGCGAAGGTCTTGAGTACCTGAACGCTGGCTTCACGTTCCTCGGTCATTGGCACGGCTGATCAATGGGTGATTACAGGGTCTTCGGCTAAGCTTTTGATGGTAGCACAGCATCACAGCCTCCCCGGTACGCCGTTCACGGTTTGCAGTCCCGGTTCAAGGAGATCCCAGCCCGGATCGGGCCGGAAGCGCACACCGTGTCGCGTAGCCAGGTCGGTCAGCCGGCGCACACAATCGCTGATGCCGCGCGCGCGTGCATAAGCGATCGGTCCGCCACGAAACGGGGCAAAGCCGGTGCCGAAGATCACCGCAGCATCGAGCAGATCCGCATCGGCCACCAGCCCGGCGCGCAAACAGGCGACGGACTCATTCACCAGGGCGAGCATCATCCGGTCGGCAGCATCGGCTGGCGCCGCCGTGGTGGCCACGGGCTTGGTCGGATGGCCGTCGTGCCAGGCGTAGAAGCCCGCGCCACTCTTGCGGCCAAGTTTACCCGCCGCAACCAGCTGCGCCAGCTGCGGATGCGACGGCGCCGGTCGGCCCAGCTCGCGGGCGATGATTTCGCCCACATCCTTGGCGACATCCAGGCCCACCACATCGGCCAGCTCGATGGGGCCGACCGGCATGCCGAAATCGGTGGCGGCGGTATCGATCGCCGCCAGCGGCACGCCTTCCTCGGCCAGCTGCATGGCCTCATGCAGGTAGGGCATCAGCACCCGGTTGACCACGAAGCCCGGCGCACTGCGACATACGATGGGGAGCTTGTCGAGGCGGCGGGTGAAGGCCACGCCCAGCTCCTGCGCCTCCGCACAGGTGGGTTCGCCGCAAACCACTTCCACCAAGGGCATCTGCGCGACGGGATTGAAAAAGTGCAACCCGACCAGGCGCTCGGGTCGCGCGAGCTGCTCGGCCAGCGGCTCAAGCTTCAGGCTCGAGGTATTGGTCGCCAGCAGCGCCGTGGCCTTCATCCGCGGCTCCAGCGTCGCGTACAGCGCACGCTTCGCGTCCAGGTTCTCGAAGATGGCCTCGATGACCACGTCGGCATCGGCGACGCCATCGCCGGCCACATCGGCGCGCAGCCGCGTGCGGCCGGCCGCTATCTTTTCCGGATCGCGCAGCCGCTTCTCGAACAGTTCACCGGCGCGCTTCAGCGCCGGCTCGATGTACTCGAGCGCCCGATCCTGCAGCGTGACATTGAAGCCGCGCACTGCGCACCAGGCCGCGATGTCCCCGCCCATGACACCGGCGCCGATGACATGAACATTCTTGACCTCCGCCGCGGCCTTGGTGCTCTGGGCCTTGAGCCGATCCTGCAGCAGGAACACACGGATCAGGTTGTGCGAGGTCGGCGTTTCGAACATGGCCGCGATCGAGCGTGCCTCGGCCTCGAAGGCGGTCTCGCCGTGGGCGCCATTGCGGGCCCACAGGTCGATCATGGCGTAGGGGGCCGGATAGTGCGCGCGCGGTGCCTTCGCGGCCACCTGTCGGATCAGCGCCGGCTTGATGAAGGGGCGCACCGGACCGAGGCTGAGCAGGCGTTCGACCAGTGGCGGCCGATGGGGTGAGGGGGGCTGCAGCACCATCGCGCGTGCCGCGTCATCCAGCTCGCTTAAACTCACGAGTCGGTCGACCAGGCCGATGCGCGCGGCCTTGTCGGCCCGCACCGGTCGGCCCGTGAGCATGAGCTGCATCGCCGGCCGCACACCCAGCAGGCGCACGGCGCGCACACTGCCACCAAAGCCCGGGTGGATGCCCAATTGCACCTCCGGCAGACCCAGCTGCAGACGCTCATCACCCACGGCCACCCGATAACGGCACGCCAGCGCCAGTTCCAGACCACCGCCCAAGGCGAACCCATGAATGGCCGCGACGGTGGGACAGGGCAGTCGTTCGAGGCGCCCGAAGGTGATCTGGCCCGCCCGCGTGAGCTCGTAGCCGGCGGCGGCGTTGGCGAGCGTCGTGAACTCGTTGATGTCCGCGCCGGCGATGAACCCGGAAGGTTTGCCGGAGCGGATGATGACTCCACGGGGTGGGGATCGGGCCAGGGATTGCAGCAGCGCGTCCAGCTCCCGCATGACCTGCTGCGAGAGCGTATTGGCGGAAGTCCCCGGCTTATCGAGAGTGAGCCAGGCGATGCTCTGACTGTCGCGGTCCATTTTCCAGGCTGAATTGCTCATATTCTCTATGCGGCGCTGTCGCGGCGCAGTGCGCCGGGGTGAACATTGAAATCACAGATCAGCGGGCGATGGTCCGAGAAGCGCACATCCGGCACCCGGAAGTCGGTCACCTGGATGTCGGCGCTGACCAGGATGAAGTCCAGCTCCACACGCGGAACGCGCGAGGGGAAGGAAGGCAGCTCGCGGGTGTTGGCACTGCGCAACCCCGCGGCGCGCATGAACAGGTAGATCTCGTGACTGCCCCAGAAGGTGTTGAAATCACCCGCCACGATCACCGGCTTGTTGGATTTGATGATCAGGTCATGCAAGGAGCGCAGCTGGTACTGGCGATGCCGGTACTTCAGCGACAGGTGCACCAGGAACACGCACACCTCATCCAGCTCCAGCTCGATGATGAGGCGCTTGATCCCCGTGTCGAAATAATGAAAGCGTCCGGCGGGCACGGTCGGAGCCGCGAGGAAGGCATTGGCCTGCTTGCGAACGATGGGCAGGAACTGGTTCCACGACTCAACGCCGTACTTGCACTCATAGGTCGAGAAGTGACCCAGCTGCTGGGCGATGTGTTCGACCTGATTGACCATGCCGGAGCGGATCGAGCCGGTGTCCACCTCGATCAGGCCCACCACGTCCGGCTTCTCCACCCGCAGGAACTCGGTGATACCGGCGAGCACGCGCCGATTCGGACGCAGGTATCCCATCCCCGGCAGGGGCAGGTGAAAGGCGACCCCGGTGCCCGTCGCGTAGCGGATGTTGTAGACGACCAGGCGCAACGGCTGCCGCTCTTTATGCCTTTCCAGGTGTTGAAGGCTTCGGATTGTACTCTCACGGCAGCGGGTTTTGCGGCCGGCTGGCCGCTGTGCCAGACTAAAGCCATGTCGCAGGCGCATCCCATTCAACTGTTCGTTACCCACGGCTGGGACAACAGCGACGATTACCTGCGGGTATTCGAATACCTGGAAAGCTCGAACAATTTCTTCTACAAAAACTGCAGTACGCCTGATCACATGCCGGCCGGTGACAAGGAAGCGCTGCGTGAGAGCCTGCGCAAGCAGATCGCGCCCGCCGAAGTGGTGATCGCGCTGCCGAGTCTTGCCGAAGCCAATCGCGATCTGCTGCAGTTTCAGATCGTGTTTGCCCAGGCCTGCAACAAGCCCGTCGTACTGATGAAGAATTTCGGCAGCGCGACGCCGGTGGCGAAGGCGCTGAGCGACATGGCCAATGAATTGGTGGACTGGGACGGTCGGGCGCTGGTGGATGCCATCAAGCGCCAGGCACGGCACGAGGAAACCAATCGCTGGGAAACCATCGAGTTCAAACTCGACTAGCGGCTAGGCCTCGAGCAGGTACAGGGGTACGGCAGAGGCTGAGCGCCCGGACTGGGGCGAGCGGGCCATCACCGACAGCATCTGCACCACCGTCTCGGCGATGTTCTCGGCTTCATGGCTGGACATCTTGCGTATCGTGGCGCGGATGGCATCTTCGCCACGCTGTGGTTGCTCGCGGGTCAACGAGCACCGCACATTGTGAAACTGCTCGCGGATCTCGCGCGGCAGTTCATCTTCGGCGACCGCAGAAAGGTGATTGCGGTAGGCATCGGCCAGCCGGTCCTTGAGCGAACCGGACCGCGCCAGGGACACGGTAGCCCCCTGAAACTTCTCCCACGTAGTGCTCATCGCGACCTCTTCTTGGGCTGGATCAACGCCTGGCAGCTGCCGCTGGCTTAAAGTGACGGCAACGCTGACGTATTGCTGTTATTTGACAAGTAAATCCTGCATCGTCCCGCTTTCATTGCTGAATATACGCCCCATACTACGAAAAACAATGTCAAATCATTTTTGGCACGGTGGAGGTATATACTCAAGGCAGTGTCTTAGGTGTCGGCACACATTTATTGATTCCTAAGGCAAACTCGCAAACAGTGCGGGTACCCTTTCTAAGGCGCAAGCGTAGCCTTAAGGCTGTGGTGTGTGGCGCTGCTCGGTGCCATCCCGCGCAAAGGCGTATCATGCAAGGTCAGGCTTTTTAGAGGCTTCAATCGACGTGGATCTATTCTCCCCCAAGCATTTGCTGATCATCCTGCTGGTCGTCCTGGTGGTATTCGGCACGAAGAAGCTGCGCACCATTGGCTCTGATCTCGGCCAGGCCGTGCGTGGATTCAAGGAATCCATGAAGGAGGGCGAGCGCGAGGGCGAAACCCCGCCGCCGGCTCCGGTCGAAGCCCGCCAGCTCCCCGCCCAGGAACGCGACAAGGCCGCGGCCGGCGAGAAGGCCTCCACCACCGAGAAGACCTCGGTCTAGAGGCTCCTGCAGCCGGACCCGGCCACAATGCCGCATGCCCTCGTCGCCATCGCGACGACGGTCATCCTCGCCAATTCTTCGTTACGCCCCGCCCGTTGTGCACTGCAGCTCCCGGGCTGATGGGAGGACTCACGTATCATCGGGGGATAGCGTGGGGGGGACAATCGACAATGACGACAATGATTTGCGGCAGGCGCGTTGCCGCCATGGCGGCTGGTTTAGTGGCTTTGGCCGGCGGGTGGACCGGTATGTGTAATGCCGAACCGCTGCCGCACACCGTCGCCGTCTTGCAGGCACAGGCGCAGTCGTTGCAGGACATCGACGCCATCAAGCGCTTGCAGCGCGCCTACGGGTACTACCTGGATGTGGGGCAGTGGGATCAGGTCGCGAACCTGTTCTCGCGCAATGCCACGCTGGAAATAGGCCTGGATGGCGTATACCGGGGTCAGCAGCGCATACGGCAGTATTTCCTGGCCGTGGGCGGTGGACACCTGGGGCTCGCGCCAGGGCAGACCAATCAATACCTGCAACTGATGCCGGTCATCAACCTGGCGCCCGATGGCATGCGCGCCAAGGGAACCTGGCGCGCGGTCATTCTGGCGGGTGTTGCCGGCAAGGGTGCGTGGTGGGGCGAAGGTCCCTACGAGAATGAGTATGTGAAGGAGGGGGGAGTCTGGAAGATCAGTGCGCTGCATTGGTACCAGACGCTGATGACCCCTTACGCCGATGGGGGTTGGGTGCGCAACCCGGATGTGAATGGCGGCCACTATGCCCCGGCATCGCTGCCGCCGGATGCGCCACCGACCGAGCAATACAAGGTTTGGCCCGGCGCGCATGTTCCGCAGTTTCATTTCAAGAACCAGGCGCCGAGTCTGCGTACCGATGGCGCACAGGGCAGCGTGGGTAGCATCGCGGCCGTTTCCGGCAGTGACACGCAGCTGCGGCAGCAGCTGGCCCACCTCAGTCATGAGGTGCAATTGCTGGAAGACCAGAACGCAATTGAGAAGCTGCAGCGCATCTACGGGTACTACCTCGACAAGGGGCTGTGGAGTCAGGCCGCGGATCTGTTCGCCGAGGATGGCGAATTCGAATTGGCCGGGCGCGGCGCCTACGTGGGCAAGGCTCATGTGCTGGCCTACCTGCGCGCAATCGGTCCGGAGGGGCCGGTCGCCGGGCGCCTGTACGACAACATGCAGCTGCAACCCATCGTGCATGTGAACGCCGATGGCACCACGGCGCGCGCCCGCTGGCATGTGTTCGCGCAGATCGCACAGGCCGGGCAATACCATGAATGGGGTGTCGGGGTTTACGAGAACGAGTATGTGAAGCGCGATGGGGTGTGGCAGATCCGCCGGCTGTACTTCTATCCGACGCTGTATACGCCCTATGAGTCAGGCTGGGCGCAGCGCGTTGCGACCTACTCGCGCATGGAACCGGAGCTGAAGCCCGATCGAGCGGCGGCCGCGCCGGTGAGCGCTCCAGTACCCGCGCCATTTGATTATGCCAACCCGGTGACCGGCACGGCACCCACATCATGGACACCCACCGCCGCGGACCTGGCGGCAACGGGCGTGACGCCCACTGCCATGGCCGCGACCGCCGTCAGTCTCGAGCATCGCTTAGGCCTGCTGCAGGATGCGGCCATCATCGAAAACCTGCACGCGATGTACGGCTACTACCTGGCGACGCTGGAATGGGATGCGCTCACCGACCTGTGGGCCCCGGAAGGCACCATCGAAATTGCGCTTCGCGGCGTCTATGCGGGCAAGCCCGCCGTGCGTCGCAATCTGAATCTGTATGGGCAGCAGGGCCTGGACGATGGGGTGCTGCACAACCACATGCAGTTCCAGCCGGTAATCGATGTGGCCGCGGATGGCCAGACGGCGAAGATGCGCTCGCGCGCCTTCAGCATGATGGGCAACTACGGCAAGAACGGCACCTGGATGGGTGGCGTCTATGAAAACACCTATGTGAAGCGCGACGGCATCTGGCGCATCGAGTCGGATCACGTGATCAACACCTACTTCGCGCCCTATGACGTGGGCTGGAAGGATCTGCCGGCGCGCGACGCGCCGGGCATTACGGGATCCAATCCTCCGGACTCGCCACCCACGGTCCATTTTGAAATGTATCCGCGCTCATTCCTGCCGCCGTTTCACTACGTGAATCCGGTGACCGGCAAATGAGCCGTGCCTCAAGCTGGTTGCGCCGACAACTGTTGCGGCGATACCATCGCCGACCGGTTCACAAGGAGAACCCCATGCCTCGCCTCCATACTGCCGCCCTCAGCATCCTTGTCGGTCTGACAGCCATTCTCAGTCCGGCATTTGCGCATCATTCCGGGGCCATGTTCGACACTTCCAAGAAGGTCGATGTCAGCGGCACCATCGTCGACTTCAACTGGAGCAATCCGCACGCCAATTTCAAGGTCAGTGTTGATAAGGCCGGTGGCGCCTCGGAGATCTGGGCAGTCGAAATGAACAGCCCCAACAACCTGGTGCGCGACGGTTGGAAGCGCACGACGCTCAAGGCCGGTGACAAGGTGACCGTCACGGTACGACCGCTGCGCGATGGCACGCCCGGTGGCCAGTACGTCTCGATCGTCCTGGCCGATGGCAAGGTGCTCGGCGGCGAACAGCAGCGCTGAAAGCAATAAGTACTTCAAGGGGAAGGGGCGAATGAAGCAATTCACCGGCAGGAAGGTGGCGGTCGGCCTGGGCGCAGCGCTGCTGCTGCTGGCAGGCGCCCTGGCCAGTGCGCAGCAGGCGCCGCCGCGCCCCGGGCTCAGCCCGAAGCAGGAGGATGATCTCGCCCACAAG
>DATHOA010000196.1:0-21399 GCA_035485475.1 Steroidobacteraceae bacterium | reverse complement strand
CGTGCTGGATACGGCACGCAGCCTGAACCCGGCCGCGATCCACGTGGTCTATGGCCATGGCGGCGCGGCGGTGCCGGCGGCGTTTGCCCATGAGGCGGTGTCCTGGGTGCAGCAGGCCGAGCAGCTGGGCACCGGGCACGCGGTGATGCAGGTGGCGCCATTGCTGAGCGCCGAGCAGCAGGTGTTGATTCTGTATGGGGATGGACCGCTGATCACCCGTGAAACCCTGCAGGCGCTGCTGCAGGCGGCCGGCCGCGACGAGGTGGGACTGCTGACCGTCAGGGCCAGCGATCCGAGCGGCTATGGGCGCGTGCTGCGCGCGGCCAGCGGTCGGGTTCAGGCCATTGTCGAAGACAAGGATGCAACCGCGAAGCAGCGACGTGTGGACGAATGTAATACGGGTGTGCTGACGGTGCCGGCCGGTCGCCTGCTGAAATGGCTGGGCCGCCTGAACAACCGCAACTCGCAGCGTGAGTACTATCTCCCCGATGTCATCGCGCTGGCGGTTCGCGATCGCGTCACGGTGCGCCCGGTGATCGCGGCCGATGAGCGCGAAGTGCAGGGGGTCAACGACCGGGTGCAGCTGGCCAGCGCGGAGGACACCTGGCGGCTGCGCCAAGCGCGCAAACTGATGCTCGAAGGCGCGACCCTCATCGACCCGGCGCGGGTGGATGTCCGCGGCGTCGTGTCGGTCGGACAGGACGTGGTGATCGACGTCAATGTCGTGTTCGAAGGCGACGTAAAACTCGGCGACGGGGTAAGAATCGGTCCCAACTGCCTGATCCGCCACGCGCAGATTGCGGCGGGCACGGAGGTGTTCGCCAATTGCATCATTGACCGCGCGAGCATCGGACCGCACTGCCGGATCGGTCCATTTGCGCGCGTGCGACCTGAATCAGTACTCGCCGAGCGGGTGCACGTCGGAAATTTCGTCGAAATCAAGAAGACGCACATCGGTGCGGGGTCGAAGGCCAACCATCTTACCTACCTGGGTGATGCGACGGTCGGTGCGGGAGTCAACGTCGGTGCCGGCACGGTGACCTGCAACTACGATGGCGTCAACAAATGGCCGACGATCATTGAAGACGATGTGTTCATAGGCTCCGGCAGCATGCTGGTCGCGCCGGTGCAGATCGGTGCGGGCGCGAACATTGGTGCGGGTTCGACCATTTCGCGCGCGGCCCCGGCAGGGCAGTTGACCGTTGCACGTGCGCGGCAGGTCAGCATTCCGGGATGGAAGCGGCCGACCAAGCGCGGAACTTAACCTCTGCGTGCAATGTCGCTGTAGCACTGCGGCGGTAGTGTCACTTCCCGATACGGTCATGACGGGGAGGTACCTGATGAGTACCACACAAGAGCAAGGCGGTCGCAGCGCCGACGACCAGGGTGCGTACTGGTTGCGCGATCCGTTCTGGAGTCGTCTCAGCCAGGTTGAAGGACTGCACCTGCGGCTGCAATCACAACATGAGGCGGTGCGCCGCGAACTCACGGCCATCCCAAGCGCACGCAATACCGGCTTCCGGGATGTCTGGTTACGTTATTGCGAGGTGATCCGCGAACTCGACATGACGACCGCGGAGCTGGAAGCGCTGCGCACCCGCCCGGAGTAGCAACGGGCGCAGCAAGCGCGGTGGGCATGCCTTGAAGACACTGTCGCGCAGAGTTCTGGTGGAACTGAGGGTGCTGCAGGCAGCGCTGCGCGCGCACACCGCGGACCGCAATGAAGCCTTGCGCATGTTCGCGGCGAGCCGCAATGGCGCGACTCAGGATGCACAGCGGGAATTCTGGCTGGAATTCGCGTGGGCCGACCAGGAGTACCGCGCTGCCGTAAACCGGCTGGCGAAATTCTGCCACGCGCACATGCCGAAAGAAACCTAGCGTCGGCGGCGCTGATCCGCGTTCATGGATTCTTGCTGATACCCTTGATGCGATCCAGCAAAGCGGTGGTGGACTTATTGGGCAGCAGGGGCACCAATGCAACGCGGCCGCCATACGCCTCGACCACACCGCGACCGACAACCTCTTCGACCTTGTAGTCCGCGCCCTTCACCAGGATATGGGGACGTACGGCCTCAATGGTGGCCAACGGAGTGTCTTCATCGAAGATGGTCACGGCGTCCACGCAAGCCAGCGCGGCCAGGAGCGCGGCCCGCTCGGCCTGCGGCACGAGGGGCCGTTCCGGTCCCTTCAGGCGCCGCACGGAGGCATCGCTGTTAATGGCCAGCACCAGGACATCCCCGAGCTGCGCGGCGCCGTGCAGCAAGGATAGATGGCCGGCATGCAGCAGGTCATAGCAGCCGTTGGTGAAGACGATACGCTTGCCGGCGATGCGCCATGACGCTGCACGTGTCCCCAGTTCCGCGCGCGACAGCACCTTCGCCTCCGGTGAGGCGGTAAGCTCACTGCGGATGCTGTCCGCATTCACGGCAACGGCGCCGACCTGGCCCACGGAAACCCCGGCGGCAGCGTTGGCAAGACGCGCGGCCTCGGGCAATGAGGCCTTGGCAGCCAGCGACAGGGTCAGTACCGCAATCGCGGTATCGCCTGCGCCAGTGACATCAAACACCTCGCGGCGACTGGCCGGGACGGGTATCGGCGCACCAGCGGCCGGCACGACCAGCATGCCGTGCTCGCTCAGCGTGACCACCATCGATGTCAGGCCCGCGGCGGCAATCAGCGGTTGCGCGGCGGCCGCCACGGACTGAGCATCGGTCGGATCCAGGGACTTGCCGGCCGCCAGCTCCAGTTCGCGCAGGTTCGGTGTGACAGTGGTCGCGCCGCGGTAGCGCGTGAAGTCCCGGGACTTGGGGTCCACGACCACCGGCGCTCTCCCCGCCAGCGTCGTGACCGCGCTGATGACCTGCGCGGTGAGTACGCCCTTCGCGTAATCGCTGAGAATGACGGCATCTGGTGCTTCACCTTCGAGGCCGGCGAGCAGCCGCGTGCAGAGCTCGGTATCGCAGGGGCTGGAGTCTTCCCAGTCCATGCGCAGCAGTTGCTGGCTGTGGCCCAGCACCCGCAATTTGCGCGTGGTGCGGCGGCTGTCGGTGCGGACAATGCCACGCGTGCCGATGCCGCAAGCCGCACACAGGCGCAGCAGGTCATCGCCGGCTGCGTCGGCGCCGATGATGCCGGCCAGGCTGACCGCAGCCCCAAGAGCCGCCACCTGCCGCGCCACGTTGGCAGCGCCGCCCAAGCGATACTCGGTGTCGCGGACCCGCACCACCGGCACCGGAGCCTCCGGCGACACCCGGTCCACGGCGCCGCTGACGTATTCATCGAGCATCAGGTCGCCGACCACCCACACCTTCAGGCCCGGGAAGCGGTCAAGGACCATGAGCAGCGGCGTCAGATCGTTTTGTGCAGAATCACTCATGGCTGAGCCGGTCCTGGAAAGCACGGGCGATCTGCGCCAGGTCATCGAACACCGGCAGCGCTTCGCCGCGCTGTTGCAGTTGCGCCGATGCGCGCAGTCCCTTGCCGGTTCGCACCATCACCACACGGACTCCCGCGGCCCGGGCCGCCTCCACGTCGCGCACATCATCTCCCACCAACATTGTCTCACCTGCGGCAATTCCGGACTCCTGGACGGCGGAACGGATCAAGCCCGGTGCCGGCTTGCGGCAGTCACAGTGTGCCTCAGGCGCGTGGCTGCAGACATAGATGGCATCGATCCGGGCGCCCGCGGCCGCGGCCTGGGTGCGCATGGTCGCGAGCACCCGCTCCAGCTGCTGCGGCGTCATCAGCCCGCGCCCCACGGCCGACTGATTGCTCGCCACGCTGATGTGCATTCCGAGTCCGGACAGCATCACCAGGGCCTCGAGCGAGCCGGGCAGCCACTCGAAGTCTTCCGGGCGCAGGATATACCCGTGTCCGCGTGCCTCCCGATTGAGGACGCCATCGCGATCGAGGATGATGTGGCGGATGTCGCCCGGCAACGGCTGCGGCAGTCCCATCAGCGATAGCGGTCAGGCTGTGACAGGAAGCGGCGCACGTAATCGTTCACCCCTTCCTCCAGGCTCATGAACGGCCGCGAGTACCCCGCGCTGCGCAACCGGTCCATTCGCGCTTCGGTGAAGTACTGATAGTTGGGTCGGATCGCGAGCGGGGTATCCACATAGGTCAGGTGCGGTGGCCGGTTCACGGCCGCGTACAGTGCCGTGGCGAGCTGCGCGAAACTGCGCGCCTGACCGGTGCCGAGGTTGAAGATGCCGCTGACTCCGGGATTTCCGAGCAGCCACAGCATGACCTGTACGCAGTCGGCCACATAGACGAAATCACGCCGTTGCCCCCCATCGCTGACGCCTTCACGATGGGAGCGGAACAAAGTGATGGGTTCGCCGGCGGCGGCGGCGGCGTACTTCTGCGCCACGACGCTTTGCATGCTGCCCTTGTGATACTCGTTGGGGCCGTAGACGTTGAAGAACTTGAGGCCCACCCATTGCGCGGGCCGGCCATTGCTGTTTCCCTTGCCCAGGGCCACCTCGCGCACCGCCCAGCGATCAAACAGCAGCTTGCTCCAGCCGTAGGCGTTGAGCGGGCGCAACTGCGCCAACGCGCTCATGGACCAGTCGTCCTCGAAGCCTGCATCGGCGCCACCATACGTGGCCGCGGAGGAGGCGTAGATGAAACGCTTGCCGTGCTGTGCGCACCAGCGCCATAACCTCTGTGACAGCCGGAAATTGGTCTCGACAATCAGGTCGGCATCGGTTTCGGTGGTCGAAGAAATCGCCCCCATGTGCACGATGGCGTCCAGGGCGCCTCCGTGCTGTTCGAGCCAGGACTCGAGCTGCTCCGGGGCGATCAGGTCGCGCAGCTCCAGCTTGCCAATGTTGCGCCACTTGGAACCCGAGCGCAGGCGATCACAGATCGCCACCGGAACCCCCTGCTCGGCCAGGGCAGCCGCAAGGTTGGAGCCAATAAACCCGGCTCCACCGGTAACCAGAACCATCTTATGTCGGACTCCAAGTCGCCAAAGGGGTGTGGCGTCGGGCATTATACATAGCAATCAATCGCATACGTCACAGTGCGCGCCCACCACCGTGACGTGACGGTTGCCGCAAGCGCGGCAGTGTCCCGGAATCTGCAACCAATCTGTAGCAGTGTGTCGCTAGCATCGACGCCTCGCCACAAGGACGGTGCGCGAGAAGGGGAGCGCCGATGAGCGCGATCATCGACAAACAAACAACATGGCTCAACTCGGACTTCTGGGAATTGCTTGAACGACTCGAAGCTCGGCACAGACGCGCACAGTCCGAATACGACAGCGCGCGTCGCCAGCTTGAGCAAGTGGACCCGAAGATCAGCTCGCAGGTCGAGCAAGCGTGGATTCGCTATTGCGACGTCATCGCGGAACTTGATCGTGCGGCAGGCGAGCTCGAGCGGTTGCGACTGAGCAGCACCTGAGGGGGGTAAGTCGTGGCCCCGATGTTGATTCTGTCACGACGCTCGATGGCGAAGTTGCGGGTGCTGCAGTCCGGCGTTCTCAAGCTGGCCGCCGACCGCAACAAGGTGCTGCGCATGTTCATGGCCAGTCGCTACGCGACCATGCCACTGGCGCAGCGCGAGTTATGGCTCGAATTCTCGTGGGCTGACCAGGAATATCGCAGCGCCGTACACGAACTCGCCAAGTTCTGCCAGGCCGCCCGACGCGCCGCACCTGGCGCAGCGGCTTCCCCCGAAAACCCCGGTTGAACTGCGCTGCCCCGGAAATTGCTGCCAGGCATACGAGTGTCATCTTCGACTCTTAAAGTTTCACCTGTGAGCGCATGAGCGCGCGCGCGCGCGGATTTGCCCGAATCGCCGCGTTGAGTCGTGCAGCAGCAAGGATTCGGGCGACGGAGTATTGATGTGACAAAACGCGCTCTCATTACGGGAATAACCGGTCAGGATGGTGCCTATCTGGCTGAATTGCTGCTGGCCAAAGGCTACGAGGTCCACGGCACGAAGCGCCGCGCATCCTCGTTCAACACGGAGCGCATCGACCATCTCTACCAGGATCCGCACGCGCCCGGCGCGCGACTGCGGCTCCACTATGCGGATCTTACGGACTCGACCAATATGCTGCGCGTGATCCAGCAGGTCCAGCCCGACGAGATCTACAATCTAGCCGCCCAGAGTCACGTGCAGGTGTCGTTCGAGACTGCGGAGTACACGGCAAACGCGGATGCCGTGGGACCGCTGCGGATCCTCGAGGCGCTGCGCATATTGCGGCTCGGCGGCCGAACGCGGTTTTATCAGGCGTCGACCTCGGAGCTGTTTGGCCTGGTGCAGGAGACTCCGCAACGCGAGACGACGCCGTTCTATCCGCGCTCGCCTTATGGCGTCGCAAAGCTGTACGCGTACTGGATAACGGTCAACTACCGGGAGGCCTACGGCATCTTCGCCTGCAATGGAATCCTGTTCAATCACGAATCTCCGCTGCGCGGGGAGACCTTCGTCTCCCGCAAGATCACGCGAGGTCTGAGCCGCGTCACCGAGGGCCTGCAGGACTGCATCTGGCTGGGCAACCTCGATGCGCGGCGCGACTGGGGCCATGCGCGCGATTACGTCGAAGCGCAGTGGCTCATGCTGCAGCAGGACGCTCCGGTCGACTACGTCATTGCGACGGGTGTGCAGCACTCGGTGCGTGACTTCGTCGAGAAGGCAGCCGCTGTGCTGGGCATGCGGCTCGAATGGCGCGGCAGCGGAGTGGAGGAGACGGGGTTGGACCGCAAGAGCGGCCGCACCGTGGTGCGCGTCGATACCCAGTATTTCCGGCCGGCCGAAGTTCAAACCCTGCTGGGGGATGCCACAAAAGCCCGGGAAGAGCTGAAGTGGGCGCCGAAGGTCAGTTTCGATGCGCTGGTGCACGAGATGGTCGAGGCGGATCTGCAGCTGGCTCGCCGTGATGCGATGATCGCCCGGGCAGGTTACCGCGTGGCGGCGGCGCGGGACTGAGGGCAACACGCACCCGCGGCGCCGCAATCCGCTGGCGATTGAATGACAAAGAGCTGACAGTACTCTGCCATATAGATGTCATCTTGCCGGTTTAGCCTAGCAACTCCGCCGGACCGCACCATGGCCGCGCATCTGGGGCGGAACGACAGGCTTGTCGGGCTTGCCCCGTATAGAACAAATTCATGCCGGCGCTCGTATGGCGCCGCGTACGGCCTCTGACTGCGGAAGAACTTTGCGCGACTCGCTATGTGCCGAATGCCAAGCAGCCACCGACGCCCGCGGGCGCAGCAGTAGTCCCGGTGACCCCTGAACCGCAATCCTTTCGCGCGGGCCAACTCTGGGTGGCTCTGCGGCGGCGCTGGGTACCGGCGCTGGTGCTGTCGATTGTCATAATTGCGAGCAGCATTGCGGCAGCCGTCCTCTGGCCCGCGAGCTACAGCGCCACGGGCACCATCCTGATCGAGCAGCAGGAGCTACCGGTCGACCTGGTGCGTTCGACCGTCTCGACCTACGCCACGCAGCGCATCCAGATCACCGCCCAGCGGGTCATGACGACCGAGAACCTGATGGGCATCATCCAGCGCTACGACCTGTATGCGGATATGCGCAGGCGGCAGCCGCGCGAGGCGATTATTGCCACGATGCGCCGCGCGGTGAATCTGCAGATGATCAGCGCTGACGTCATCGACCCGCGCAGCGGCAGTCCGACCAAGGCCACGATTGCCTTTTCGATTACCTACTCCAATCGCTCGCCGCAGCTCGCTGCGGAAGTTGCCAACGAGCTCGTATCGCTGTACTTGCAGCAGAACATCGAAGCGCGCGAGAAGTCCTCGCATGACGCCGTCACCTTCATCAAAGGGGAGAGCTCGCGACTGGATGCCGAAATCAATCAGCTGCAGAGCGAGCTTGCGACCTTCAAGGGAAAGCACGCCAACGAGCTCCCCGAGCTGTCACAGCTCAATCTGACTGGCGTAAATCAGATGCAGGACCAGCTGCTGGAGACCGACTCGCGGCTTCAGTCCATTTCACAGCAGCTGCTGTTCCTGGATTCCCAGCTCGCACAGATCAATCCGACGGCGCAGGTGTACACCTCCAATGGGGAGCGTGTGCAATCGCCCGCGGACCTGCTAAAGACACTGCGCAGCCAGTATGCGCACGACAGCGCGCTGTATACGCCCAGTCATCCGGACGTGGTGCGCCTGAAGCGCCAGATCGCAAGCCTCGAGGCGAGCGTGGATGCGGACAAACCGGGTGCCACGCTCAATGACTACCGCCGGCAGTTGGAGGATGCCAGGACGCAGCTCGCCGACGCGCTACATCGGTATTCACCGGACCATCCGGATGTCATGCGGTTGCAGCGCCTGGTGGATTCACTGCAGAAGCAGGTCGATGCGCAGTCCCTCAAGACGGCAAAGGACGCGAAGAGCAGCGCCCCTGCCGCCGCCGACTCCGCGGATGTCGCCGATACGGATGTGGAGGAAGCCCAGGGCAATGCCGACAATCCCGCGTACGTGCAGTTGCGCTCACAGCGCTCGTCGCTGAGCATCGAGCGCAAGAGCCTCGAACAGAAGCGCGCCGAGCTGCAGGACAAGCAGAACGAGTATCAGCAGCGCCTCGCGCGCACCCCGGGCGTGGAGCGCGAGTACACGGAAATCCTGCGCAGGCTGGCTTCGGCGCAAGCGCAGTACGCTCAGCTGCGCGGCAAACAGATGGAGGCTGACGTCGCCGAGAATCTGGAAACCGAGCGCAAGGGCGAGCATTTCACTTTGATCGAGCCGCCGATCGCGCCGGAGGAGCCGACCAGTCCGAACCGGGGACTCATCATTGCCCTGGGTTTGGTGGCCGGAATCGGCTCCGCCCTGGGCGTGGTGATGCTGCTCGAGACGCTCGATGGCAGCATTCGCGGCCGCCAGCAGTTGCAGTCCCTGGTCTCGGTGCCGCCGCTCGCCGTCATACCGATCATGTTGACGCAGGGTGACCTTGCGCTGCGGCGGCGTCACCGCCTGTACGCGATGTTCAGCGCATTCGGCTGCTGTGTCCTGGCGGTGCTTGCGGTCCACCTCTTCTACCGGCCGCTCGATGTGATCTGGGCCGTGGCGATGCGCCACCTCGGTGGCTGACCCAATGGTGGATCCAATCATACTTCGGCATGATCGGACGCGGGCTTCGGCAGGCGAGGTCGAACTGAGGCAGCCGGAACACACCGACACGTTGACCGGCCTTACGCGCATCGTGGAGGTCGATCCGACGGTGATCGAACGCGAGCGGATATTACCGCCGGGCGCCGGAGGCGTGAACGGGGGTCCCTACAAACTGCTGCGGACCCAGGTGCTGCGGCGGCTGACGGATCTCGGTGCGAATTCGCTGGCGGTGGTCGGTGCGGCGGCCGGGAGCGGCAAGACTCTCACCGCAATCAATCTTGCGATTGCCATAGCCGCGGAACACGATCGCACTGCGCTACTGGTCGACTTCGATCTTCGCAAGCCCAGCATCCACAATCGATTCGGCATCGAGTGCCGCGTCGGCATCGACGATTGCCTGCGACGCGGACAGCCGCTGCAGGATGCGATGGTACGGCTTGCGGGTTATGAGCGGCTGGTGCTGTTACCCGCCCGTGAACGCTGCCAGGACTCCTCCGAGCTGCTGTCCAGTAATCGCACGCAGCACTGCATCCAGGAATTGAGGCAGCGCTACAAGGATCGGGTGCTGGTGTTCGATCTACCCCCGGTACTTCAGGCCGATGATGCCCTCGCGTTTTCGCGGCACGTGCAGTCCGCACTGGTGGTCGTGAGCGAGGGACGCACGCAGCGTCAGGAACTGGTGCGCACGCTCGATCTGTTGCGCGACCTGCCGATCATCGGCACCGTCCTCAATGGGACTCGCGAGGCGGTCACCGGCTATTACTGAGCGAACACGACTCAGTAAAGTGCGAATCCTCTTTTCCTCCCACGTCTTCGCGCCAAGCATCGGCGGACTGGAGTCCGTCTCGGGGATGCTCGCGGAAGAGTTCGCTCGCCAGGGCCACGAAGTTCGGCTGATCACCCAGACGCCCGCGGACAAGTCGGACCATGACCTCGTTCCGATCTGGCGGCAACCATCCGGCGCCACGCTGCTCGGGCTCGTTCGCTGGTGCGATGTCTTCTTCCATAACAACATCAGTCTGCCGCGCGCCTGGCCGCTGCTTCTCGTTCGACGGCCGTGGATCGTTGCCCACCACGTGTGGATCCCGCGCGCGGGGCTCGCCGGCGGTGCCAAGCGGCTCGCGCTGCGGTTCGCGACCGGAATTGCAGTGAGCTCGGCAATCGCACACGATCTGTCGACGCCGTGCACGATCATTCCCAACCCGTACGATGAGGCGACCTTCCGCGAGGTACCCGACATTGCGCGCAACCTCGACCTGGTATTCCTGGGCCGCCTGGTCTCGGACAAGGGCGCGGATGTGCTCATCAAGGCAACGCGGGCGCTTGCCGGGCGGGGTCTGCACCCGACCGTCACGATCATCGGCACCGGCCCGGAAGAGGCGAATCTGCGCAGCCAGGTCGAAGCTTTGGATCTGCACGCACAGGTCCGGTTCGCCGGCGCACGCCGTGGCAGCGAACTCGCAGCTTTGCTCAATGCCCACCGGCTCATCGTCATTCCCTCGATCTGGAAGGAGCCCTTCGGCATCGTCGCACTCGAGGGCATGGCCTGCGGCTGCGTGCCGGTCGGCTCGGCGGCCGGCGGACTGCGCGATGCCATCGGCGAGAGCGGGGAGACCTTTCCCAATGGTGACGTCGTGGCATTGACTGACGTGCTGGAGAAGCTGCTGCGCAGTCCGGGGCGTCAGGAAGAGCTGCGACAGCGTGCCAAGCAGCAACTTCGCCGTCATACGCGGGCCTACGTGGCCGGGCAGTACCTGCGCGTCTTTGCTGATTTAGCGCATCAGGTTCGGATATCGCGGTAACGCTGCGGCCGGCTCCGCCGCGATGGTCGCCGCCGCACTGGCGCGCGTGTGTGCCGAGGACGCGGCAAGACTCAAACCGAAAAAGAGCCACGCATACCCGTTGACCACGCCGTTGCCGGTCAGCTGCCCCGACATCACGTCAAGGCCGACGAAGGCGAACAGCAGGAAAGGCAGCGCATCGCCTGAACGGCGGGCCCCCGCGGCGCACACCGCACCCAGCCAGAGTGTGAGCGCGCAGCGGAAAACGATGAACGCCAGACCGACGACCGGCCCAAGATCCACGATATGGCGGGCCCAATCAGTCTCGGCCCACCCGGTAAATCCGGGAATCGTGACGCCGAGCGTCAGGCTGGCATTGCCGGCCAGACCCAGTCCATAGCCTGGCAGCGGGGTATCACCCAGCAGCCCGACAAAGTCAACGAAGCCATAAAGCGCGCGTCCAAAGATCCCGCCCTGGCCTGATTCGGCGACCGCAGCCGTGTTCCAGCGATTGAGAAACGTACCATAGCCTTCCGGAAATACGATGGGATACAGCAGTACGGCGATCGACGCGATTCCCAGCGGCAACAGGATCGCACGTGTGGATGACCCCGCCTTTCCCACCACGACCACCGATGCGACGGCTGCGGCCCCAATGATTCCGCTCTGTACCATGGCCCCACGGCTGCCGCTGACGGCGAGGCAGGTGAGCAACGCGCAGGTTCCGATTCCCAGTTGCCACGGCTTCATGAATCTTCGCGACGTCGGGACGATCCACAGCGCCAGCAGCATGGCGAGCGCGCTCGTCACGAACTCCTTCTGGCCGACATCCGAGGTAAACGTACCCATGGGCCGCGTATGATTCATATCGACCGTCAAACCGTGGAACTGCTGCGTACTGCTGGCGCCGAATCCCACGTTGATCGGTGCATTGGGCGGCGAGCGGAATTGAGCCAGGACCAGCGCCGCGATCGGGATTGCCATCAGCAGGGTCAGTTTCACGAGCCGCTCGATGTCGGTCCGTTCCAGCGCCTCGCCGATGACGAATGGCAGCGGGATATAAAGGAAATAATTGCGCCAGCCATAGACCGCCAATATGGGCCACTGGCTGATGCCCGATGCCACGCCGGCTGCCTGACAGAGGATGATCAGGAAGCCGAGGACTCCAAAAGCCAGGCCCACCGTCAGCAGGCTGTTGCGCGGAAAGAACGAATGGCGGAGCGCCAGGGCGTAGATGGCCAACGCGACCGGATCGCGGACGAAGAACAGCAGTTGGCCCTGCGAGGGCAGCAGCCACTTGCGCAAGGCGCCTTCAAAGATGAGCAGAAGGTAGAAGACCGTGACCAGTGCGACGATGTGTCTGCGTCCCTTCTCCCGTGTCACTGCCGGCGAATACGGTAACTCTTGCATGGATTGCAGTGTTGCCCAGTCCATTCCAGCAGGTCAAGGCGGCCCGGCGCCTGTCTTGTGATTGACACAATCGCAGTGAATGCTGTGCGAAAGGCCTTGAGATTGCTGTGAAAATCCTGTTGATTGGAAACTATGAGCCGGACGCGCAGGAGAGTATGCAGCGCTACACCGAGCTGCTGCGCCACGGGCTCTCGGCGGCGGGTCACGAGGTCACGATTGCCGCTCCGCGACCCGTGCTCAACGCCGCGCGACGCTCCGCCACTGGATTGTGGAAATGGATCGGCTACCTGGATAAATACGTGCTCGGACCGCCCGCCCTGGCACGCGCGGCCCGTCACGCTGACATCATCCACGTGTGCGACCATTCGAATTCCGTCTACGTTCCGCGCCGCTCGCCGGTTCCTTATGTCGTGACGTGTCACGACCTGCTGGCGGTGCGCGGAGCGCTGGGCGATGACACCGATTGCCCGGCGACATTCACCGGCCGTCAACTGCAAAAGCACATTCTCGGGGGGCTGCGTCGGGCGCGCGCCCTCGCCTGTGTGTCCAGTGCAACAATGCACGATGCCCAGCGCCTGCTGAGCGGCTATCCCGGCGAGATCGTATTGACGCCAAATGCGCTCAACCATCCCTATCGGGTGCTGGACGAGCGGGTCGCGCGCGAGCGCATCGCCGCCGTGCCTGCACTGCGCGACGGCCGTCCCTATGTGCTCAATATCGGCTCGAACCTGCGACGCAAGAATCGTGAATGCGCCTTGCGGACGCTGGCCGGCATTGCGTCATCCTGGAATGGCAGGCTGCTTTTCGCCGGTCAGCCGCTCACCGCGCAGCTGCGGCAGCTGGCGTTGCAATTGCAGGTCGCGGACCGAATCGTCGAGGTTGTGAAACCGTCGAACGATCTGCTCGAGGCGCTGTACAACCGGGCCCTGGCATTGCTCTTTCCTTCGCGATTCGAAGGATTCGGTTGGCCGATCATCGAGGCCCAGGCCTGCGGCTGTCCCGTCCTGTGCAGCGATCGCGAGCCGTTCCCCGAGGTCGCGGGCGGCGCGGCCATGATGTGCGATGCGGACGATCACGAAGGGTTTGGGCGCGCAATCCTCGCTCTCGAAGCTGGCGGCCCACGCGAGGAGCTGCGGCGCCGCGGCTTGCAGAATGCGGGCCGCTATGGCGAATCCGCCCTGATCGAACGGCTGGTCTCTTTATATCGGCAGGTCGCGGTCGCGGCATGAGTGCGTTGCTACGTCTGCTCATCATGGTTCTGCCATGGGGCGCAAAGCGTTGGGCGCTGCAACGCCTTTATCGGTATCAGCTGCATCCCGAGAGCCGCATCGGCCTGGCCTGGGTCTTCCCAACGCGACTCATCATGGGGCGAGGCGCCCGCATCGGGCATCTGACCGTGTGCAAGGGCCTGGAGCTGGTTGAACTGGGTGAGCATGCAAGCATCGGGCGGCTCAACTGGATCACCGCCTATCCGTTGAATCAGCCGCCCCACTTTGCCCACCTGACGGCGCGACGCCCGCAGCTGCTGCTCGGCGCGCACGGCGCCATCACGCATCGGCACATCATTGACTGCACCGACCAGGTCAGCATTGGCAGCTTTACCACGGTTGCCGGATATCGCTCGCAGATTCTCACGCACAGCATCGACCTGGGGGAATGCCGGCAGGATTCAAAACCCGTCGTCATCGGCAGTTATTGCTTCATTGGCACGGCGTGCACGTTGCTCGGCGGGTCGGTCATTCCGGACTACTGTGTTGTCGGCGCCAACGCCCTGGTGAATGGCGCACACGAGGAGCGCCATCGGCTGTACGCCGGCGTACCGGCCAAGGCGGTGGCAAGCCTCGATCCGCAGCTGAAGTATTTCACACGGCGCGAAGGCTTCGTCATATGAGTCAGCGGCGATTGAGCGGACGGCATCGATGACTTCGGTCCTGGTGGCGAATCTGAGCGCTCCGGAGATCAACCGTCTGGGCGTGGAGCTGGAGCGGCGCGGGGTCCTGCGCGACTATGTTCGTCCCTATGTGAATCGCGGTCGCTGGTCGGAGCGGCTCATCCAGCACACGCCCGGTATCGGCAAACTCTATGGCCGTACACTCGGGCGCCGAATACCGCCAGCCGGCCTGCCGTTGCGCAAGATCACCGAGGCGGGTGTGCCGCAGGATTTTCTGGGCGCGCTCGTTGGGCGGCTGCCGCTGGCGCCACACGGCTGGCGCCGTGCACGGGCCCATAGCCTGATCCTCGCGGCCGAACGGGCGGTCGCCCGGGAGGCGGGTCGCCTGGCGGCCGGCGTCGAGATCGTCGTCGCGAGCTACGGCACGGGCCAGTACGCCTTTGAAACGGTGCGCCGCTCCGGCGGTCGTGCGGTGCTCAGCTATCCGATCGCGCACAACGGCTACCAGGCGCGGCTGTATGCGGAGGAAGCGCAATTGCAACCCGCGTTCGCTGCAGCATTACCCCGGCTGGCGGAGCTGCCTCGGGAATATTCCGATCGGCTCGAGGCCGAATGCGCCATGGCCGATTGCATCCTCGTCGGCTCGTCCTTCGTACGGCAAACCTTCGTGGCCATGGGCTATGACGCCCGCAAGATCGCGGTGACGCCCTACGGGGTCGACACCGAGCGCTTTTCCCCGCGCACTCAACCCCGCAGTGACGGTGTGTTCCGCGTGCTGTTCGTCGGCCAGATCGGGCAGCGCAAAGGCATGAGCTATCTGCTCCAGGCCTATCAGAAATTCCGCAGGCCGGACTGCGAGCTGCATGTGGTGGGAAATTACGTCGCAAGCCACGAGGTCTATAGTCGATACGAAGGTTCGTTCAGGCATACGCCGAACGTTCCGCAGTCGCAGCTCGCGACGCTGTTCCAGCAGGCGGACGTATTCGTTCTGCCGAGCCTGATCGAAGGCATGCCGCTGGTCGTATTAGAAGCCATGGCATGCGGCATTCCCGTGATAGCGACGAACCATGGTGCGGAGGGCATCGTCCGCGACGGTGTCGACGGTTATCTGGTCCCGATTCGAGACGCCGAAGCCATTGCCGCGCAGCTGGAACAGCTCTATCGCGATCCGGCACTCAAACAGCAGATGGGCCTGAATGCGCGCGAGCAGGCACTGCGGCATACATGGTCCACGTACGCGCAGCTTGCGGCCGAGACGGTCCTGTCCCCGCCCGCGGGTGCCTGATTCACCCGCACAGGCGTCACAGTCGCGCGTACAAATCCGCGACATCCTGCGCCTCATCGCCCGGGGGGCGCGTGGGGCGGCTCCGAAAAGGCAATGACTTCAACAACTCGGGTGCCGCCAGAATCCGTCGCAGCTGTGTCTCCAGTCCACCCGCCGGATCAAACAGCCAGCCGTTATCGCCCGGGACGACCATTTCACGCATCGATCCGTGATCGGAGGCGAGCACGGGCGTACCCCGCTCCAGTCCTTCGAGGACCGCGTTCGGCAGATTGTCGCTCCAGCGCGAGGGCGCCACCTGCAGGTGGATGCGCCGGTGCGCCGCATCGATCGACGCCGAGCTGCGCCCGTCAAAACTGCTGATCTCGACCCACGACGGTTCAGCCTGGGCGCGCGCCAGAACTGTCCGCGCGAAGCCTGAAGGATGAGGCCCGCAAAACAGGATGAGGCGCAGGTCGCCCAAGCCAGCGCGGCGCAGATTTTCCAAAGCCGCGAACAGCAGGTCCAGGCCCTTGTCGAAAGTCGGCTTGCCGATGAATCCGATGGTGACTCCCTGTGCGAGCGGCGGCCGCTCGTCGAAGCCGATCCAGCTGCCGGGCACGGTGCCGTAGCGAATGTGAGCCACGCGCTCAGCCGGGAATCCATTTTCGACGAAGCCCGCCTCAAGCGCACGCGATGGGGCGATCAGCGCATTGACGGTGCGGAATTCCGCCGCGCGCATCTTGAATCGTCCGGCAATCTGCAGTCGCGCCTGGTTCGCCAGGCGTATCCGCTTCGCGCGGGGCGCCAGTGGCAGACGGGTGAGCCCGAGCAGCGTCCGCTGCGCCAGTCGCTTCGCAGGCTGCGCGTGGTCAAAATAGCAGCGGGTGCACTCGCGAACCGAGCGCGGGCCCCGGCAGATGCTGCCGTCCGCCCGCAGCAGGTGGGAGCGCGCGCACAGCCAGGCGTAATCGAGCCCGGTCACGACGGTCTTGAAGGGAAGACCCTCGAGGGCCCAGAGCCACGTGCCGACATTCGAATTGACTTCGACGAGATGAAAGACCCCGCCGGGCAACTTCTCGAGGAAGGGGCGAATCGCGGCGTAGAGGGCCGTATCACGCCAATTCTGTGCCGTCGGCAGGCCCGCAACATAATGAATGGGTCCGAACTGGCATTCGCCGCTCATCACTGTCATCGACGTGTCCGGGTCCGTGGCGGCGGCCGTGCTGATGAGCGTAAACGGCACCCCGAGCCGCGCCAGGCCCAGCAGAAGATTGCGGGCACTCTGGGCGCCACCGTTGATGACCCCCTGAGTCTCGCTGTACTCGTTGACGAGTATGTAGATCACGCGGCGCGACGTGCCGCAGCGGGCTTGCGAAAGACGGCGCAGGTCGCGCTGATGTCGCCAAAGCTGCGCAGCAGGAGCGGCCACTGCTGTGGCGCGCGCACGGGCAAGACGACTTTGGCGAAGAATCTCATCCACAGCCGTCGCTCGAGGGCGGGTCCCACGAACTCGCGCAGGGTGCCGCACGGAACGATCTCGCCGTGGACGAGTTCCAGCCCCGGCAGCTCGGTATTGAGCCCGGCCACGTCAGGCCGGAACAGGGTATCGATGGGATCCGGGTGGTAGGGAAACTGGCGCGGGCATGAGACAAACGCGATGCCGCCCGGATCGAGCAGATCGACCAGCGCGTCGCAGAATCCGCGTCGTTCCCGCAGGTGTTCCAGGAGGTTAGAACAGATGAGGACCTGGGGACGCAGCGCCTTGACCTGCAGGAAGAACTCGCGCGAAGTCAGGTCCCCGGCGAGATCGACGCCCTCGGCATCCACCAGATCCACGTGGATCGTGCGCACGTCCCGGCGGCGCAGTGGTTCGAACAGATGCCGATCGATGTGCGGCTGCTGACGTGTGCGGAAGTCCAGGGTGTTGGATCCGAGATTCAACACCATCGCGCCGGCGTCCACGTGGCGTTCCAATTGAGCTTCAAACCACGATGCTTCCTGAATGAGCATGAAACCGGGTCGCCTGTGCCTAGAGCGCCAGTCGGGCTGCAACCCGAACGCCCGCCTCTGCAGTCCGACCGATGGCCTCACGGCCTCCGAGGCGGTGTGAGTGCCAGGTCAGTGCGCTCGCGATGATCTCCTCGAGTGCGCTGTGGGTCGGTTGCCAGTCCAGGATTGACAGGGCACGCGAAGCATCCGCGACGACCTCCGGCGGGTCGCCGGCACGCCGCGGCGCGAGGCGGTGCGGCACGGGCCGTCCGCTCAGCGCTTCCACCGAACGCATGACTTCGAGCACGCTGAAGCCCCGTCCCGTGCCGAGATTGAGTACCTGTGACTCGACCCCCCGGGACAGCGCGCGCAGTGCCGACACGTGAGCACTCGCGAGGTCGGCGACATGCACGTAGTCGCGGATCGCGGTGCCGTCGCGCGTCTGATAGTCCGTGCCCAGAATCTCCAGAGGCGGTCCGCGATCCAGAGCGGCGAGCACCGCTCGAGGCACCAGGCGGGTCTCCGGATCGTGATCCTCGCCGATCTCTCCGGCCGGGTCCGCGCCAGCGGCGTTGAAATAGCGCAGGGCGATCCACCGGATGCCGTAGGCAAGACCATACCAACGCAGCGCGTTCTCGGCGTCGAGCTTGCTTTGGCCATAGGGGCTGAGCGGCTGCAACGGATGTGCCTCGTCGATTGGCAGCCGTACGGGACTGCCGTATACCGAGCAGCTCGAGGAAAAAATGAACGCCTGGATGCCGCAGTTGCGCATGGCGTCCAGCAGCTCCAATGTCGTGAGCAGGTTGTTGCGGTAATACGCGGCGGGATCGCGCATGCTGTCGCCGACGTAGGCGCTGGCTGCGAAGTGGATGACGCCGACCACGTCGTACTGCTGAATCGCCGCCTCGACGGCAGGGCGGTCCAGCAGATCGGCCACCACGAGCGGGCCCCACTTGACCGCGGAGCGGTGTCCGAGCGACAGATTGTCCAGGGCAACCGGCAGGTAGCCGGCCGCAGCCAGCGCCTTGCAGGTGTGGCTGCCGATATACCCCGCCCCGCCCGTCACCAGAATGGCGGGTAGCTCTGACGCCTTCATTCATACCTCCTGGAGCGTGTGGGGCGCGCTCTTAGGAAGGCTCCATGCCTGCGGGCGCTCCCAACAATTCTACATTCACACGTACTACAGGCAGATGACGGCCCTCGCGCGGTTCCACTCGACCTCGGTGTGGCGGCTGTGTAGGCTCCCGCTGCGCAATCGATGAACGACCAGACTTCAAGCCTCATGGGTAACCAGATCGCCTATCAACGCCCCGAGTCGCCGGTCGCATGCCCGGTGTGCGGCGGTCACGAAGCAAGCGTTCTCGAGCACATCCGGGTGCGCGACCTGCACACGGAATATCTTCGCCAATACGGTGTGCCGGTGGCGGCGGAATTCCCGGCAGAAATCACGATGATCGAGATGCGCCGCTGCGGATTGTGCGGGCTCGAGTTCTACTCACCACCCAGCGAGGGATCCGCCGACTTCTACGCAGCGCTCGGACGCGCGCAGGAGTACTACACTGAGGATCGCTGGGAATTTGCCGAAACCCTACGTCGGCTTCCGCACGATCCCGACCTCATCGACATCGGCTGCGGCGATGGCAACTTTCTGCTGAAGGTTTCCGGTGATCGCAAACGCGGGCTGGAGCTCAATCCCGATGCGGCAAGGCGCGCCCGGGCCGCCGGGCTCGCCGTCCTCGAGGCGCGTGCCGCGGACCTACCGAAGGGCAGCGCTGACTACGTGACCCTGTTCCAGGTCCTCGAACACGTCTCAAATCCGGTTGAGTTCCTGAGAACGATTATTGGCGTACTGCGCCCCGGCGGTCGCCTGTTCGTCGCGGTGCCCAACAATGATGCCTTCATCGGCGCGGAAATCCATACGCCGCTGAACGCGCCGCCGCACCACGTCCTGCGTTGGCGCGCCGAGTCGTTGCGCTATCTGACGCAGGTCGCCCCCTTGACGCTCGAGGACCTCGCAATAGAGCCGCTCATCGGCGAGCAGCTCTATCACCATCACCGGGCGCAATTCACGGGTGCGTTGGGCCGCCTCGTGGGAACGCGCGTTCCACTCTACAAGGTCAGCCCCGCCATGACCTGTTGTCGACGGGCCGCAAATCTGTGGGCCCGTGCCGCGGCGAAGTTCGTGGCAGCACCCACGGCCCATGCCCAGGGCCGATCACTGCTCGCCGTTTATCTTTTCAATGGCTGATCAGACTGCGCGACGACGATTATCGCAATTCGATCGTGCCGCCGGGCCGGCCCGTACCGACCATTTCGGCAACGCTCGCGAGATTGTCTATGGTCCAGCGGTGAACGCCGCCATGCTGGGACTCATCGTTGTGGTACCAGAACAATCGGGAGTGATCCTCGATCAGGATATTGCTGAAGGAGTTGCCACCCACGCCGGCGGCGGGTGCGGGGGCCGTGACGCGGGTTGATGGGACACCGAATTGGCCGATGAACAGTCCGTCATCATGGAAATGGATGAACTGATTCGCTTCACCGGCCCGCCCATTGCTCGGATCCGTGAACCCTTCCCCATGGTAGCCGTAGACGATGTGATGGCCGGCGGCCCAGACATTGTCGCCGCCATAATTGACAGTGCCGTCGATCGCCCTGGTCTGGAAGGCTCCTGGCTCGTCGATCGTTCCGACCGGACTCGCCTTCCACAGCCAGCTCCTGCTGCCGAATTCGATGGCGCCCAGATGGAAGTGAGTCGAACGATCACCCTTTGTGCCACTCACCGAGGGATCCAGGACGATCAGTGCGTTGGATGAGGTGAGCGGAATGCGCCCGGCCGCGGACGGAGCATCCGGAGTCAGGGGCGCGGACCCGACTTCGTGGGGCAGGAGCTGCCAGACGGGATTGTTGGCGGAATCAAAGCTCATGAGGGTCTGGCGATAGACGCTCTGCGAATTCGCGCCGACGCGTGCGAAGCCCAGATCGCCATTCTCATAGAGCACCGTCGCGGTGGCACCGGAGTTGTACGCGGCGAGGCCCCGCACGTATCGCGCCGCTCCCTGCGCCGGTAATTCGAGCAGCGCCAGATTGTGGTCGGGGAGAGTGCTCAAGGCATAAGTGCGCTGGTTGCTCAGCGTGACCACGGTCTGAAGGCCGCCGAATTCGCCATTGCGCGCCTTCGGAAAATCAGCTTCGCGCGGCAATCCAGCCAGCCAATTGCGCAGCAGCTTCCATCCTCCTGATGGACCGGGTGCCAGCGGTCCCGGACCCGCCTCGAATTCCAGGTAGTTCGCAAACACCCGGCTCGGTTGCGCGGGATCGACGGTCGCGCTGTAACTCGCGGGAAGATAGGCGATCTGCTCCAGGTACTTGCGATCGTTTGAGATGTGCAGCATGCGATCGTTGCAGGTGTCGACCACCCAGAAGGACCCGTTGGCTTGAACCGCAAGCGCGGTGCGCTCGAGGGTCGCATCGAACCGGAACCAGAGCTTGCGGGCGTCGACGGTGGGATCGTTGCCGTAGCCACCCGCCTGCCCATAAGTCCATAGCAGCAGACCATTGCGATCGTAGGCCTTGACCTGCTCACTTGAGCCTCCATCGGCAACCAGTACCAGATCGTCGTTCGATGGGTGCACGGCGACGGCGAGCGGATGACTCAGCCCCGATATCGTTGCAGCGAGCGTGGGGTTTGAATCCAGTGCTGTGTAACGCAGCACGGATGCGCCGGCGATGACCCACAGGTCCCCATTGGGGGTGGCACTCAGCTGATTTGAGGCATCGGCTGACACAGGGATCGTGAAGGCGCGCAGGTGCGCCCCCGTTACCTTGTCAAACAATTCGACTGTACCCTGGCGCGCATGCGCCACCGCCAGTATGTGTCCTTGCGTCTGTACCGCGAGGCCCGTGGGAGTCGTACTGTGATCCGCGCCGATATCGATGATTCCCTTGTACTCCTGACCCGGGTAGCAAATGGGCCCGAGGTGG
>DATHOA010000195.1:0-15679 GCA_035485475.1 Steroidobacteraceae bacterium | reverse complement strand
AATCAGTGCGGAAATGCCGTGAGTACGGCCCGTGGTGAAGCTGCGCAGGGTGCCTGAGACCGACACGATCCGGATCAGGCGCGCGAGCCGGAACAGGCGCGCCACGAGCCCCAGGCCGCCGATCATGGGCAGGAGCGAGAGCGCCACGACCACAAAATCGAAACAGTTCCAGAATTTGCCAAAGAAATTGCGGGGATGAGGCCAATATGCCGCCACGCGAATCGTGATTTCGGCGACGAATGCGGCCTGAACCACGACAAGTACCGTGGCAATCCAATCCGCGTAGTTTGTTGCGATTGACGGGGTGGCCTCGGCGCCCATCGCGAGGGCGGCAATGACCAGTAGTACCAGCACCGTATCGGAGAAATGCTGATTCGAGCTGATCCGGCGGGCAAGATTGAGCACTGAAGCCTCTCTTATTTGTTGCGATATTGCCCGTGCGCGATTGGGGGATGCAAGGTTGACGCACCCCGTGCCCAGCGCTTAGGCTAGCCCCACATTTGGTAACTCCCCACCAGGCCTCCCGTCGCTCGCGACCGGAGGCCTCGTCGTTTTGGCCTTGTCGCCAATACGGGAGATTCCGATGCGAGATGAATACCGGTTGCGGGCGGATTGCGCTCGATGCTGCGGACTTTGTTGCGTTGCTTCGGCATTCGATGCCGACCAGGGCTTTGGCTTCGATAAGCCTGCACACACTGCCTGCCGAAACCTCGACAATCATCACTGCACCATCCACGATGAACTTCGGGTTCGCGGTTTTCCAGCGTGTGCCACTTTCGACTGCTATGGCGCCGGCCAGTGGGTCACGCAACAATTGTTTGCTGGGAAATCTTGGCAAACATCGCCGGAAATCGCCGCACGCATGTTCAGGCTGTATCCGCGCTATCGGGGGCTGCACGAGCTGATGGCACTGCTGGAGCTGGCGATGCGGCGGCTGTCACCGGCTGCAGCCGTTCCCCTCGAACAGTGGCTGCACGAAATCGAGGAGATCTGTCAGTCGGGAGTGGATGCCGTATGCAGCGTCGACGTGGAAGCTCTCACTAAGAATGTCCGGGCGCTGGTTCGTGAGCAGGTCCGCCGCTGAAAGCCGCTCAACCTCAGCAACTCGCCGCCCGGCGGCTGCGGCTGCGTACGCGGTAGACCCACAGCAATGCGATCGCAGCGGACAGGGCAATACCGAACACGGCGGCGATGTCCACGATCGCTACGCCGGCGCGCGCGGCCAGTGTGTACAGTCCGATCATCAGCAGCATGGCCCCGTTTTCCGCCAGATTCTGCACCGCGATGGCGTGGCCGGCGCCGACGCTGCGATGGCCGCGCTCCTGGAGCAGGGCATTGAGAGGCACGATGAAGTAGCCGCCGCAGGCGCCGATCAGTCCCATGACGGCAAAGGCAACCGGAACATGTTTCGTGGCCGCAAGAACGCATACCCCGACGCCGATCAGAACGCCCGCGGGCAGTACGCGGTCGGCACGATCCAGCACCACGAACTTTGCGGCAAGTGCTGCGCCGATGACAATGCCGACGGCTACCATGGCATTGAGATAGGCAGGCATGCTGTTGTTGGTGATGCCCAGCGCCACGGGTACCCAGGCGACCAGCAAAAAGCGCATCGTAGAACCCGTACCCCAGAAGAGGCTGGTCCCGGTCATGGAGAATCGCGTATCGGGGATGCGGATGAGCACCTTCAGGGCCTTGCCAAAATCGCGCAGCACTTCCCCAAGCGATACCCTGTGCAGTGGATGCGCCGCAGGCAGGCGTGGAATGAGCAGATTGGCGCCGACGGCGGTCGCATAACAGGCCGTCACAATGGCCAGTCCGCCCGAGACGTTCCAGTCCGCCAGCGTGCCGCCGGCTATCGCCCCCGCGAGGATGGCCGCGATGGTCGACGATTCGATCAGGCCATTGGCTTTCACCAGCAGGTGCGCCGGAACCAGTTCCGAGAGGATGCCGTACTTGGCGGGCGAGTAGGCGGCGGCACCGGCGCCGACGAGGCCATAGGCCACGAAGGGATTGAGCCCGGCGCACATTCCCAGCGCACCCAGCAGTTTCAGGCCATTTGCGATCAGCATGACGCGGCCCTTGGGCAGCGCATCCGCAAACGGGCCGACAAACGGCGCGAGCAGGATGTAGGCGCCGACAAAGAACTCCTGCAGCAACGGATCGGTCCAGGCCGGATAGCGCTCCATGCGCAGCAGTGCCAGTGCGCCGAACAGCAGCGCGTTGTCCGCCATCGCGGAAAGGAACTGGGCCAGGAGGACGGCGATCATGCCGCGCGACCATAACGTCGCAACTTCGGGAACCTGTTCTACGCTGGTATCCATTTGACCTCAGGCGGCGGACGCGGTGGCGGTCTCGCACATGGCTTTCAAATGCACGTAATCGGTCTTGCCGGTGCCGAGCAGCGGAATCTCTGCAATTACGATGACGGTCCTCGGAACGGCGAGGTCCGGCGCACCAAGACTCTTTGCCGCGGTGCTCAGCTGCTCGCGGGCCAGTTTCGGGTCGGTCGTGAACAGCACGATGGCCTCGCCCTTGGCGGCATCGCTGCGGGTGCTCGCGGCATGCGCAAACCCGGCCGATGCCGCTGCGGCGATCCGCTCGACCACCTCCAGCGAAATCATTTCGCCGGCGATCTTTGCAAACCGCTTGACCCGACCGCGGATGTGCACAAAGTCATCCGCGTCCACAGTGACGATGTCACCGGTGCAGTACCAGCCGGGTCGAAGCGATGCGGGAGGCTGGATGATGCCGGGACGGTCATGCAGCAGATAGCCCTTCATGACGTTCGGGCCGCTGACGTGCATGACACCCGCGCCCTCCACGCCGGGCACGGGCTCCAGTTCGTACTGCATTCCCGGCACCACCTGACCGACGCTGCCGATGCGGCAGGCCATGGGGACGTTGACCGCGATGACCGGTGCACACTCCGTCACGCCGTACCCTTCGAGAACGCGGATTCCGAACTTCTCGATCCACATCCGGCGCACCTCATCCGACAGTTTCTCGGCGCCGGCGACCACGTAGCGCAGTCGCCCGAAATCGTAGGGATGCGCGAACTTGCCGTAGTTGCCCAGGAAGGTCGAGGTGCCGAACAGCACCGTGCAATTGCGGTCGTAAACCACTTCCGGAATGATCCGGTAGTGCAGCGGACTGGGATACAGGAACGCTTTGCAGCCCGAGACCAGCGGCATGACGATGCCGCAGGCCAGTCCAAAGGAATGGAACACGGGCAGCGCCACCATGAACTTGTCGAGCGGGTTGAAATCGGCAATGGCCCGTATCTGCGCCACGTTTGACAGCAGCGAACTATGGGAGTGAACCACGCCCTTCGGTTGTCCTTCCGAGCCGGAGGTGAACAGCACCACGGCAGCATCATCCGGTTGCTGCTGCGAGCCGAGCGAAGTCGGGAAAAGGCGATGCCACAGGATCCACAGTTTGTCCGAAAAGCGCAGCCGGGCGCGCAGATCCTCGAGGTAGTGGACCTTGATGCCCGGCAGGCCTTCGACCAGCTGCGTCAGCCGCGCCCGTTCCAGGAAGGTTCGCGAAGCGACGATATTACGGATACGGGCAACGGCGCAGGCCGCACGCAAGCCATCCCGTCCAGCGGTGTAGTTGAGCATGGCGGGAATACGACCGGTCGCGGACAGCCCCAGTACCAGGCCCAGAGTGGCGGCCGCGTTGGGGGTGAGGATCCCGACCATTTCACCGGCCCGTGTGTCGGTACTCATCAGCCGACCAAGCCCCAGCGCCATGCGCAGCAGCGTGCCGTACGACTCCTCCTGCAGGCGGATGTCCTCTACCAGCCGGTAGCCGGAACCAAAAGTCGCGCGAGCGTCCAGGAAGGCGCGATACAACGTCCGTCGTGGTCGTGTGGTCACCAGCATGTCGAGCAGGATGTGGCGCATGAGTTCGCCGGCCCGCCTGCGCCGCAGTTTCGCCGACGGCAGCTGTGGCATCGGTATCGAACGGCGTGGCTGGATCATGATGCGGATTTTGGGCAGCAATCGCAGCGGATAGATTCCGGCGAGGCGACCAAAGTAGCTGCGGCCAGCGCCCTCGATGCGCACCGGAACCACCGTGGCGCCGGTCTTGGCGGCCACGAAGGCGGCGCCGTCGTACACCTTCATCAGCGAACCCGTAATAGTCAGCCGGCCTTCCGGGAAGATGACGACCGGCGTTCCGGTTTCCACCAGCCTGCAGATGAGCTTCATCGCCATGGGACTGGTCGAGTCGACCGCCAGGTGTGGTACGAGATGCAACAACCAGCGGAAATACCATTTCGACTTCACCTGGGTGTGAACCACGAAGGTCGCGCCGACGGGTAGAAAGCTGCCGAGCAGCGCACCGTCCAGGAAGGATTCATGGTTGGCGACAATCAGCGTGCGTTCGTTGACGAAGACGCTGCGATCACCACTGAGCTGCACGCGAAACAGCGGTCGCAGGATCGCCCGCAACACGAAGCGCAGGAGGCGGAAGCGGAACAGGTCGGTGCGGGCCACGACGGTACCTCTCAACGTTGCGCAGCGGCGCGTTGCGCGAGTGCCACGAGCAGTGCAGCGATGCAGACTGCATCGATTGCGCCGCCGCCCCCGCCGCCTGAACCGCCCGCATTCTTCGACACTACCCGGATGGGCGCCGTGCCCGACCTCACATCCGCCTCAAACTTTGTCAGGGCGGCATCGAAGTGGTCGATCATCTGGTCGGTGGCGGCACTGAATCCCGCAACGTTTGCCTCGCGGGTCTGGCGACCCGCATCAATCAGCGTGGTATTGCCATGCCGCAAATCGGTGCCGCCGGCCCGAATGACCAGTTGTCGCGACTCGGGGTCGACAACGGCCAGGTCGATGAGGGTTGAGACATCGTGCCGGTTGCCCTTCACGACATACGCGCCGACGATGGTCAGGTACGCCAGCGACCACTCGTTCTGGTCCAGGTGCGTCTCCTGGTCGAAGGACACGAGCGCGATCACATCGAGGCCGTACAGACGCTTTATGCCATCCAGGCCGGCAAATCCGCGATGGCCGGCGAGGTAGTAGTCCGGTAACAGCACAATCTCGCTCACGAACCTGCGGCGGGCAAAGCGCTGTTTGATCCGTTCCAGCAATGCCTCCTTGTGCGCCTCATCGAGGCCTGCGCCCTGGGCGTTTGCCGAGGGCAGAAAGGCCAGTCCCACGCGCAGCGGAATCGCCAGCTGTGGTCGCTCTGCGGAAGCGGCGGGCACGTGGCCATCCGGATACAGGAAGTCGACCAGGCTCGATGAATTGTGTGAATGTACGAATGTGTCCGGCAGGTAGCCGATGTTGGCACAGCCCGCCACCAGCACCGTGCTCGCCGCGAGTCCGACCAGGATCCCTTTGTTCATTTTCAGCTTCCTTGCTACAGCGGCACTCACGCCGCGGGAGCGATCTTTCGGGATGGCCGCTCCTGATGCCACCAACATCGATAAAGTGGCAATCAGATGGCCTTTTGGTATTACGGAGTGATACCTTTGTCGCTATGGCCGGTCGCACTCAAATCGTGATGGAGCTGAAGCAGGCGCTGCGGGCGAGCGGGCATACCTATGCCCACGTGGCGCAGAAGCTTGATTTGAGTGTCGCCAGCGTCAAGCGCCTGTTTTCTCAGGAGGATCTGTCGCTGGCGCGAATCGACGCAATCTGTGAGCTCATCGGTCTGGGCCTGATCGAGATCCTGGACCGGGCCCGCGAGCGCGCGGCGCCGGCCACCCAGCTCACCCTCGCGCAGGAAAGCGAGATTGTCTCGGACCAGCGCCTGCTCTTCATGACCTGGCTGGTGCTGATCCGCACGCCGTTCGAGGAGATGGTGCACAGCTATCGCTTCACGGAGCGCGAGGCACTGAAGTACCTGATCCGGCTCGATCGGCTCAAGGTCATTGAGTTGCAGCCCGGCAACCGTGTGCGGCTGCTGGTCAGCCGGCATTTCAGTTGGCGCGCCGGTGGACCCGTGCAGAAGTACATTGATCAGAAGTTGCTGCGCGAGTTCTTCGCCAGCCATTTCACCGAGCCGACCGAGGAGTTCTTCTTCCATGGTGGCCGCGTATCGCAGGATGCATTGGCGCGAATGAAGCGTGCCCTGCAGGGTGCCGCACGCGAATGCGCGGAAATCATCGAGCGCGATCGCTCCACTACCCAGGATCGCTTCGGCGCCGCCTTCGTGTTGGCACTGCGCCCGTGGAACTACAGCGGCTTCAGGCAATTCGACCGGGACTGATACAGTGAAAATCCTGTTCGTCTGCCTCGGAAATATCTGCCGATCCCCGACTGCCGAGGCCGTGATGCGCGGCCTTGCCGCGCGTGAGGCGCCGGGGTTGGCGCTTACGGTGGATTCGGCCGGTACGGCCAACTATCACCCCGGAGCGCCACCGGACCGGCGCGCGCAGGCCACGGCGCGCAAGCGCGCCTACGACCTTTCAGACCTGCGGGCACGACAGGTGCGCAATGAAGACTTTGCGGTCTTCGACCTGATTCTCGCCATGGACCGCAACAATCTGCAGGAGCTGCAGCAGCGCGCGCCGCACAGCGCGCGCGCAAAGATACAGCTGTTCCTCGACTACGCGCCAGAACAGCCGGTGCGCGAAGTACCCGATCCGTATTACGGTGGAAGCGGCGGTTTTGAAGAGGTGCTGGACCTGATCGAAGCCGCTGCGCGCGGCTTGCTGCGGCGCCTGCAGGAGCAGGCGCCGCAACCTTAAGGGCCGATCAGTTCTCGTCGTGTCCCTGTGGACCCGGTCCCGGATTTGAATCCGGAGCCGGAGCGGACGACCACGACACATACGGTCGCTGTGCATCACTGGATGGCGGCGCGGCAGGCGCCGGCTCGTGACTCGGCTCACTCGGATGGGAGTTGTCGTACGACGGAATCGAAGCAGGGGCTGTCGATTCATACGCCGAGGAGTGTTCCGCACGCGCCTGGGGCTGCGGTGCCTCGTAGCGCGCCGGCGCCGGCTCACTGAAGCCGTGATCGGACTGCTGATGCGGATCATGACCTTCGAAGCTGCCGTTGCTGGCCGCTCCGTTGCTTTCCGGCTGGCCGCCGGCCTGACCTCCGGCATCACGTGATCCGCCACCACCGCGGCGACCGCGGCGGCGACCGCGGCGGCCACGGCCGCTGCGTTCTGCGTTACGTGTTTCTTCTCCCGGCGCACCCCCTTCGCCAGCATTGGCGCCGGCGGCAGTTGGGTCGCCTGACGGCATCGGGTTCACCGGTTCACGTTCGGCCTCGCGCTCGCGGGGTCGATCGCGGTCACGCCCGTCGCGGCCGCCCTGGTCTCGACTACCCTGGTCTCGATTGCCCTGGTCGCGTGCACCCTGATCCCGCGCTCCCTGCTCGCGCGGGCCATCACGCCCACCCTGGCGACTGCCCTGGTTGTCGCGATTGCGGTCATTGCGCTCGCCGCGCGGCTGACGATCGCCCCCCGCGGCACGATCGGCGCCGCGATCGGCGCCGCGATCGGCATTGCGATCACCGCCACGGTCGTCACCGGCGGCGCTGCGCTCACGGTCGGCACCGCGATGGCGATCACGTCCCCGGCCGTCGCGCCCACCGCGGTTGCGGTCCCGGTCGCGCCCATGGCGCCGGACATCCCGATCGCCCCCGTGGCGCTCGCCGCCGCGTGCATCGGAGCGGGCCGTCGGCAGCGTCTCCGTTGCGGCCACTGGTGCGACGGCTACCGGGGCATCGCCGAACAGACCACGCAACATGCGCTTGAACAGGCCGGGTCGCGGCTCGGCAGCCACCACCACTGGTGCAGGCGCGGGCGCCGGCACGGGTATTGGCGCAGGTGTGGCAATGGGCGCGGCAGTGGTTGGCAGCAGCGTGGCCACGGCCGCGGCCTCGCTCTGCGGCTTCTTTTCACCCAGCGCCGGATCGGCCACTTCGGCGGCAACCGGCATCAGGTAGCTGAGCTGCTTGTTCTCGGGAAGCTCCATCTCATCGTCGCGCACGCGCTTGATGGAGTACTCGGGGGTCTGCATATGCAGATTCGGGACGATGACGAGATCGACATCGCTCTTATCCTCGAGCGCACGCATCCATTCGCGCTTCTCGTTGATCAGGTAGGTCGCCACATCGACCGGGACTTGCGCGACGACCCGCACGGTACGGTCCTTGCGCAGTTCTTCGCCGATCAGACGCAGAATGGACAGCGCCATGGATTCGATGCTGCGGATACTGCCGATACCGACGCAACGCGGGCACACGATATGGCTGGACTCGCCCAGCGAGGGCCGCAGGCGCTGCCGCGACATTTCCAGCAGACCAAAGCGCGACAGGCGGCCGATCTGGATGCGTGCACGGTCCATCTTCATGGCATCGCGCAGCCGGTCCTCGACGTCACGCTGGTTCTTGGTCGACTCCATGTCGATGAAATCGATGACGATCAGGCCGCCGATGTCACGGATTCGCAACTGACGGGCGATCTCATCGGCCGCTTCCAGGTTGGTATTCAGCGCAGTCGCTTCGATGTCCGAGCCGCGGGTGGCGCGTGCCGAGTTGATGTCGATCGAGACCAGCGCCTCGGTGTAGTCGACCACGATGCTGCCGCCGGAGGGCAGCGACACCTTGTGCGCATAAGCCGATTCGATCTGGCTTTCGATCTGGAAGCGCGTGAACAGGGCGATGTCGTCGGTGTAGTGCTTCAGGCGCCGTTGCACATCGGCGGGCATGAAGCGCTGCATGTATTCCTGGGCCTTGGCGAACGCGGCGTCGTCATCGACCAGGACCTCGCCCACATCGTCCGACAGGTAGTCGCGCATGGCACGCGTGACGGCATCGCTCTCGCGGTACACCAGGAACGGCGCCGCGCGTTCTTTTTCGGCGGCGGCGATCTGGTCCCACTGCGTGCGCAGATTGTCCAGGTCCCACTGCAGTTCCTCGACGTTGCGGCCCACACCCGCGGTGCGGATGATGGCGCCCATGCCATCGGGGATCTGCAGCTGGCTCATGGCCTCGCGCATCTGATCACGGTCCTCGCCCTCGATGCGGCGTGAGACCCCACCCGCGCGCGGGTTGTTCGGCATCAGTACCAGGAAGCGACCCGCGAGGCTGATGAAGGTCGTGAGCGCCGCACCCTTGGTGCCGCGTTCCTCCTTCTCCACCTGCACCATGACCTCCTGCCCCTCCGTGAGGAGTTCGCGGATGTTCATGCGGCCACCCTGGGGGTTGCCACGGAAGTAATCGCGGGAGACTTCCTTCAGGGGCAGGAAGCCATGGCGCTGAGCGCCGTAATCGACAAAGCAGGCTTCGAGCGAGGGCTCGACCCGCGAGATCCGTCCCTTATAAATATTGGCTTTTTTCTGTTCCTTGGACTGTAGCTCAATACTCAGGTCATAAAGCTTTTGACCATCAACCAGAGCGACCCGTAGCTCTTCCTGTTGAGTGGCGTTGACTAGCATTCTCTTCATGTTCGGCCTTAACCCAGCAAAGTGGGGCCGACAAGCAAACGACGGGAGACCGCACGGCAGTGTGCGGCGTGACATAAAAGGATAGAGGTGATCGAGTCTCGCTCTTCATGAGGACCCGCCCACGGAAGGGTGGTTGCCTAAAACCTTTTGTAGCTCTACCGACGGCGCGCCCGGAGTCATTGTTTGTGAGACTTTAATCGGGTGCAGCAATCTTGTCGGCCAACGCGATGGCCTCGATTTCGAGGACCAACTAAAGACCTTCCGCGGGAAACGGTGAAACGCATGACTTTCGGTACATGTGCGCCACGCCGCCCGAAGAGGCCGGTAACATGCGCACAGCCATGCCGCGCGCCTGTGACTGCCCTTGATTTTGGGACAGCTTCGGGAGTATAGCCCCGAGACCATTGTAAAAACAATATCTTACGATAGAGGTGGAAGTTGTCTGAGCAGCCAGAAGGGCAAGTCCCGCAAGTGCCGACCCGCTCGGGGGTCCGCCATGTCGAGGTCACCGAGGACCAGGCGGGGGTGCGACTGGACAATTTCCTGACCAAACTGCTGGCGGGGGTGCCCCGCAGCCGCGTGTTTCGCATCGTGCGCAAGGGCGAGGTCCGGGTCAACGGCAAGCGGGCCAGCCCCGAGGACCGGCTGCAGCTTGGCGACAAGGTGCGCCTGCCCCCCGTCAACCTGGCCGCCCCGGACGCACCGCCGGTGGCCGCGCGCGTGCCCCGGACGCTGGTCGAAACGGTGCGCGATTCGATCATTACCGAGAATGACCGGCTGATCGTGATCAATAAGCCCGCCGGCATCGCCGTGCACGGTGGCAGTGGCGTGAGCTTTGGCATTATCGAGGCGTTACGCGCGGCGCGGCCCGAGGAGACCCTGGAACTGGTGCACCGCCTGGATCGCGATACCAGCGGGTGCCTGCTGGTGGCACGCAAGCCGGCCGCGCTGCGGGTGCTGCACGCGATGATGCGCGACGGGCAGATCGAAAAGGGCTACCTGGCGCTGGTAAAGGGCCCCTGGGATCTGGGCAAGAAGCGCATCGATGTGCCGCTGAATACCGAGGGTCGGATGGGTGGGGAGCGCACCGTACGCGTGCAGGCCGGCGCCAAGAGTGCGGTCAGCATCTTCAAGCCGGTGCAGTTCTTCCGCAATCGCGCCTCGGTGGTGGAGGTGGATCTGCAGACCGGCCGCACGCACCAGATCCGGGTGCATGCCGCGCATGTCGGACACCCCGTGGCCGGCGATGACAAATACGGCGATAAGGACTTCAACGCACGCATGCGCGAGGACGGCCTCACGCGCATGTTCCTGCACTCCCATCGCATTTCATTTGATTGGCCCAATGGCGGGGATTTCAGCGCCAGCGCGCCGTTGCCCGCCGATCTGGCCGCAGTCCTGGATGCCCTGGCCGAGTCCACCGCCGAGAAGAGCGCCCGACGCCGGCGCTGACCGGCGCCGGTGGTGACTAGAAAATTGAGAATCCGGCCTGGCGCAGCGCGCCGGCCAGCCAGATCAGCGGCAGACCCACCAGCGCCGTCGGATCTTCGGATTCGATGCGCGAGAACAGGGCTATGCCTAAGCCTTCCGACTTGAAGCTGCCGGCACAGTTCAGCGGCTGTTCGCGCGCCACATAGTTTTCAATTTCCCCGGCGCTCAGATCGCGCACCGAGACGGTGACCGTCTCCAGGTGATTCACGCTGAAACCGGTGTTGTGCCAGCGCACCGCGCAGGCCGTGTGGAAGCGCGCCTGGGAGCCGGACAGATGCCGCAACTGCTGGCAGGCGCGCTCGACCGTGCCCGGCTTGTCGAGCACGACGCCACCGGCCGCGGCGACCTGGTCGCTGCCGATGACCACCGCGCCCGGATTGCGCACCGCGACCGTTTCAGCCTTGGCAATGGCCAGGCGCAGCGCCCGTTCGGTGGGGGGTTCGCCGGGCACGTGCGCCTCGTCTACCTCCGACGGCTCTACGGCAAAGGCCAAGCCCAAGCGGTCGAGCAGCTCGCGACGGTAGGGGGAGGTGGAGGCAAGAATCAGGGCTGGCTGGGAGCTCAAATTGCACCGCTAAGTGGAAGTAAAACGGATTGCCGAAACAAGGGTTTGCAACTTTTGAAGTCGTTTTGACTTGGGTCGGTTCGATACCTATGATACGCGCCCCATGTCAGAGGGCTGGTCGAAGTTGCTCGATATCGGTCTGTTGGCCGACGAGCGCGCGGACATCGATTTTGCGATTCCGCTCAAGGAGTTCCCACGTGTACTGCCGTTGCTGGCAGCGCCCGACGGGGAGGCACGGGGGCGGGTTGATTTTAGCCGTGAAGATCGGGTCGCGGTGGCCGCAGTTACCGTTGCCGCCGATGTGCAGCTGCAGTGCCAGCGCTGTCTGTCGCCCCTGAAGTGGCGCGTCGACAGCAGCGGGCGCGCCGCCCTGGTGGCGACCCATGCCGAGGCCGCGCGGGTGCCTGAGACGCTGGAGACCGTGCTGGCTCCGGAGCATCGGATCAGCCTGCGGGACCTGGTCGAGGAAGAGTTGCTGCTGGCGCTGCCGCTGGTACCGCGGCATGAGAATGATGAGTGTGCCGGCGATCGCGCGGGCGCGCACAGTGAGACACACCGGCCGTTTGGACAGCTCAGTGAACTGTTCAAACGCCAGTAGATGTTTTTTTAGAGTTTCGAATTTCGACTTTCCGGAGAGTTCGCAATGGCCGTTCAGAAAAGCCGCAAAACCCCGTCCAAGCGCGGTATGCACCGTTCCCACGACGGACTGGCAAAGCCCGCCCTGTCAATCGACCCGCAGTCAGGCGAGACCCACCTGCGTCACTGCATCACTCCGGATGGCTTCTATCGCGGCAAGCGCGTAATCGAAAAGCCAGCCGACGCCGAAGGCCAGGAATAACCGTTCGCCTTCCGCAAGGCCGGCGTTGATGTTTTCGCAAATCGCCGGCACCGGTGCCTGCCTGCCCGAAAAGGTCCTGACCAATCAGGACCTGGAACGGATGATGGACACCAGCGATGCCTGGATACGGGAACGTACCGGCATCGTGAGCCGGCATATCGCGGCTGACTCCCAAAGCACTGTCGATCTGGCCGAGCCGGCGGCGCGCGCCGCCATCGCGGCGGCCGGTCTCGAACCCACCGATATCGACCTGATCGTGTTCGCGACGTCGACGCCCGACCTCGTGTTTCCCAACTGCGGTGTGCTGCTGCAGCAGCGGCTGGGCTGCCCCGGCGGCGCCGCTTTCAGCATCGAGGCGGCATGCAGCGGCTTCGTCTATGCCCTGTCAGTGGCGGACAAGTTCATCAAGGCCGGCGAAGCGCGGCATGCGCTGGTGGTCGGCGCGGAGACCATGTCGCGGATCACGAACTGGAGTGATCGTGGCACCGCCGTGTTGTTTGCCGATGGCGCCGGTGCCGTCGTGCTCAAGGCCAGCTCCGAAGCCGGCATTCTCTCCACCCATCTGCACGCGGATGGCACCTTCAAGGATCTGCTGTACTGCCCTGGTGGATCGTCGATCCACATGGCGGGCAGTGAGGTCTTCAAGATTGCGGTCATCAATCTTGGCAAGGCGGTCGATGAAGCCCTCAGCGCCAATGGTCTGGATCGCTCCGCGGTGGATTGGCTCGTGCCGCATCAGGCCAATATCCGCATCATCCAGGCCACGGCGCGGCGCCTCGATCTGCCCATGGCGAAGGTGATCGTCACCGTGCAGGAGCACGGCAACACCTCGGCGGCTTCAATCCCACTGGCCCTGGACGTCGGGGTGCGCGACGGCCGTATCAAACGTGGCGATCTGTTACTGCTGGAAGCTTTTGGTGGCGGTTTTACCTGGGGTTCGGCCCTGGTGCGCTACTGAAAAAAGAAACGCCGCGCAAAGCGCGGCGTCGCTTCAGAGCAAAATCCGCCCGCGATCGGACGGACCGATTGCTTACTTCGAGATCGAACGCTTGAACATGCGGTCAATCTTCTCATTGGTCGCATCGACCGCGGCCTGAGCGGCCTGGGCGGCAGCCAGAGCCTGGTTCGCCGTGCTTTGCGCACCGGCAGCGGCCGTATTGGCAGCATCAGCCTTCGAGGAGGCCTGGGCGGCGGCAGAGTTGGCACCCTGCACTTCGGACTGCAGCTTCGAGACCTGAGACTTCAGATCATCAACCTGGGCCTGCAGCGGCTTCAGGTCCGTGCAGCCAACCAGCGCAACTACGACGGCAACAGCGGCCGCCTTTACAAACATCGTGCTCTTCATATTGAAAATCCCCTTCTGGGTAGTAAACGGGAGTCCTAAATGCGGGTAGGACAATGCGAACACACAGCGGAGACGCCGCCACAGTTTTCGCAAGCGGCCGCAATGGCATCAAATTTGGCCAAGGAATGCAACTACTTAAAGACTAATTAAAGCGTAGGACGTTGCCCTGTGTCGGTGCGTACCGACAATCAAACTATTTGAAGATGACAATGACGTAATGCACGGGGCGATGCGTAACACTTTATTAAGCTTATGCAATTACATGGTCCTCGAGCGATGGTCTTTGATGATCTCGCGCGCCGCATTGTGACCCGGCACGGCGGTCACGCCACCGCCGGGATGGGTTCCTGATCCACACATATATAATCTACGCAGGGGAGTGCGATAGTCGCCAAATCCGAGCAGCGGCCGGGCGGCCCACAGCTGATCCAATCCCAAGGCACCATGGAAAATATCCCCGCCCAGCAATCCGAAGCGCTCCTCCAGATCCAGCGGGGATAGCGCCAGGCGCCCGATGATGCTGCGGCGAAAGTTGGGCGCATAGCCGGTTACGGTGTCGATGATGAGATCGGCGGCCGCATCGCGTTCATCCTGCCAGCGCCGTCCCGCCGGAAGCTGGTAGCGGAAATGTTGGCAAAACAGGCTCGCGACATGGGCTCCGGGCGGCGCCAGGGAGTCATCGATGGTGCTCGGAATCAGCATTTCGACGATGGGGATGCGCGCGATGCCCTCGGCGCGGGCGCTCAGGTAGGCCTTATCCATGAAATCCAGCGACGGCGCCATGATGATACCGGCGCCCAGGTGTGCACCGGAGGCGGGCATGTCATTGAATTGCGGCAATTCCGACAACGCCACGTTCATGCGAAAGGTGGCCGACTCGCAGCGGTAGCGCTGGATACGCGAGCGAAAATCCTCCGGCAGCAGTGCCGCATCGACCAGCCGGGTAAACAGCAGCTTGGGATTGATGTTTGCGGCAATGCGGCTCGCGGTGATTTCGCGGCCGCCCTGCAGCAACAAACCGGTGGCGCGAGCCGAGCCGTCGCCGAGTGTGCCGCTGGTCAGTACCTGTTGAACGGGAGCATCCAGATGGATCTGCACACCAAGCCGCACGGCCTCGCAGACCATGGCCTGGGTGATTGAACCCATGCCGCCGATGGCGTGTCCCCAGGCACCGGTCTTGCCATTGGTCTCGCCGAAGGCGTGGTGCAGCAGGACATAGCCGCTGCCCGCCGCATACGGGCTTTGAAAGGCACCCACGACGGCATCGAAGCCCAGCAACGCCTTGATCGCATCGCTTTCAAACCAGCCATCGAGCAGCTCGCCGGCGCTGCGCGTAAACAGTTCATGCACCTCGTATTGCGCCGTGGCGGGAAGCTTCCGGAAAGCATTGCCCATGCTGAGCAGGCCCAGCAGGTCACGCGCGTGGCGCAGGTTCGCCGGTGGTGTGCGCAGCAGCAGATCGCGCAGAAAGCCGACGACCCGATCCAGCATCCGGTAATAGTCCGCCAGGCGGTTGGCATCCTTTGATGAGAAGGCGGCCAGCGCCGTGCGGGTGTCGGCACCGGTCGGCCCCACGCCGAAGTTCTGCGGCTTTGAACCGTCCCCGAGGGGCAGGAAGTTCTGCATCGGCCGTTCAATGATGCGCAGGCCGTGATCCTTCAGATGCAGATCGCGAATGACCTGCTGGTGCAGCAAGCTCACGGTATAGCTGGCGGTAGAGTTACGGAATCCGGGGTGGAATTCTTCGGTGACGGCGGCCCCGCCGGCAATGCCGCGGCTTTCAAATACGCCAACCTTCAGCCCGCTGCGCGCCAGGTAACAGGCGCAGGTCAGGCCATTGTGGCCCGCCCCGATGATGGCCACGTCGTACGCATCGATCACAGTCGATAGGCCTTCTTGGCGAGGTTATAGGCCAGGTCGACCGCAATGTCGGCCGCCTCCCAATCCTCGAGCCGATGCTCCGTGACCCATTTGGCCAGCATGCCGCAGTCGATGCGGCGCGCGACATCATGGCGCGC